>DASVLX010000135.1:0-24644 GCA_036384655.1 Pseudonocardiaceae bacterium
GGCGTCGATCGCGGCGATGGCCCGCCGGGCGGTCGCCGGGTCGCCGGCCACCGCCCCGACAAAGTCACCGTCCCGGACCACCCGCACGCCCGGAATCCGCTCGGCCGCCGTGGTGTCGGCGTTGACCAGCACCGATCCGACGGTCGGCGGGCGCAGCAGCACGCCGTGCAGCATGCCGGGCCGGACGAGATCGGACACGAACTTCCGGGCGCCGGTCACGATGTCCACGTTGTGCGACAGAGACGTCGGCCGGGCCGCGTCGGTGCCGGCGACCTGCCAGGCGGTGGGCGAGATCGGCTCGGCATTCCCACGCAGCACCCGCAGCTCACGCGCACCGGCCGAGACCGGCCCCTCGGCCAGAATCCGGCGGGCCCCGGCGGCGGTCCCGCGCAGTGCCTCGCCGGCATCCGGCATCGACCGGCTGCCGAACGTGCCGGCGTCGAACGGGCACAGGTCGGTGTCGCCGAGCACCACCCGCACCCGGCCCAGATCCACCCCGAGTTCCTCGGCGACCAACAACTGGAACGCGGTCCGGTTGTCCTGCCCGAGGTCAACCTTGCCGCTGAACGCGGTGACCAGGCCGGATGGCGCGATGTGCAGCCAGGCACCGCCGCCCCTGGCCGGCCAGCCGCCCGGCGAGGCCGGCGGTGGCAGCACCACGACGAGCCCGTCACCGAGCACCTCGAACCAGTCCCGGTCCTCGGGCGCGGACAGGTCCCACGGCCGGCGAGGCCGGCGGAACTCCGGCGCCGGGGTGAGCGCCGGCAGTGTCTCGGCCGTCGCCGGTGATTCGGCGGCCCGACGCACCGCGTTGATGATCCGTGGATAACAGCCGCACCGGCACACGTTCCCGTTCATCGCCGCGACGATCCGCTCGCGATCCACGTTGGTGGTGCCCTCGGCTGGCTTCCCAACCGTGTCCCCAACCGTGTGCCCGGCCAGCAGTGCGGACGCCCGCACCGCCATGCCCGGCGTGCAGTAGCCGCACTGGAACGCGTGTTCCTCCAACAGCGCCTGCTGTACCGGGTGCAGGTGGCCGTGGGTGGCCAGGCCTTCGACGGTGGTGATCGATCGGCCGACGACGTCCGCGACCGCGGTCCGGCAGGACACCGTGGGAACGCCGTCGACGAGCACCGTGCAGGCACCGCAGGCACCCTCGCCGCAGCCGGGTTTCGCGCCGGTCAGGCCCAGTTCGTCGCGCAGAAAGGCCAGCAGGCCGCGATCCTTCGCCCGCCGGTCTCCGTCGCCGTCCCTCAGCTCATACGGTCGTCCGTTCACGATCAGTTCAGCCACGCCGGCCATCACCGGATCACCGCCCCGTGTCGATCCCGTTTCGCTCCCCATGGTGCGCCGCGCCCGCAAACGGTGGAATGAGCACATGGCAGACGAGATACGGCTGGGGACGGCGGCGCTGCGACGCGACGAGGTGCTCGCGGTGGTGCGGGGTGGAGCGCGGGTGACGCTCGACCCGGTCGCCGAGAAAAGGATCGACATCGCCCGCCGGCACGTCGACGCGCTGGCCCACTCCGACAGGCCCACCTACGGCGTGTCGACCGGTTTCGGCGCCCTGGCGGTCCGGCATATTCCCCCAGAGCGGCGCGCTGACCTGCAGCGATCCCTGATCCGCTCGCATGCCGCCGGGGCCGGCCCGATGGTCGAACCCGAGGTCGTGCGGGCGCTGATGCTGCTGCGGCTGCGCACCCTGGCGGCCGGACATTCGGGCGTCCGGCCGGTCACCGCCGCCACCCTCGCGGCGGTGATCAACGCCGGAATCGTCCCGGTGGTGCGGGAGTACGGCTCGCTGGGCTGCTCCGGTGACCTCGCGCCGCTGGCCTCGGTGGCGCTGGCCCTCATGGGTGAGGGCGAGGTGATCGATCCGGCCGGCGAGTTGGTGCCGGCCGCGGAGGCGCTGCGGCGGGCCGGCATCGAGCCGGTGGTGCTGGCGGAGAAGGAGGGTCTGGCGCTGACCAACGGCACCGACGGCATGCTGGGCATGCTCGTGCTGGCCGCCGCCGACCTGCACACCCTGCTGGACACCGCCGACCTGACCGCCGCGATGAGCGTCGAGGCGTTGCTCGGCACCGACCGGGCGTTCGCCGCCGACCTGCAGACGCTGCGGCCGCATCCCGGGCAGGCGGAGTCGGCGCGCCGGATGTGGCTGGCACTGGCCGATTCGCCGATCGTGGCCAGTCATCGCGGCCCCGACGACACCCGCGTCCAGGACGCCTATTCGCTGCGTTGCGCACCCCAGGTGCATGGCGCGGCACGCGACACCCTCGGGTACGCGGAGACGGTCGCCGACCGGGAGCTGGCCTCCGCCATCGACAATCCGCTGGTGCTCGATGACGGCCGGGTGGAGTCCAACGGCAACTTCCACGGCGCCCCGCTGGCGTATGTGCTGGACTTCCTGGCCATCCCGGTGGCCGACGTGGCCAGCATCGCCGAGCGGCGCACCGACCGGATGCTCGACGTGGCCCGTTCGCACGGGCTGCCGGCCTTCCTCGCCGAGGATCCCGGGGTCGACTCCGGCCACATGATCGCCCAGTACACCCAGGCCGCGATCGTCAGCGAGCTCAAGCGGCTGGCCGTGCCGGCGTCGGTGGACTCGATCCCGAGCAGCGCGATGCAGGAGGACCACGTGTCGATGGGCTGGTCGGCGGCCCGCAAGCTGCGGCGCGGCATCGCCGGCCTGACCACCGTGCTGGCGATCGAGCTGCTGACCGCCGCGCGGGCGCTGGACCTGCGTGCCCCGCTGCGGCCGGCTCCGGTCACCGGGGCCGTCCGCGATCTGCTGCGCACCCGGGTCGACGGCCCCGGGCCGGACCGTCACCTGGCGCCGGAGATCGCCGCCGCGGAGGAACTCGTCGCGACCGGAGCGGTCCTTGACGCGGTAAGGGGTTTCGCATGACCGAGCTGACGGCACGCACCTGGCAGACCGAGGCCGCACTGCGGATGCTGCACAACAACCTGGACCCGGCGGTGGCCGAGCGGCCCGAGGATCTGGTCGTCTACGGCGGCACCGGCAAGGCGGCCCGCGACTGGCCGAGCTACCACGCGATCGAGCGCTGCCTGACCACCCTGGAGGCCGACGAGACCCTGCTCGTCCAGTCCGGCAAACCGGTCGGCGTGCTGCCCACCCACGAATGGGCGCCCAGGGTGTTGATCGCCAACTCGAACCTGGTCGGGGACTGGGCCAACTGGCCGGAGTTCCGCCGGCTGGAGGCACTCGGGCTGATCATGTACGGGCAGATGACCGCCGGTTCGTGGATCTACATCGGCAGCCAGGGCATCCTGCAGGGCACCTACGAGACGTTCGCGGCCGTAGCGAACAAGCGGTTCGGCGGCACGCTCGCCGGCACCCTGACACTCACCGCCGGCCTCGGCGGCATGGGCGGCGCGCAACCGCTGGCGATCACCATGAACGGCGGTGCCGCGCTGGTGGTGGAATGCGACCCACACCGCGCCCAGCGCCGCCTCGGCACCCGCTACCTCGACGAGTTGGCGTCCGATGTGGACGATGCGGTCCACCGGGTGACGGCCGCGAAACAGCAACGCCGGGCACTGTCGGTCGGGGTGATCGGCAATGCCGCCGAGGTGCTGCCGGAGTTGCTGCGGCGCGGCGTCGAGGCGGACATCGTCACCGACCAGACCTCCGCGCACGATCCGCTGGCGTATCTGCCGATCGGCGTGTCGGTCGACGAATGGCACGACTACGCGGCACGCAAGCCGGCGGAATTCACCGAGCGCGCCCGCGCGTCGATGGCCGTGCATGTCGAGGCGATGCTCGGCTATCTGCGCGGCGGGGCGGAGGTGTTCGACTACGGCAACTCGCTGAGGGCCGAGGCGCTGGCCGGCGGTTGCGCGTCGGCGTTCGACTTTCCCGGTTTTGTCCCCGCCTATATCCGGCCGCTGTTCTGCGAGGGCCGGGGCCCGTTCCGGTGGGCTGCGCTGTCCGGCGATCCGGCCGATATCGCCGCGACCGACCGCGCCATCCTGGATCTGTTCGGCGACAACGAATCCCTGGCCCGGTGGATCAAACTCGCCGAGGAACGCGTCCCGTTCCAGGGACTACCGGCCCGGATCTGCTGGCTCGGCTACGGCGAGCGGCATCTCGCCGGGCTGCGGTTCAACGAGATGGTGGCGCGCGGCGAACTGTCCGCGCCGGTGGTGATCGGACGCGATCACCTGGACGCCGGCAGCGTGGCCTCCCCCTACCGGGAGACCGAGGCGATGGCCGACGGCTCGGACGCGATCGCCGACTGGCCGCTGTTGAACGCGCTGGTCAACACCGCCTCCGGGGCCACATGGGTGTCGATCCACCACGGCGGTGGAGTGGGCATGGGACGGTCCATCCACGCCGGCCAGGTCTGTGTGGCGGACGGCACCCCGCTGGCCGCGCGCAAGATCGACCGGGTGCTGCGCAACGATCCCGCGCTGGGCGTGCTCCGGCACGCCGACGCCGGATACCAGCGCGCGATCGATGTGGCCGCCGAACGTGGTCTCCGCATCCCGATGCGGGAGAGCTGATGGCCGACTACTGGTGTGAACACGCCTGGCTGCCCGACGGAATCGCGACCGGTGTGCGGGTCGAGATCACCGAGGACCGCATCACGGAGATCGTCCGTGACCAGCCCCGCTCCGGCACCGTCCTTGATGGACTGACCCTGCCGGGCCTGGCCAACGCGCATTCGCACGCCTTCCACCGGGCGCTACGCGGCCGGACACATCCGTGCCGGACACCGCGTGAGCCGGGCACGTTCTGGAGCTGGCGGGAGGCCATGTACGCGGTGGCCGACCGGCTCGATCCCGACTCCTACTACCGGCTCGCCCGGGCCGTCTACGCCGAGATGGTGCTCGCCGGCTACACCAGCGTTGGCGAGTTCCACTACCTGCACCACGCACCCGGCGGCGCACGCTACGCCGATCCGAACGCGATGGGTGCCGCGCTGGTGGCGGCCGCACGGGACGCCGGCATCCGGCTCTGCCTGCTCGACACCTGTTATCTGGCGGGAGGTTTCGACGGTGAGCCGGCCGGGGTGCAGCAGAGGTTCAGCGATGGTGACGCGGAATCCTGGATCGCCAGGGTGGCATCGTTCCGCCCGGCCAACGGCGGCCGCGACTGGGACGGCCGGCGCGACGGGGTCGTGGTGGGAGCGGCGGTGCATTCGGTACGCGCCGTGCCACTCAAGGCGCTGCCCACGGTTGCCGCGTGGTCGCGGGGCCGCCCGCTGCACGCGCATGTGTCCGAGCAGCGCGCCGAGAACGCGGACTGCCTGCTCGCGCTGGGCGACACACCGGCCGCGGTGCTCGCGGAGGCCGGCGTGCTCGGGCCGCGCGCGGTGGCCGTGCACGCCACCCATCTCACCGACGCCGACCGGATCATCCTGGCGACCTCCGGTGCGCGAGCCTGCTTCTGCCCGACGACCGAGCGGGATCTCGGTGACGGCATCGGCGCGGCGCGGGAGTTGTCGGACGCGGGTGTCCCACTGTGTCTGGGCAGTGACAGCCACGCCATGATCGACCCGTTCGAGGAGGCCAGGGCCCTGGAGATGAACGAGCGGCTGGTCACCGAGCAGCGCGGTAGGTTCACGGTCGCCCAACTGCTCGCCGCCTCGACCGACCACGGCGCGCTGGGATTTCCGGAGGCGGGCCGGATCGCGCCGGGCGCGCGGGCCGATCTGGTCACGGTGACGCTGGACTCGCCGCGCACGGCAGGCATCGAACCGGACGGGGTGTTCTTCGCGGCCACCGCCGCGGACGTTCGCGAGGTGATGATCGCCGGGCGCTCGATCGTCCACGACGGCGTGCACCGGCTCATCGAGCGACCCTCGGCACTGTTGGCCAGGGAGATCGAGCGGCTGTGGCGGTGATGCCGGCCTGAGCAGCGTGCTGATCACCGGAATCGGCGAGCTGACCACCAACGATCCCGAGCTGGGCACCCCGCACGGCGCCGCCGTGGTGCTGGACGGCGAGCGGATCGCCTGGGTTGGCCCGGCCGGCGCGGCACCGGAGGCCGATCGGCGTGTCGACGTCGGCGGGCGCGCGGCGCTGCCCGGGTGGGTGGACAGCCATACCCATCTGGTGTTCGCCGGCGATCGGACCGCCGAGTTCGAGGCTCGGATGGCCGGCCAGCCCTACCGGGCGGGCGGTATCGCCGTGACCGTCGCGAGCACTCGCGCGGCCAGCGACGCCGAGCTGACCGCGAACCTGGCCCGGCATGTGTTCGAGGCGGTCCGGCAGGGCACCACCTGCCTGGAAACGAAAACCGGCTACGGCCTCACCGTCGCGGACGAGACTCGCTGCGCGCGAATCGCCGCCACCCTCGTTGACGACGTCACGTTCCTGGGCGCGCATCTGGTGCCGGCCGGCATCGACGAGACGTCCTATGTGGACCTGGTGTGTGGCGAGATGCTCGACGCGGTCGCGCCGTACGTTCGCTGGGCCGACGTGTTCTGCGAGACCGGCGCGTTCGACGCCGACCGCTCCGCACGGGTGCTGCGGGCCGCGGCCGCCCGCGGACTGGGCCTGCGGGTGCACGGAAACCAGCTCGGCCCCGGTCCGGGTGTGCGACTCGCGGTGCGGCATGGCGCGGCCAGCGTGGACCACTGCACCCATCTGTCCGATGAGGATGTCGACGCGCTGGCCGGGTCGGACACCGTCGCCACCCTGCTGCCGGCATGTGACCTGTCCACCAGGCAGCCTCTCGCCCCGGCCCGCCGGCTGCTCGACGCCGGCGCCACCATCGCGCTGGCCACCAACGCCAACCCGGGCACCTCGTACACCACGTCGATGGCGTTCTGCGTGGCCACCGCCGTGTTGCAGATGGGACTGTCGGTCGCCGAGGCCGTCCGCGCGGCCACCGCCGGCGGTGCGCGAGCCCTGTGCCGCGACAGCGGAGACGGCTGCGTCGGTGTGATCCGTCCCGGTGCCCGGGCGGACCTCCACATCCTCGACGCCCCCTCGGCCACCCACCTCGCCTACCGCCCCGGCGTCCCCCTCACCCACGCCGTCTGGCGCCTCGGCCACCAGGTCGTGTAGCGGCCGTCGTACAGGCCGCGCTACGACTGCCGGGGCAGTATTCCGTCGAAGACCGTCGTGACGATGCGTGCGGCCAGTTCCCTGGTCAACCGGCGGCGGTCGCGCACCACGAGCGAGTGCACCGGCGCCACCAGCATCGAGTTGAGAAACTCGGCGTCCACCGCGGGCAGTTCGCCGCGCGCGACCGCCCTGTCGATGCGAACCTGCAGCGCCGCCAGCCGCTCCTGGTGGACGTCCTGACCGGCCTGCCGAACCGGATCGTCGTCGTCGAAGCTCATGGACGCGTTGACGATCGCTCGGCCGAGGGGTGTGGCCAGGGTGTCGCCGACCATGCGGAGCATCACGACGAGGTCGGCGCGGATATCGCCGGTGTCCGGGACGTCGACGGATGAGTCCGCGAAGCGAGTGATGGCCGCACGGAGCAGGTCCTTGCGACGTGGCCACTTGCGGTAGATGGTCGCCCGGCTGGCCCCGGCGAGCTTGGCCACCGCGTCGTAGGTGACGGCGGCGGCACCGTGCCGAGCGATCAGCTCCACGGTCGCGTTGAGCACGCGCTCGCTGGCCAGCGCCGTACGGCCGCCCGGCCGCGAACGCTTCGCCGCCTCGGGCGCGAGCTCGGTCATGCCACCAGGGTATGGCCCCGCCACTGGACTGCACTTAACGAGACAATCATGTATCGTTAAGGACGTTCGCGGCGCACCCACAAGGAGAGCGCCACCGAGGATGAGGGGAGCCATCACATGCCCAGTGAGCACGGCGACTCATGGGCGGGCCATGTTCCGCCCACCGCCTTCAAGGAGTACTCGGACAGGTACGCGGCATTCTTCAAGATGCGGCGCGAGGACGGCATCATCGAACTGCGCCTGCACACCAACGACGGCCCGTACATCCACAACTGGGCCGCGCACAACGCGTGGATCCGTGTCTGGCAGGACATCGGCAACGATCCGGAGAACCAGGTCCTGATCATCACCGGGACCGGCGACACCTGGTTCCAGGCCGAACCGCGGCAGACCTGGCCGCGGCCGGTGTACGAGGAGGAACCGGACTACATCTTCCGGCAGACCTATGACGGCTGGAAGCTCATCGAGAGCTTCGTCAACAACCTCGACATTCCCACCATCGCGGCGGTCAACGGGCCGGGCATCCATACCGAGTTCGCCCTGCTCAGTGACATCACGCTGGCCACCGAGGACGCCGACTTCATGGATCCGCACTTCCTCGCCGGCGCCGCACCCGGCGACGGTCAGGGCCTCGCGCTCCAGGCGCTGCTCGGCACGAAACGAGCCGCCTACTACATCTACGGCGGCAAGTCGATCCCGGCGCGAACGGCCCTCGAACTCGGCCTGATCAGCGATGTGCTGCCGCGGGAGGAGCTGCTCGACCGGGCCTGGGAGATGGCTCGCTTCATCATGGAGCGCTCCCGGTTCGCCCGTTGGGCGACCCACAACATCCTCGCCCGCCCCTGGAAGAAGCTCCTCACCGAGGACTTCGGCTTCCACATGTCCCAGCTCTCCCTGGCCGGCCTGGCCTCCAAGGAGCTCATTCCCCGCCGCGACCTGATCACCCAAGCCCATTCCCGCCAAATCTGGTAACCAGAGCCCAGTCAAACGAGCAAGTGCGGATCATGCTTTTCAAGCGCTACCCAGGTGCGCCAACCCCACCAAGGTGAGTTGAACCCACGCCCGGGAGCGACAGCGACCCGGACCGGGGGTCCGGGGGCGCAGCCCGCCGGCTGGGGTCTGGGGGCTCGGCCCCAGAAAACACAACGAGCGAGCCTTACGCGCGCTTTCCGCGCGTAAGGCTCGCCTACGAGATCGTGCGCCGCCAGGGACTCGAACCCCGAACCCGATGGTTAAGAGCCATCTGCTCTGCCAGTTGAGCTAGCGGCGCTCGCACGGTCTCCCGTGCCAACGATGTAAACGGTAACACAGTCGGTGACTGCGTCCCGCGACGGGGTGGTCGTTAACCTTCCCACTCCGGGGTCCCCACGCGAAGTGCTGGTGAACGTTCCCCTAACGGCCCGGACCCTCGCTACCCGCTGGAACGGTGTGCCGGGGTTCACGACGGAATGTCAGGCCGAATGTCTGCCCGGCCGGTCGGACCGTGTGTGGCCGTGATCACTGTCCGGTGGGGGCGTCGTCGCGACGGGCTCACGCCCAACACGGTCGGTGGCATCTCTGGCAACCGCCACCGCCCCACAGGGTTGGCCGGTCGAGCGGTCGAAGACGAGGCCAAAACTCATCTCCACGTACAGGCGGTCGCGATGCCGGTGCACAGCGCGGGTGAGCGTGGGCCGGCCGGAGAGCCGCAGCACGCCCGTGCTCATGGCACGGTTGAACCCGGCCCAGTGGGCGGCACGGAACCGGTTGGAAATAATCAGGTCGAGGCTCGCTCCCACCGCTTCTGATGCGTCGAATCCGAACAGCTCGGTCGCGGCGTCGTTCCACAGTCGGATCACTCCGCGCCGGTCGACATAGATGACCGCGTCCGGAAGCCGTCTGATGAGCTGCTCAAAGGGTGGATCTGTTGGGCCCTGTTCTGTCGACAGTTCGTCGCTCATGTGTGACTCCAGGGGGTCTGACACTGCCTATGGTTGCTGTGACGTGCCCCGCCCCTGCCGTGACGATCCGTCACGAGACGGGCGGGGCACGAGACGAGCAGGGTTACCGCTATTCGTTGCTCAGGGCCGCGTGCCGCGTGTACGACTCGGACGGCGAGGGCAGCAGGTGAAGCACCAAGATCGCGATCCCGGAAAGAGCGGCCAGCGCCGCGGCGATGTAGAAGGGGAAGTTCCAACTTCCGCTTATCGCGAAGAGCAGGGCACCCAACACACCGGCGAAAACTCCGGCGATGGCCTTCGCCGGTCCGTATACGCAGGCATAGAGAATTCCCGCGTGCTTGCTACCGTAGAAGTCGCTCACCAGGGCGGGGAACAACGTGAAGAGGGTGCTCCATGTTCCGGCTGCGACCAGCACCACAACGATGAACAGCCAGCCGATCGTCACCGCCGTCAGTGCCCACGTGGCGACGGCACTGATCAGGAACATGACGACCATGACCTGCTCGCGGCCGAAGTAGTCCGAAAGTTGACCACCGACCCACCTCATGATCCCGTTGGGAATCGGGCTCAGCGTCGCCGCCAGAACTCCGATTGCCGCTCCACCCAAGGCGATGTTCGATCGCGCCAGCATCGTGACCTGGGCGGTGAGTAGCAAACCCGGTATCAGGATACACAACTGGCAGGTAATGACCCACCAGTACTGCCAGCTCTTGAAGACTTCCTTCAGCGCGAAATCCTTCGATGTGGTGCGCGCCTTCTTCGCGCCGGCGTTCTTGGTCGGATCCCAGCCGGCGGGGCGCCAGCCGGGCTTCGGGAACCGCAGGAACTGCGCGAGGCCGACAATGACGACGAGCATGATGATGCCGGTTACCAGGAACGCCGTACGGTAGCCCTGGACTCCTGAATTGATGACGTTCTGCAGCGGCGGGATAAAGAAGGCCGCACCGATGGCGAAGCCCATGTTCGCAATGCCCACGGTACGGCCCTTGAGCCGCGGTTCGGGGAACCACTTGACCGCGTTCGTCACGGTGTTCGCATAGATGTATCCACACCCGAGCGCACCGAACCCGTATGTGATGTCAAGCTCAACGGCGCTCTGGGCGAACGCCGCGCCAACCCAGCCGATGCCCACCGCGAAACCGGCCACGGTGGTGAACCAACGCGGCTGCCAACGGTCGGACCACAGGCCGCTGGGTATCGTGAAAAGCGACGAAATGACGATAAATATCGTGAAGGTCATGGCTACCGAGGACAGCGGCCATGAATTTGCTTTGGCTACCGGACCCTCGAAGATCGTGAATGCGTACTGGTATGGACTGATCATCACCATAACGATTGTTGAGATCACCAGGTAGAACCATCGGTGAGTTTTCTCAGTCGTCTTGCTCGCGATCGGCTGGAACTGTCCGGAAGAAGGGTCAGCTACCGTCGTCATCACGTGTCACCTCCGACTCGGTTCTCACGTGCCCGGCTATAGCCGAGCTGCGGTGCCTGAGCGTGATGCCCCCGATGGCGGCGGCGTGCCGAGGCACTGACAACAGTGGTCTACTGGGGCTCCCGTGCTGGCGTCCAATACGTGCTTCTTCACGCTCGATAGGCATCTCCTATTCCGACTCGCCATAGGTGATGCCTATCGCCCAGTCGGAATAAGGTCTTGGACGCCGCCGGCGGGTCGGGTCGAAGGTGTCAGTGTTCGACGGTGAAACCACGACGGTACTGAAGACCGCGAAAGGAGTTGAACGATGACCACGAGTCAACAAGATCCGGTACTCGCGTCGGATGCATCGCCGCTGCGGGAAGCGGTCTCTGACGAGATGACAGATGGATTCCACCTGTTCGTGGACGCGTTGAAGCTCAACGACGTGGGCACGATCTACGGGGTTCCCGGTATCCCGATCACGGACTTGGCACGACTGGCGCAAGCGTCTGGCATCCGCTTCATCAGTTTCCGGCATGAGAGCTCCGCTGGTCATGCGGCCGCGGCGGCGGGATTCCTGAACAAGGCACCAGGCGTGTGTCTGACGGTCTCGGCACCGGGATTCCTCAATGGACTGGTTGCGTTGGCCAACGCGACCACCAACTGCTTTCCTATGATTTTGATCTCAGGATCGAGCAAGAGAGAAATTGTTGATCTGCAGCGCGGTGACTACGAGGAGATGGACCAGCTGGCGATCGCCCGTCCCTTCGCCAAGGCCGCTTATCGTATCAATCGCGCGCAGGACATCGGTCTGGGCATTGCGCGGGCAGTGCGGGCCTCGTTGTCGGGCCGGCCGGGTGGCGTGTACCTCGATATTCCCGGGGAGGTGCTGTCGGAAGCGATTCCCGAGAGTGTCGGGTCGGCTTCGCTGAGCACCGTCGTGGATCCGGCTCCGCGTCAGCTGCCGGCACCTGACGCGGTCGCGCGAGCGGTGGAGCTACTCGCTCACGCGGAGCGTCCGCTGATCGTGTTGGGCAAGGGTGCCGCCTATGCCCAGGCGGACGAGCAGATCCGCACCTTCGTCGAAACCACCGGCATCCCGTATCTCCCGATGTCCATGGCCAAGGGGCTCCTCCCCGACGATCACCCGCAGTCGGTCGCCACCGCGCGGTCGTTGGCGCTGCGCAAGGCGGACGTCGTGATGCTTGTGGGGGCGCGGCTCAACTGGTTGCTCGGCCATGGTGAGTCTCCGCAGTGGGCGGCGGACGCGCAGTTCATCCAGATCGATATCGACGCGAACGAGTTGGACTCGAACCGTCCGATCGCGGCTCCGCTGGTCGGTGATGTCGGCTCCGTCATGGAGGCTCTGATCGCCCGGATCGGCGCCAGTCCGGTTACCGCGCCGCAGGGCTGGCGTACCGAGCTCGCCGAGCACAAGGCCCGCAACGCCGAGAAAATGGCGAAGCGACTGGCGGCGGACGCGCAGCCAATGCGTTTCTATGGTGCTCTCAGGGTGGTGCGGAAGGTCCTGGCGGATCGCCCGGATATCTACCTGGTCAACGAGGGCGCCAACGCGCTGGACATCACCCGCAATGTGGTCGACATGCAGGTTCCGCGACACCGACTGGACGTCGGCACATGGGGCGTGATGGGAATCGGGCAGGGCTATGCGATCGCCGCTGCCGTGGAATCGGGTGCGCCGGTGATCGCGGTCGAGGGCGACAGCGCGTTTGGGTTCTCCGGCATGGAAGTCGAGACGATGTGTCGCTACGGACTGCCGATCACCGTCGTTATCCTCAACAACGGCGGTGTCTATCGGGGCGACGGTGTGAACGCGGCATCGGCTGATCCGGCAATCACGACGCTCGCCCCGGACGCGCATTACGAGCGTCTGATCGAGGCCTTCGGCGGCACCGGCTATTTCGTGACGACACCCGCGGAGCTGGCCGAAGCGCTGACCGCGGCGGTCGCCTCTGGCCGGCCGGCGTTGATCGACTGCGCGCTCGACCCGGCCGTGGGATCCGAGTCCGGACACCTGACAAACCTGAACCCCAAGAGTGCGGCGGCCAAACAGCCAGTCGCCGCGCAAAGCGCCTGACACGAGCGCGATGCGTCCTGCCAGTGTCCCGCTCTGCGAAGCAACAGGAACAACGAGAAGAGACAGGAACGAAAAATGACTGAGGCTAAGCCGCTCAGCGGCATCAAGGTCATCGATTTCACCGGAGTGCAGGCCGGACCGGCATGTACCCAGTTGCTGGCCTGGTTCGGCGCGGACGTTCTGAAGGTTGAACGTCCCAGCGGTGGCGATATCACCCGCCGGCAGCTACGCGATATCCCTGACGCCGACGCTCTCTACTTTACGACGCTGAACAGCAACAAGCGTTCGCTCACCCTCAACACCAAGACCTCGGCGGGCAAGGCGATCCTGGAGCAGTTGATTCGGGGCGCCGACATTCTGGTGGAGAATTTCGCTCCCGGCGCACTGGACCGCATGGGCTTCTCCTGGGAGCACATCCAGGAGCTGAATCCTGGAATCATCTTCGGCTCGGTGAAGGGCTTCAACGCCGATTCGCCGTGGTCTGACGTGAAGGTCTACGAGAACGTCGCCCAGTGCGCCGGCGGCGCCGCCTCGACGACCGGCTTCTGGGATGGCCCGCCCACCGTGAGCGGCGCGGCTCTGGGTGACTCGAACACCGGGATGCACCTGGCGATCGGCCTGCTCACCGCGTTGATCGGGCGGCGGAAGACGGGCAAGGGCCAGAAGGTGTCGGTGTCGATGCAGGACGCCTGCCTCAACCTCTGCCGCGTCAAGCTGCGCGACCAGCAGCGCCTGGATCGGGTGGGCTACCTGGAGGAATACCCGCAGTATCCGAACGGCACCTTCGGAGAGGCGGTGCCCCGCGGTGGCAACGCCGGTGGCGGTGGCCAGCCCGGTTGGGTCCTGAAGTGCAAGGGCTGGGAGACGGACCCGAACTCCTACATCTACTTCACCATTCAGGAGCAGAACTGGGCGCGCACCTGCGAGGCGATCGGCCGGCCGGAGTGGGTCGACGACCCCGACTTCAATACGGCGAAGGCTCGTCAGCCGCACATCTTCGACATCTTCAACGAGATCGAGAGGTGGCTTGCCGACAAGACGAAGTACGAGGCGGTTGACGTGCTGCGCAAGTACGAGGTGCCGTGCTCTCCGGTGCTCAGCATGAAGGAAATCGAAGAGGACAAGGCGCTGCGCAAGAGTGGCACGATTGTCGAGGTCGAGCAGAAGAGCAAGGGCGAGCAGAAGGGCCGTGGCAAGTACCTGACCGTTGGCAGCCCTATCAAGTTCTCGGACTTCGATCCCACGCCGGACATGACGGGGGCACCGCTGCTCGGCGAGCACACAGACGAGGTCCTCGCGGAACTCGGGTACTCGCCTGAACAGATCGCCGAACTGCACGCCGACCACGTGGTCAGCATCTAGGATCCGCTCCCGCGTTCATTTCGTTCGCCTCCGTCCGTCCCGCCTCCGGTCCAGGGTTGGGACGGACGGAGGCGAACCCCACGTCGGTTGTGGCGAGAGGTGAAAACAATGTGTAGCCGAGTAGGTGCGCTGAGATATCAGTGCCTGTCAGCGACCGGTGTCGTATCTCACTGGCGTTATCCGCAGTCTCGCTAAAGTAGCCTCTCCCGTTGCCCTCCCCTCATCTCCTGAGCAGTAGTACGCTACTGCTCGTCTTGTAGTTCCCCCACCATCGAGCAGATCCGAGTACGCGGTATGGTGACTACTACCTGTGATGGACGCGAGGTTCTCGGCTCGCTGATAACGTTCGGCTCGAATCATTACTCGAGTACACGGTCCGGTGCCCCCAGGCCGGCGCCATGAGCCAGGAGCGGGTCCAGGTTCGGCAACTGGAGTATTTTGTCGCTTTGGCCCAGGAGCGGAATTTCGCGCGAGCCGCCGCCGCGTGCTTCGTGAGCCAGCCCGCACTGTCTGAGGCTATCCGCAAGCTCGAACACGAATTGGGTGTGCTACTCGTGCGGCGTGGCAACGCGTTCGAGGGGCTCACCTCGGAGGGCGAGCGTGTCATCGTCTGGGCACGCCGGATACTGGCGGACCACGATGCTCTGCGGCAGGAGATCATGGCCATGCATTCCGGGCTCAGCGGGACGCTCCGCCTCGGAGTGATCGCCGAGGCGACGACCACCGCGCAGTTGCTCATCGAGCCGTTCGTCGTCGCACATCCGTTGACCCGGGTGCGGATGGAAACTCGTCTGCCAACCCGGGAAATCCTTTCGAAGATCTCGCAGTTCGAACTCGACGCGGGCATCGTTCACATCGACTCCGACGATGTGCCACCCGGCTTCGAAGTCGTTCCGCTCTATCGCGAGAAGTATGTTCTTATCGCCTCCCGATCTCTCGTCCCCAATTATGAAACTGAGATATCCTGGGCCGAGGCCGCCGAACTACCGATGTGCATGTTCAGCGGTGCGATGTTCAGTCGGCGCATCATCAACGATGCGCTGGAGGCGCACAACGTGCACTTCACGCCGCAGATCGAAACCGATTCCATGGCGTCGATCTACTCCCTGGCACTCACCGGACGCTGGGCCAGTATCGTGCCGCACCCGTGGATGCACGCCTTCGCTCACCGTCTGGATCTGCGAACTCTGATCGTGTGCGACCCGATAGTGAGTACCGGCGTCGCACTGGTCACCCTGTCCGGTCACCCCGGCGGCATTATGGCCAACGCTCTGAACGATATCGCTCGTCAACTCACGCTCGAGGTTCGGTTCGCCCAGCTCCTGCCGGGCAACGACCTGCTGAGCGTGTGAAGGCGGTCGCCGCCGGGTATGCGCCTGGAGGCTGGCGCATACCCGAGTTGGCTCACCGCGTCGCGATCGTGCGGTCGTCCTGGTGTCGAAAGCCCACACCAGGACCGTTGGGGTGAGTGACGGGGATTGAACCCGCGACACCTGGGACCACAACCCAGTGCTCTACCAGCTGAGCTACACCCACCATTACTTCCCATACAACACCCGGGAAGCCTAAATATCGTACCGTGCCACCGGCGGGACTCCGCAACGGGTCGGCGCAGGGCCCCGCCCAGGCCCATGATCAGGGCTGAGCCGATCCGTTACCCCGGTCGGTGAGCAACTCGGCGGCGACGGCTCGCACCTCCTCCGTGGTCGGTCCGGGCTGCGGTACGAACGCGGTCCGCCGGTAGTAGACCAGCTCGCGGATCGACTCCTTGATGTCCGCCAGCGCGCGGTGCGCGAGGCCCTTGGCCGGCTGCGAGTAGTAGATCCGCGGGTACCAGCGCCGGCAGAGCTCCTTGATGGAGGACACGTCCACCATCCGGTAGTGCAGGTAGTGGTCCAGCGCGGGCATGTCACGCGCGATGAAGCCGCGGTCGGTGGCGATGGAGTTGCCGGCCAGCGGCGCGGTGCCCGGCTCGGACACGTACTGGCGCACGTAGTCGAGCACCAGCCGCTCGGCCTCCGGCACGGTGATGGTGGCCTGGCGGACCTCCTCCGTCAGGCCCGACTTCGCGTGCATCTCGCGCACCACATCGGGCATGCTGTCCAGCACAGGCTCGTCAGCGTGGATCACCACGTCGACACCGTCACCGAGGATGTTCAGGTCAGCGTCGGTCACCAACGCCGCGATCTCGATCAGTGCGTCCTTACTCAGATCGAGCCCGGTCATTTCACAGTCGATCCACACCAGGTGCTCAGCCATTCAGGCAGCCTAACCCGATCTGATTACTGGCCGGCCGCCGCCGAGGCGTCCACGGCGGCGTCGCGAAGCACCGACCGGAGCCGGCCGACCTCCAGCGGCGCGAGCACCACGGTCTCCCCGGGTGGAACGACCATGACGACATGCCCTCCGCTGGCGAACACGGTCAGCTCGCGCCGTCGGCCGGCCACGTCCCGGCAGTCCACGGTCCATTCCCTACGGCCTGCCATCTCCCCTGCCTTCCTACCCGCCTGGGTGCGCGGCGGGCCGCCCGCGCACCACTTCCAAAGTACGTGCCACGCCGGTGGCGGCCAGTCCAGCGGCATGGCACATCGAGCGCCCGCCGAGTGTCCGGCAGTGCGTCGGGTGGCTCCACGATCGTGCGCCGATCCGCCGGTGAAACCGCCCGTCGTAACCGTGCGGGCATACCAAATGCGGCTAGGGTCGAATCGGAAAACCACAGCTAGGAGCCTTGCGGAAGGAGAGTGCCGACATGGAACTGCCCGGTCCGGTGGTCATTGTCGGGGCCGGTCTGGCCGGTGCCACGACCGCCGCCACCCTGCGGGAGCGCGGGTTCACCGGTGACATCGTGTTGTTCGACGCCCAGTCGCACCAACCCTACGAGTTGCCACCCCTTTCGAAAGCCATCCTTTTGGGTGAGAAAGACCAGCCCGACTGGGTGCGCGACGCGGGCTTCTACGCCGGCCACGACATCGACTTCCGGCCCAGCGCGACGATCAGGGAGCTGCGGCTCGCCGATCACGTGGTGGTCGACGGAGCCGGCGCCGAGCAGCCGTTCGACCGGCTGGTGCTCGCCACCGGGCTGAGACCCAGGACCCTCCCGGTCACCGATGCCCAGCTCAAGGGCGTGCACACGCTCCGCACCCTGGACGACTCGCTGGCGCTGCGCGCGCGGCTGACTCCCGGCACCCGTGTCGTGGTCGTCGGTGGCGGCTGGATCGGCTGCGAGGTTGCCGCCGCCGCCCGCACGCACGGCTCCCAGGTCACCGTGGTCGAGCCGCTGCGGCTGCCGCTGGTCCGGGCACTCGGCCGGCCGGTGGCCGAGGTGTTCCACGATCTGCACGCCGCGCACGGGGTGCACTGGAAGCTCGGGGTTGGCGTCCAGGGCCTGGTCGGCGAGAACGGCGTGCTGCGCTCCGTCCGGCTGGACGACGGCACCAACCTGCCGGCCGACGTTGTCGTCGAGGCGATCGGCGCGACACCACGGGTGGAGCTGGCCGAGCGGGCCGGCCTGGTGCTGGCCGACCGACCGGTGGGCGGCGTGGCGGTGAACGCTGCCCTGCGTGCCTCGCAGCCCGGCGTGTACGCGGTCGGTGACATCGCCGCGCATGACCATCCGCGCTACGGAAGGCGGGTGCGTACCGAGCACTGGGCCAACGCCAGGAACCAGGGCGAGCATGTCGCCGGCAATCTGCTGACCGGTGACCAGCCGTACCGGCGCAGCCCGTACTTCTTCACCGACCAGTACGACCTGGGCATGGAGTACCGCGGCCTGGCCGATCCGGAGCAGGACGAGCTGGTGGTCCGCGGTGATCTGGCGGCGCGGGAGTTCATCGCCTTCTGGCTGCGTGACGGGCGGGTGCGGGCCGCGATGAACGTCAACTCCTGGGACGACGGCGACGCGCTGCAGTCGCTTGTGGACAACGACGCGCCGGTCGAAGCCAGCGCGCTGAAGGGCACCGCCAAGCTCGCCGATCTGGTCGGCTGACCCCGGTGGGCTGCCCCGGTCATGGTGCCGACTACGGAGCCCGATACCGTCGTGACCTACCGTTGACATACCGTCGGTATGTTCAATAATCGAAGTACTACCGCCGAGCGTCACTGGAGCTGCCGTGTCGATTCCCGTCTCCCGCTGGTTGGCAAACGCAAGGCGGTTAGCGGAACTGGTGCCGCGCATGACCACCCTGCTGAGCGCCGGCATCGTTGATCTGTCCCGGCCAGACAAGATCGTCCGCATACTGGCCGTGCTGCGCCGGCTCGGCCCACTGGCGGGCGCGGTGACCGCCGCCCGGCTGCGCGACGGCGCGGCCGTGGCGATGATCGACGAGAACGGACCGGTCACCTTCGACGATTTCGAACGCCGCGCCAACGCGCTGGGCCGAGCCTGGAGCCAACGCGGACTCGGTGAGGGCTCGGTGATCGCGGTCCTCTGCCGGGACCACCGAGGTTTGGTCGACGCCATGCTCGCCGCGGCCAAGATCGGTGCCCGCGTGCTGCTGGCGAACACCGGCTTCAGCGGCCCGCAGTTGGCCGACGTCGCGGTCCGCGAGCGGGTGTCCGCGCTGGTGTACGACGAGGAGTTCACCGAGCTCCTGTCCGCCATGCCGCGCGACATCCCCCGCTACCTCGCCTGGGTGGATTCATCCGACCCCTCGCGGGACACCGGCGATGACACGCGGCAGGACACCGGGCATCCGGTGCTGCTGGTCGAGCAACTGATCGCCGACACCGACGACTCTCCGCTGCCCGAACCGGGCCGACAGGGTGGCTGGACCCTGCTGACCAGCGGCACCACCGGAACACCCAGGGGCGCGGCGAGGCAGGTCGGTTCGGCGCTGGTCGTGACCCACTTCCTGGAACGGGTGCCGCTGCACCACGGCGACGTCACGTTCATCGCCACGCCGATGTTCCACGCCACCGGGTTCTCCCAGCTGATCCTCAACATCGCGCTCGGCTCGACCATCGTGGTGCGGCGCCGGTTCGACGCGGAGGCCACTGTGCGGGCCCTCGCGGAGCACCACTGCACCACGCTCGTGGTCGTGCCCACCCTGCTGCGGCGCCTGCTCGCACTCGGGCCGGAGGAGCTGGCTCGGCACGACACATCCAGTCTGCGGGTGATTCTCACCGCCGGATCACGGCTCGCCCCCGAGGTCAGCGAGCGCACCATGGACGCGTTCGGGGACGTGCTCTACAACCTGTACGGCTCGACGGAGATCGCGGTGGCGACCATCTCGAAGCCCCGGGAGCTGCGCCGCGCGCCGGGCACGGTCGGCCGGCCGCCGCGCGGCTGCCGGGTGCGGCTGTATGACGCGAACGGCCGGCGGATCACCACGCCGAACGTGCCGGGCCGGATCTTCGTCGGCAGCGAGCTGGCCTTCACCGGTTACACCGGCGGTGGCGGCAAGGAGATCATCGACGGCCTGCTGTGCAGCGGCGACGTGGGTCACCTCGACGACACCGGGCTGCTGTTCGTGGACGGCCGGGACGACGACATGATCGTGTCCGGCGGTGAGAACGTGTTCCCGGCCGAGGTGGAGAACCTGCTGCTGAAACACCCGGACGTGGCCGACACGGCGGTGGTGGGCGTGCCCGACCCGGAGTTCGGGCAGCGGCTGCGGGCCTTCGTGGTGCCCATCGCCGGCCATGTCCCGACCGTCGATGACATCAAGAAGTTCGTGCGCGCCAATCTCGCCCGCTACAAGGTGCCGCGTGACGTGGTGTTCATGACCGCCCTGCCACGCAACGAAACCGGCAAGATCCGCCGCAAGGCACTCCTCGCCGAGGCCTGAGTGTTCGTTCGCCAGGCCGGCGACTCGCCGACACTCCCGATTCACCACCGAGTCGCTGACCCAGCGTCAGCATGGGCCGGTACCGTCAGTATGTGCCGGACACCCTGACCGATTCGCCGTCCACCGCCGTGACCCTTCCCGATGTCGCCACGCTGCTGCGCGCCGCCGTGGCCGCGGTCGGTGGGTCGGAACGGCCAGGACAGGTGCGGATGGCCGAGGCGGTCGCGCACAGCATTCGTAGCGGTGAGCATCTGGCCGTGCAGGCCGGCACCGGCACCGGCAAGTCGCTGGCCTATCTGGTACCCGCGATCCGGCACGCCGTCGCCGAGGGCGCGACCGTGGTGGTGTCCACCGCGACCATCGCGCTACAGCGTCAGCTCGTGGACCGCGACCTGCCCCGGCTGGCCACCGCGCTCAAGCCGCTGCTCGGCCGGGCCCCCACCTTCGCGATCCTCAAGGGCCGGCGCAACTATCTGTGCCTGCACAAGGTGCACGGCGAGGTGCCGGACGAACCCGAGGACCAGGCGCTGTTCGACCCGTTCGCGGCGTCCGCGCTGGGCCGTCAGGTCAAGCGGCTGCACGAGTGGTCCAGCGACACCGAGACCGGCGACCGTGACGAACTGGTGCCCGGAGTCAACGAAATGGCCTGGCGGCAGGTGTCGGTGACCGCCCGGGAATGCCTGGGGCTCAACCGTTGCCCGGTTGGCAACGACTGTTTCGCCGAGCGGGCGCGTGCCGAGGCGGGCCGGTCCGATGTGGTGGTGACCAACCACGCGATGCTGGCCATCAACGCCCTGGAGGGCTACCAGATCCTGCCCGATCACGATGTGGTGATCATCGACGAGGCACATGAACTGGTCGACCGGATCACCTCGGTGGCCACCGCCGAACTCGGCGGCGGCACGGTCAGCGCGGCCGTGCGTCGCTGCGGCCGGCTGATCTCGGAGGAGATCGCTGACCGGCTCGCCGAGGCCGGCGACGGATTCGGCCTGATGCTCGGCGAGGCCACCGCGGGCAGGCTGGACACGCTGCCCGAACCACTGGCGAACACGCTCGCCGCGGTGCGGGACGGCGCGCACGCCTGTATCAGCGCACTCGGGCCGGAACTGCCGAACCAGAAGGACAACATCGCCGACGCCACCGCGCACAAGCTCGCCCGCGCGGCGCTGGAGGAGGTGCACGACACCGCCAACCGGCTGCTGACCGCCTTCGACGAGGACGCGACGCGGCAGCGGGACGTGGTGTGGCTGTCCGGGGACGGTGATCGCCCGGCCACTCTCAAGGTCGCGCCACTGGGCGTGGGCGGGTTGCTCCGCGACCGGCTTTTCAGCCAGCACACGGTGATACTGACCTCGGCGACCCTGACGCTGGGCGGCGCGTTCGACACACTGGCCCGGCAGTGGGGTCTGCCACCGTCGGAGCCGGCCAGCAAGGCCGACGGCACCGCCACCGACAAGCAACCGCCCTCCGACGATGACGGTCCACACTGGACAGGTCTGGATGTCGGTTCGCCGTTCAACCATGAGCGCAGCGGAATTCTGTACGTGGCACGGCATCTGCCGCCGCCCGGCCGGGACGGTCTGGTTCCGTCCTATCTGGACGAGCTGCGCGAGCTGGTGGAGGCGGCCGGCGGCCGCACGCTCGGGCTGTTCTCGTCGATGCGCGGTGCCAAGCAGGCGGCCGAGGCGCTGCGCGGCAAGATCGACTATCCGATCCTCTGTCAGGGCGAGGACTCCACCGCCCTGCTGGTGAAGAAGTTCGCCGAGGACGAGAAGACCTGTCTGTTCGGCACCCTGTCGCTGTGGCAGGGGGTGGACGTGCCGGGGCCGTCGCTGCAGCTGGTGGTGGTGGACCGGATCCCGTTCCCCCGGCCGGATGATCCGCTGGCCTCGGCGCGGCAGCGCGCGGTCGCGGCGCATGGCGGCAACGGCTTCATGGCGGTGGCGGCGACGCATGCCGCGCTACTGCTCGCCCAGGGCGCCGGACGGCTGCTGCGGTCGCTGAACGATCGTGGTGTGGTCGCTGTGCTCGATTCGCGGCTGGCCACCGCCCGTTACGGCAGTTTCCTGCGCGCCTCGCTGCCACCGTTCTGGTCGACCGACGATCCCGAGGTGGTGCGTGGCGCGCTGCGCCGGCTCAACGCGGCGGCCACTCCGCCAGCACGGTGATCGTGCCGGGCTCGACCTCGGTGAAGCCGGCATCCCGCACGGCCGCCACACCGTGCTCGCGCCATGCCCGTTCCGGCAGGTCACCGGGTTGCAGCCGGGTCCAGTGGGCCGGGCTCGCGGTGCGCACCGCGCAGCGGAAACCGGTGACGGCCCAGCGGTCCAGATCGGGCCGGCGGCCGTTCGCGGCCAGCAACGCGGCCAACTGCATAGTGGCGTGCCCGACCTGCGCGGCCGCCTTGCCGGCGGTCATCGGCACGTTCGGGTTCAGCCACAGCACCGGCTGATCCGGCGGGGGCGGTCCAGGCTCGTCGGCGGGCAGTTCGGAGCCGGAGATCTGTAGCCGGGTGACCTCCTTGGGCGCTGTCGCGACCGGACCGGGCACCAGGGCTCGGACCTCCGCTCCGGCCACCTCGACGGTCACACCCGGCAGCGACCGCACCGCTTCCCAGTGCGCGCCGCGGGCCCGGCGGGCCAGTTTGCGGATCCGGCAGCCGATCCACGCCCGTACCGCCTCGTGCCACTCGCCACCCGGCTCGGAGCGCGGGTCCAGGCACACCGCGACGGCGGCGGCCGCGGCGGCCTCCAGCAACGCGGTGCGGGACGGCGGTGTCTTCCGTTCGATGCGCAGGATCACCGGCATGGCCCGCACCTCGTCCTCGGCGGACGTGTCCGACGTGGACTGCGCGGGCAATGCCAGCCACCTGGCGTAACGAGCGGCCAACGGCTCCAGTACGACCGGGTTCACGGCCGGGTGAACAGGCCCTCGGCGGCGTCCGCCGCCTCGATCTCGGCCCGCGTGACACCCAGCACGAACAGCACCGCGTCCAGGTACGGGTGGGACAGCGCGGTGTCGGCGACCTCGCGTAGCGCCGGCTTGGCGTTGAACGCGATGCCGAGCCCGGCGGTGGAGAGCATGTCGATGTCGTTGGCGCCGTCACCGACCGCCACGCACTGCGCCAGCGGCACCCCGGACTGCTCGGCGAACCGCCGCAGCGCGACGGCCTTGCCGGCCCGGTCCACGATCTCGCCGAGCACCCGGCCGGTGAGACGACCGTCCACGATCTCGATCTCGTTCGCCGCGCAGAAGTCCAGGCCCAGCTCGTCCACCAGGCTCGTGATGATCCGGGTGAAACCGCCGGACACCACACCACAGTGGTAACCGAGCCGCTTCAGCGTGCGGATCGTGGTCCGGGCGCCCGGAGTCAGCTTCAGGTCGGCGGCCACCTCGTCCAACACCGATTCCGGCAACCCGGAGAGCACCGCGACGCGTCGCCGCAGCGATCCGGCGAAGTCCAGTTCGCCGCGCATCGCGGCCTCGGTGATCTCGCGGACCTCGTCCGCGCGGCCGACCCGGTCGGCGAGCATCTCGATGACCTCGCCCTGGACCAGCGTCGAGTCCACGTCGAACACGATCAGCCGCTTGGCGCGACGGTCCAGACCGGCCCGTTCCACGGCCACGTCCAGAGCGACTTCCGCCGCGATGTCGGCCATCGCGGTGCGCAGCCTGGCATCGGCCTCCGGCGTGTCGTCGGCGACCGACACCCGCAGTTCCAGCCCGGTCACCGGATAGTCGGCGATCCGCCGGATGGCGTCGATGTTGGCGTCGACGGAGGCGAGCCGACCGGCGACCGCGGTGAACGCCTTCGCCGTGACCGGCCGGCCGAGCACCACCAGCACGTGGGTCGAGCCCAGCGTCGCCGGGGTGACGAATTCGGCGGTCTCGACGTCCACCTCGACCTGCATGTGCACGGTCGCCATGGCCTGCTCGACGGTCTCCTGCAGGCCCTCGGGATCGGTGTCGACGCTCACCAGCACGCCAAGCACCAGCTTGCCGTGGATGACGACCTGCTGGACATCCAGCAGGTCCACGCCGTGCAGTGCGAGCGCGGCGAACAGCACGGAAGAGACACCGGGCTTGTCGGGCCCGGTCACGGTGATCAGCACCGGAATCGCGACGGGTACGGGCGGATCATGAAATTGGGTCACTGTTGCCATGGCAGAGCACAGGCTAGTGCGACCCGTTCACCGCCCCGGAGCCGGTCCCGGCGGAGGCCACCTCGTGCCGGCCGCCGGTGTGTGCTTCTTGGTGGAGTCGTTGGATCATGTGGGGGTAGTGGAGTTCGAAGGCGGGGCGTTCGCTGCGGATGCGGGGGAGTTCGGTGAAGTTGTGGCGGGGTGGGGGGCAGCTGGTGGCCCATTCGAGGCTGTTGCC
>DASVLX010000136.1:0-13414 GCA_036384655.1 Pseudonocardiaceae bacterium
CGGGCACCGCGTCGCCGCCGCCGACGACGACGGCGGTCACGGTGTCGGCCAGCGCCCGCGCACCGAGCACGAGCGGGGCCGCCGCGGCGGGTTCGGGTGCGACCACCCAGACGTTCTGCACGCTCATCTGGTACCTCCCACGGAGTTCAGGTAGTCGACGAGCTGCGCGACGGCGTCGGCGGTGTCCGCCTCGACCACCCGGTGCGCGCGCTCGACGTGTTCCACGGCGAGCAGCGACGTGCGCTCGGCGCTCGGGGCGGGAGCGATGATGCCCGCGAGCTCGCTCGTCGGCCTCTTGCCCGCCGCCAGCACATCC
Organism: Pseudonocardiaceae bacterium; assembly: GCA_036384655.1. Taxonomy (GTDB): domain Bacteria; phylum Actinomycetota; class Actinomycetes; order Mycobacteriales; family Pseudonocardiaceae; genus DASVLX01. Next base: position 317 of record DASVLX010000136.1, read on the forward strand.
CTCATGCCGGGGATGCGCGGGGTGTTGATGCCCGAGGTCAGGCTGAGCACGGCGGGCAGCGGGACCTCGACGACCTGGACGGCGTTCTCCAGCAGCCGCTCGACGACCAGGTGGTCCCCGGCCGGCGTGATCGCGTTCACCGCGTTGAGCGTGGCGACGCCGAGCAGCGCGCCGAGCTCGTTGCCCACCTGCTGGGCGTAGACGTCCGACGAGCCGGCGCCCACGAGCACGACGTCGACGCCGTCCAGCCGGGTCAGGGCCTCCTTGAGCACGCTCGCGGTCTGAAAGGTATCGAGGTCGGCGAGAGAGTCGTCACTCACCACGACGAGCTCGTCCAGGCCGCGCGACAGGGCGTTCTTGCGCAGCTTGGAGTTCGCCAGGGCCGGGCCGCCGACCGACAGGCCGATGGCGACGCCGTCCGTCGCGTCCGCGAGCACGCGCGCCGCCTCGACGGCGTTGAGGTCGTACGTCCCGATCTTCCAGGCGGCCCGATCCAGGTCGAGCGTCCGATCCGGACGGGTGGCGATGTCCTCCGCCTCGGGGGCGGCCTTGACGCAGGCGACGACCTTCATGACAGCTCCTTCGTCGCGACTTTGACGGTCCCCGCGTCGACCAGGCCGCGGATCTCGTCGGCGGAATAGCCGAGCCCGGACAGGACGTCGACCGTGTCGTAGCCCTGCTCGGGCATCGGGCGCCAGACCCGGCCCGGGTCGTGCTCGAACCGGGGGAACACGCCGAGGCCCTTGAACGTGCTGCCGTCGGCGGCCTGCCAGTCCTGCCACACCCCGCGCTCTCGCAGGTGCGGCTCGGCGACGAGGTCGGGGAACTCCATGACCTTCTGCGCGGCGATCCGGTGGGCGGAGAAGTCCTCCTCCACGTCCTTCACCTTGTGGGCCGCGAGGTACTCCTCGAGCTTCCGCTCGATGAGCTGCGCCTTCGGGCTGGACAGCCACAGCGCGCTGGTGCCCTCCGGGTAGTCCTCGGTGCCCCACAGCTCGCCCAGGCCGATCGTCTCCAGGAGGTACTTGTTCTGCTGCACCCCGTACACGGTCAGGCCGATGAAACCGTCCGCGCACCGGTACTCGCCGATCGCGCACAGGTTCTGGTTGCGCGCGCCGGGCCGGGGCCAGACGGTCCCCGCGTTGAGGTAGTCGACCAGGTAGTACTGGCCGATCGCGAGCAGCGTCTCGTACATCGCGAGGTCGACGCTCTCGCCCACGCCCGTGCTGGCGACCTTGTGCAGCGCGGCCAGCGAGGCGCCGATGATCATGAGGCTGTTGAAGTAGTCGCCCGTGTACGGGCCCGGGTTCATCGGCTGTTCCGGCGTGCCGTTCTGGCTCATGTAGCCGCTGTAGGCCATCGTCGTGAGGTCATAGGCCGCCCTGGTGACCCGCTCGGGCACGCCGGTCTGGCCGAAGCCGGAGACGTGGACGACGACGAGTTCGGGGTTGCGCGCCCACAGCGCCTCGTCGGTGATGCCGTGCCGGGCGAACGTGCCGCCCTTGCTCGACTCGATGAAGATGTCGGCGTCCTCGAGCATCCGGAACAGCACCTCGCGGCCGTCGTCGCTGAAGTAGTCGAGGGCGACGCTGCGCTGGTTGCGCCGCTCCGCCTGCTTCAGCCACGGGGTGTCACGCACGGTGTCGCCGGCGCCGGTGTTCTCGATCCACGTGACGTCCGCTCCCCAGTCGGCCATGATGCAGCACGCCTTGGGGACGGCCTCCTCCATCGCCGCATAGACCACGCGCACGTCATCCAGGACGCCGAAACGCGGCTTGCTGGTGGGAATTTCCATGGTTGTGTGCCTCGCCTTCAGGACCGGTACTGGCGCAGGACACCCTTGGCCAGGGTGAGGATCATCATTTCGTCGGTGCCGCCGCTGATCCGGTCCACGCGCAGGTCGCGCCAGATCCGCTGGATACGGTGGTCGCCCGCGACCGCGACGCCGCCCAGCACCTGCATCGCGTCGTCCACGACCGCGAACGACGCCTTCGCGCAGTAGTACTTGCACATCGCGGCCGAGGCCGAGGCCATGCCGTCGGTGTCGTAGTGCCACGCGGCCTCGTAGAGCATGTTGCGCATCGCGTCGACCTTGATGGCCATCTCGGCGAACTTCAGCTGATTGAGCTGGAACCTGCCGATCGGCTTGCCGAACTGGACACGCTGGTTGGCGTACCGGGCCGCGTCCTCGAAGGCGCACAGCGCCGTGCCGTAGTCACAGGCCGCGACGAGGAACCGCTCGAAGTCGAAGTCGGCGACGCCGCGGTTGAAGCCGTTCCCCTCCGAGCCGAAGATGTCCTTCTCTTCCAGCTCGACGTCCTTGAGGTAGATGTCGGAGCAGGAGTCCATGTGCAGGCCGAGCTTGTCGAGCGGCTCCTTGGTGATGCCGGGCAGGGACATGTCGACGAAGAACTCGGTGAACTGATCCGGCTGGTCGGAGTTGCGCGCCATGATGACGAGGTACGGCACGTACATCGATGACGTGATGAAGGTCTTGTGCCCGTTCAGGTAGATCTTGCCGTCGCGTCGCGTGTAGGTGGTCTGCAGGCTGCCGACGTCCGAGCCGGCGCCCGGCTCGGTGCACGCGGAGTTCCAGATCTGCTTGCCGGTGCCGACGTACGCCATGACCTTGTCGATCTGCTCGGGCGTGCCCTCGCGCAGAATCGTGTCGAAGCACGGAAGCTGGTACAGCACGTAGGTCGGCGCGCCCCATCGGCCGAGCTCCTCGTAAACGGCCGTCAGCGTGACCAGACCCAGGTTCAGGCCGCCGCGGTCCTCCGGCAGCATGATGAGGTCGAAGCCCAGGTCGCACAGGGCCTTCACCCACCGCTCGGGGTACTGGTGGTTCTTGTCGCACTCCGAGAAGTACGCGTCCCAGTTCTCCCGCTGCATGAGCTCGCGGACGTTCTCGACGAGCAACTGTTGATCGTCGTTGAGCGTGAACTCCATTGAATTCTCCTTGCTAGTTCTTCTCGTCGAACGCGTGCCGCAGGAAGGCGCCGCCGTGCCGCAGCGCGACGCCGGCCGCATCGAGCAGGCGTGAGTTGTGCAGGAATCCGTGCAGCACGCCGGGGAACACCTCGTGCCGGTGCGTCACGCCGTGCTGCTGCAGCATCGCGACCAGCGCGGCTGTGTCGTCGCGCAGCGGATCGAGCTCCGCGGACGCCAGGTAGGTCGCCGGTACTCCCCGGGACAGGTCGGCGCCCAGGCAGTCCAGGTACGGACTCCTGAGGTCGGCGGGATCACCCAGGTAGCACGTGAGGTAGTAGTCGAGATCCGCTTCGGTCAGACCGTCCCACGGGCCGCCGAGCAGCCGCCGGGACGCCGAGTCGCGCAGGCCGTACAGCCCGTAGTAGAGCGCCAGCGCCGTGACCGGGACCGCCGGCTCGCCCGCGTCCGCCCGGTCCCGCAGCAGCAGCGTCGCGGCCAGGCTCATGTTCGCCCCGCCGCTGTCTCCCGCGAACGCCAGCCGTGTGCCGTCGACGTGATACCGCTCGCCGGCCTCGTGCAGGTGCCGTGCCAGCGCGGCGCACTGCTCGATCCCCACCGGGAACTTGGCCTCCGGCGACAGCGCGTAGTCGATCCCGACGACGGCCGCGCCCGACTCGTGGGCGAGCGCACGCATGATCCGGTCGTGGGTGTCGAGGTTGCCCAGCACCCAGCCGCCGCCGTGGACGTAGATGACCGCCGGCAGCGCGTCGCCCGTGCGGGGCAGGTGGCAACGGATCGCCACCTGCCCCCGAGGTGTCGGAACCGTCGCGTCGATCGTCTGGGCCATCGCCGGCCCGCCCTCGTTCCAGAAGCGCCGCTCGACGCCGTAGGCCTGCCGCATCTGCTCGAGGCCCACGCCCGTGGCATACGCGTCCGGCGCCAGCTCGGCGGACTTGTCCAGCACCGCCCGCATCTGGTCGGAGACGCGGTCCAGGACCGGCAGCTTGTTTGGTTCCGACATCGCACGCCGCCCTATGCCGCCGCGGGGGCGCTCACCGGGGCCTTGGCGCTGGCGCGGCGGCTGCGCAGGTACAGGTACAGCACCAGCGAGGCGATCGCCGCGAGCACGGCGGAGCCGATGAGGATCCAGAAGATCTCCTGGTAGGCGCTGGCCTCGACGTTGCCGGCGCTGTCCGTCCGGGCGTCCATGATCGATCCGAACCAGGTGCTCGAGAACGTGTCGGGCAGGAATCCGATGACCGACAGCAGGCCGGTAGCGGCACCGAAGTACCCGAGCGGAACCGAGCCCTCGGTCAGCTGTGCCGACACGACGCTGAACGCCCCGTTCGCGATGAACCCGAGGACAACGACGAGCACGCAGGCGATGACCACGGCTGCGGTGGTCGTCGGCAGGAACGCCACCGCGAGCAGCCCGACGATGAATACGATCGAGCCGACCATGATGACCACCGACGGCTTGAACTTGTTGGCGATCCAGCCGAACGCGGGGCCGGACAGCACCGTGATTCCGTAGGTACGGATGTTCGCCACCACGGTCACCGCGGCCAGGGAGACACCGAGAACGTCGGTCATGTACGGCGTCGTGTACGTGACGCCCGTGTAGAAGAAGTAGACGAAGAACAGCGACACGGCCGCGATCCAGACCACCGGGTTGCGCAGCGCCTGCACGAACTCCATCAGGCTGAAGCCACCCTCGGTCTTGATCTCACCGGCGAACTTCGGGATGAACAGCAGCGAGAGGATGCCGAGAATCAGGATGATGGCGGCCAGGAAGTACAGGTAGATCGAGACGCCGAGACCCAGGTTCTTCCCCACCGCCGCCACGACGCCCGTCGACACCAGGCCGATCAGCAGCCCGGCCAGGCCGTAGATGCCGTAGGAGATCCCGATCCGCCGGGGGTATTCGTCCTCCTTCGAGACGAGTCGCACCAGCTTGTACCGCACACCCCACCAGATGAAGATCGTGGTGATGCCCATGAGGATGAACACCACATAGAGGACCGCGAGGCTGGGAAGCAGGGCGTAGACGAAGGTCAGCACGGCCGTCGAGATGAAACCGACCGAGGCCAGCGTGCGCATGCGGACCTTGTCGGCGATGATCCCGGACGGCAGGTAGCAGATCAGTGCGGTGATCGCGTAGGCGCTGAACACCATGCCCAGCTGGGTGTTCGTGACGTCGAGCGCTTTCTGCAGCGGGTCGTAGAAGACCGCCTTCAGATAGGCGGGAGCATAGATGATCGAACTGCCCATGCTCACCAGGATGAGCAAGAACCAACGCCGGCCGGAACTGAGGTCTGCGTAGCCCTTCTCGTCACTCGTCGAGTTGGCCATTAAAACTCCTTCGCAGTGGTAGCGGCCGCGGTGGTTGCAGTCCCAGTCTGCGAACGCAGGGCAGGTGGCCGGGGCTTTTCCACGCCGCGGGGGTAATTCTTGCCGTTACCGGATCGGCGTTCATGACGCAGCCGTCCGGCACCAAGATCGAAGTCAAACGAAAGTCCATAAGTCTTTTGGTCGTAGGTCGACAGCGGGCGATAAGCACCCAGCGACCACTCAGGCACAATGCGCAGTCGACGCTTCAAGGAAACCAGGGCTGTATAGCGGAACCGATCGTCTGAGGCAAGGCCAGCGTGGGGACGAGCGGCCGGAAAGAGTCGAATCCGACTGGGGATCGCCAATGGCGCTCCGAACTCGGCCGTGTGGCCCGCTGCGACCAGGGCCCGAGTTCTCACAGTTCGCGACATACGCCTCGCCGTCTCCGCGATCACTTGCATATTACGCAACCTTGGTTTCACATGATGCGAGGCGATCGTAGAACTGACCCGGCTCCACCCGTCAACGTGACGGCCAGGACATATGTCCACTTGGGCCGGACAGGACGCTGTCAGAGGCCAGTGCGAAGCGAGCCGGGGACGCGATTCGTCGCTCACGGCATGGACGACGTCACCGTGCGCGGCGAATCTGGTGATCGTGAGACCGGAAACCATGTGGCCGGCGATGAAACCGCTGGTCGCACTCGGTGTCGTGACATCGGTGACACTGTGGCGTCGAGGACTTGACGAGGCTTCCCGCCTTGATGGTGCTGTCTAGTTCAACCATCGCCAGCAGGCAACCGTGTCCCACACTCACGCTCGTCGGACCGTGCAGGGGCGTCGGCTACTCGTCGCCCGCGTCGTCGAGGCCGGCCGTCCTGGACGCCAGGGCCCGGCTCCGGTTCGGTCCCGCCCGCCGCGCACCGAAACTGGTGTCCAACGCGGACGATCTAGTGCGCTCCGGCTACGGCCGAGGGGCGGCGCAATGCCGCGGAAGTTCAGATATTGGCGTTATGCCGCAGGATCGATTCCATCTCGCGCGCGGCCGATACAACAGCCGACCCTAGTTCGGGAAAGCGCTCCGGCGGAACGAGGCGTTCAGGACCCCAGAGATTAATGACAGCGACGACACGACCGCTGAAGAAGACGGCCGCGGAAACACCGTACGAGTACGCCACATCTTCCCCCCGACATTCGGCATATCCCAGTTCACGGGTCCTGGCCATGTCGGCTTCCAGGTCATCCAGATCTGTGATTGTCGTATCTGTCAACGCCGGAAGGCTCGTCCCGAGCAGGATGCGCCGTCCCTGCTTGGACATCGTTGCGAGAACCGCTTTCCCGGGCGAAGTGGCATACATCGAGGCGGCTTGTCCCTTCCAGTCCGGCGACCGGAAACGAGGACTGTCGACCTGGTCGATGTAAACAACACTGAAACGCTCTACGTACCCCAGAGAGGCGGTAACACCATGGTCGGCCGCAAGGCGCTCCAGCAGCGGTCGTCCGACAACTGCGAGCGAATCGATGACCTGGCTCCCCAGTAGTTCCAAAACACCCACGCCGAGACGATATCCAGGTGTTGGATCCGCTTTCTCAACGAGCCCGTGTGTCTGCAGGGTCCACAACAGCCGCCAGGTCGTGGCTGTCTCGAGTTCGCAGCTGGCAGCCAAAGCCTTCAGCGACAAGGGGGTGTCAGAGTCCGCCAGGGTTCGCATCAGCGCGACGGCTCGATCGACAGATTGCACCGTCTTGCTTCTGCCGGACCGCGAGGTCTTGATATCCGCCCCGGAGTGTTCTGACACGCTTGACCTCTCTGCAGACGGGACTTCGCGCCGGCGCTGGCGAGTCGGAACCTCCATCGAAGGGTGTCGAGCACGAAGCAGAATTGCACTATCTGCAAGTATATACCTTCTGGGATACCGCAGGCCTCACAACCGGGTTCACCTGAGCCGACCGGATCGAGCCCCCGCGACCACATCGGCCGCCCCAACCGCCTGGCCGGAGGCACGTGCCCGGAACGCAGGAAGGCCGTTGACCGGCGCGGCTGGGGGGTCCCGCACGGTCAACGGCCAATTCCCGCGCATCGAAAGAATTCGACGGCGAGGCCATCAAGGCTACACCAGTGATCCACTCCCGTGTGCGCGGGGAGGACGCCGCAAGTCCCCTGTCAGTCGTTCACGAGCTGTTCCGGCACCCGAAACATGTTCAGTCGGAACATCGCGTCCAGCAGTGGACGCAGCAGCGGAAGCGTTAGCCGGTAGCCCAGCGGCAGCCGGTCACGCACGTCCCGAGGGGGCCGGGCGACCGTGATCGACGCAACGAGCGTCAGGCCCAGCGACTCGAACTCGTGCGGGTCCTCGCAGAACCAGGACCAGCGGGCATCCATCCTGCCCTTGTCGGCCATGCGGTGCTGCTGCCGCAACGCCCACCGACGGTAGGTGTCAAACGCGATCGACGCACCGGGGAAGCGGGCCGCGATCCCGGCCAGCGTCCGGTTCACGTCCTCGCGCGGCAGGTAGAGCAACACACCCTCGGCGACGAACAGGTACGGCCCCGGCAGCGCGGCCACCATGTCCAGCCAGTCCTCGTCCAGCACCGAGGCGGCCAGCATCCGGCGCCGGTCGGTGTCGGTGAAGAACTGACGGCGCAGCTCGATCGAGTCGGGCAGATCCAGGTCGATCCAGTGCACCCTGCCGTTGTCGACCCGGTCGAACCGGGTGTTCAGGCCGGTCCCGATCTCGACAACGGTCCCGGCCGGGTGCTCGGCACAGAAGCGCCGCACCCAAGAGTCGTAAATCGCGGTACGCAGCACCGTGATCGCCGTGCTGACGTAACGCGGCAGCGCGACCGGACGGTCGAGTGACTCGACGATCTCCAGCGCCCTGGGGTCCACCAGGATCGGCCGCTTCTTGCTGGCCTCGGCAGCCCGGTCGGCCAGCGTGAGCAACATCGTCTCCTGAACGGTGCCCAGCTCGACCCGATGCTTCTCCGTCATAGACTCATTCTGGCGGTCGGACCGGCTCACCGGCTGGGACAATGTGTCGATCGCCCCTGACATTCGTCATAGTCACCACCCCCGTCTACCCGCGGTGGGACGGATAGGCCGGGTTCAGGCTGGTCTGGCGGTGACAACCAGCCCGACAACCGGCCAGAAGCGGCGTGACCACCACTGAAAACCACAAGTGGTCACCACACTCTGCTCCCAATCTGCTCCCCAAAAACAGAAACAGCCCACCGATGAAGATCACCGATGGACTGTCTGACCAGCACAAACACACTGGTGTTCGGCGCTGACGCGCCTCCAACGCTGGGCGATATTCGGCCCCTTCGGGGCCTCTTGTCGTCCCACCTCGCTCGGGAGAGGGAGAGAGCGCTCACGCTCTCTCCCTCTCCTCTCGCTTCGGTGGGCGATACTGGGATTGAACCAGTGACCTCTACCGTGTCAAGGTAGCGCTCTCCCACTGAGCTAATCGCCCGAGGCGGAGACGGGAATCGAACCCGTGTACAGGGCTTTGCAGGCCCTTGCCTAAACCACTCGGCCACTCCGCCATGTCTCCCAGCGGGACGCATGTCCCCCGAGGAGCCCTGTCGGGCCCTGATTGGCCGCCGCCGAGCGGACGACGGGACTCGAACCCGCGACCCTCACCTTGGCAAGGTGATGCGCTACCAACTGCGCTACGTCCGCACGAACCCGTCAGCGGAACCGGGATCAGCCGGCCCGCTGTCGTGTGAACGAGACTTTATCGGACGGCCACAACGGCCGGCAAACCGGGGTGTCCCAAACCGTGGGCACTTCCTCCCGAGGTCCAGGTGGTCAGCCAAGATCGTTGGAGATCATGTGGGACAGCGCCTCGTCGACGTCCACCCACAGGTGCTCGCTGCCGGGCAGCACGACGTCGTAGGTGCGATCCAGGAAGTCCGCGAACTCCTGCGCGGAAGCCTCGAACACGGCGTGTCCGGACGGCGAGCTCAGCTCGACGATGATCACCTCTGGGTCGTCGGCCGAAGGCCGGATGCGCACATCCCCCTCCCCCGCGTCGGCGATCAGGCCGTCGGCCAGGAGGTCGCGAGCGAACACCCACTCCACCCAGCCGGCCTTGCCGGTACGGAAGGCCGCGACCACCGCGTACGGGTCACGGGTGTCGTATCTCAACTCAACCCGCACCGGCACCGCAGGACAGCGCGGAGCCAGCAGGTCGAAGACTGCCGTCGCCCGCAGCGTCACGTGGTCGTTTCGCATTGTCCTACCCTCTCTTCCCCTTCTCGGCCATGCAACGACCGAACTACTTAGCTGTGACGCACGAGTGACGTCCGTCGCTCGCACTTTTGGCGAACATCACCCGTTCGCGCGAGGACAACTTCACAGTGCGATCGTCTCGCTCCGCTCCGTTACCAGGCTTCCTCTGCTGTCTTACTTCCATGATGTCTGCCGCGGCGGCTTTCCGGGTACCGCGTTCGGGCGAATGTTGGGGGGACGTGACCCGCTTGGTACCAACCGAGTCACGAGCCCATAGCGACCTCATCGCTTACTTCGACGATTCCTCTCCCAGACCTACCGCCCGACCTGCGCGATTGCGAGCCGACACGCTTGCCAGGGGCGCCTTCCGAGCCTGTGGTGCCGTCCGGTACTGTGTTTCACACGCCGCCAGCGCGGCGATCCCGGGCGATTAGCTCAGCGGGAGAGCGCTTCGTTCACACCGAAGAGGTCACTGGTTCGATCCCAGTATCGCCCACCACCAGGTATTTCTAGTTTAACCGCAGTTCAGGCCTCGTCCACAGCGGAACGGACGGGGCCTGATCCCGTCCCCGCTGTCTGGCTCTTCGGCCTGAGAAAGTCACCGGTCCAGGGAACAGGCAGCCGAAAAACCACGGCAGGGACGAGCGGCCCTGTGCAATGGGGGCGAAAGTCCATCATTCAGCGCCCAATAGACCCGGAGTAGTCCCGTACCCCACGCACAGTGACGGCGGGCTGTCCCCGACCGGGTCAGTCCGCCGTCACCGGGTGGTGCCATCAGCCCTCGACCGACAGGCGCGGACCGATGATCTTGGCGAACGCCGTCACGTCCGCTTCGGGCAGGTCATAGCCGGTTTCGGCGGTGTGGGACGGGAACAGGAACACATGCTCCACACCGGACTCCTCGCGCGCCCGCAGCAGTCGTTCCGCGCAGTACTCCGGCGGTCCGAACGCCCCGAACGCCTCACACACCCGGGTGGCCAGCTCCGGCGACAATGCCGCCGGGTCGTGGTCGGTGGGGATGTCGATGCCCGCCGCGCGCAGCCAGCGCAGGTTCGCCGTGCTCGGGTAGCACAGGAACGGCTTGCCCGGCCGGAAGTACCGGCGCGGCCACTGTCGCGCGGTGGCGAAGTCCTCGACGGCGGTGGGCACGATGAAGATCTCCTCCAACGATTCGACCGCGCGCCCGGCGCGCTCCGCGCCCGCGCGCACCCGCTGGCGGGCCGCCTCGATGGACCGCGGGTCCAGGCCGACCAGCATCATGACGCCGTCGGCCACCTCGCCGGCCAGTTCGAGCATCTTCGGACCGGCGGCCAGCACGAAGATTTTGGGCGCTGGCGAGGCAACGTTGTTCATCCGCAACTCGTGACCGTTGACGGTGGCGGGCTTTCCGGCGAGCAGCGCTCGCAGCGCGAGAACCACCTCGGACAGCTGTTGCCGCCGTGCCTGCGGCTCGCCCGCCTTCTCCACCGAGAGGAACCCCGGTGCCAGGGTCAGCATGATCCGGCCGGGCGCGATCTCGGTTAGCGAGTTGGCGATGGCCGCGAGCACCAGCGGATGTCGGGTGACCGGGTTACTGGTGGCCGGGAACAGCGACAACCTGCTGGTCCCCGCCGCCGCGAGCGCGAGTGCGGTGTACACGTCACGCCCGGAGTGGTGGTGGTCGTGGATGCCCACGCCGTGGAACCCGGCGTCCTCGCAGGACCGGATGAAGTCCACGAGTTCGGGCAGCCGGCGACCCACCGGAACCCTGATGTCGACCCTGATCGTCATTGTTCTCCTTGCTTCTTGACAACCGTCTCTTGCGGACGTCCGATAAGGATTGTCTAGGCCGGCAACGGTTTGCCCCTGGTTTCGGGCAGCACCAGGACGGCGAGAATCCCCAGCAGGTACAGCGGAGTGAACAGCACGGCGGCATGGCCGAACCCGCCGACCGCGGCGGACAGTGTGCCGGTCAGCACCGCGCCGATCATGGCGAGATACCGGGAACCGCTGAACACCACGCTGATCGCGGTGGCCCGGTAGGCCGTGCCGAACAGCTCCGGGGTGTGCACCGTGTACCAGCTGTACGTGCCGCCGGTCAGGAAGCCCGCGATCAACTGTAGCCAGACCGCCACCGTCGGGTCGGAGACCGTCAGGTACACGATCGGCACGATGATCAGGCAGCCGACGAAGTACACGATCGCGGAACGCTTGCGCCCCAACGACTCCGCGAGGTAGCCGAGCAGGATGCAGCCGGCGATCTCGCCGATGTTGTACAGCGCCCCGGCCCAACCGGTGTAGAAGGCGACCCGCTTCGGGTTGTCGACCAGGCTGCCCACGAAGCTCGGCAGGTACGAGCTGACCGCCCACCAGCCACCGGTGATCGCGATGGACACCGCTGCCGCCCCCAGGAAGTTGCGCCGCACGCCGGGCGAGAACAGTTTCCGCAGCACGGCCTGCGAACGGCCCGTCGACGCCCAGCGCGCCGACTCCGGGATGTACCTGCCGGTGATCAGCACGATCACCAAGGGAATCACGCCGAACAGGTACATCCAGCGCCAGGACAGTCCGAAGGTGGAGCCGAGCAGCACCCACAGCCCGGACACGATCACGCCGCCCAGGGCGAACCCGCTCTGCAACAGTCCCGCGCCCCGGGTACGCCAGCGCTCCGGCCACACCTCCTGCAGCAACGACGTGCCCACGCCCCATTCGGCGCCGATGCCGATCCCGGTGAGGAACCGTGCGAGGCCGAACATCCACCAGTTGCCGGCGAGCGCGGACAACGCGGTGAACACGCTGTACACCGCCACCGCGACGATCATGGTGCGACGCCGGCCGAGCCGGTCGCCGACCACGCCGCCGATGATGCCGCCGGTGGCCCAGCCGGCGAGCGTGATCGCCACCAGATAGCCCTGGAACGTGGCCAGCGAGTGGAGTTGGCTGGCCGGCAGCAGTTCGGTGAGGGTGGGTCTGGCGGTGATCAACAGCACGAAGGTGTCGTAGCCGTCGGCCACCCAGAAAACCATTGTCAGCGCCAGAACTCCCCAGGCGGCCCGGGAGAGCACTTCGGGGCGTGGTGCCACTGCCTGACTCGTCATCGTGATCGTCCTCTCGTGGCGCGGCCGAGGGCCGCGGACAGTGCCCGGCGCACCACGACGGCCACCATCGCCCGCCGGTACTCCGCGCTCGCACGTACGTCGTCAATCGGGGAAGCAGCGTCCTGGCACAGCCGCGCCACCGTGTCCAGCACAGGGTCTACTTCGGACAATGGGACGCCCGCCAGCGTCCGCTCGGCCTCCGGGACCCGTCTTGGGGTGGGCGCGACGGCGCCGATCGCCAGCCGTGCCCGGGTGATCTGGCCGCCCTCGACGCGCACCGCGGCGGACGCGCCGACCACCGCGATATCCACCGAGCGGCGCAGGTCCAGCCGGCGGTAGGCACTGCCGTCACCGGCACCGGGTGCCGGCAGGCACACGGCGGTCAGCAGCTCCCCCGGCGCCAGCGCGACACGGCCGGGTCCGGCGAACAATTCCGCCAGCGGCACCGTCCGGCTGCCGGCCGGGCCGGCGATCACCGCGCCAGCGTCGTGCGCCAACAGCGGGGTCGCGGTCTCGGCGGATGGCG
>DASVLX010000137.1:0-2687 GCA_036384655.1 Pseudonocardiaceae bacterium
CGGACACCGCCAACCGGACCAGGTCGCCTCGGCGGGCGAGCCGCGCCGCCTGCATCACGCCGGCCATGCACCACCAGGGCTCGACGCGGGGGTGGCAGGCGAACCCGATGACCCTGCCCGCGGTGACCACGTCGGTGTCCAGATCGCGCACCCCGTGTAGTTCGGCGCACTGCCGGAAACCGTGTCGGCGCAACGCCGTCAGCACCCCGTGCGAGGTCAGCCAGCCGGGTGCCGCGAAGCACTTGGTGTCCAGCCCGAGATGTTCCATGGTGGCGCGGACGGCCAGCATCTTGAGGCCGGCCTCATGCGCGGGAAGCACCGCGCATTCGGCGCTGCGCCAGGGCGGCCGCCCGGCCGGACCGCCGCCCAGGCCGTGCAGCACCAGCGCGTCGCCGTCGGCGACCCGCTCCCGCACCCAGGCCAGTGCGGGGCGTGAGACGCCCCGTCGCGCTGGCGCGACCAACAGGGACAGCGGCACGTCTCGCTCGTCGAGTTCGGCGGCGAATGCCTGGGCATCGCCGAGCGACTCGGTGTTGATACCGGACAGCGAGACGACCAGTCGGACTGTCATGCTTCCAGGACGCCGCACCGGGATGACGGTGACCTGACAGGCGAGTTGCGAACCGACGCCAATCCGACGAAATCTGCCCTGCTCAGAGGGTTACACAGGTCACAGACCGGTCTCAGAGGATCGGTGCCGCCACATAGCCGGCGGCCTCCGGGAACCGTTCTACCAGCTTGTCGACCCGCTCGGCCACGGCCGCCACCTGCGCCCCGGCCACCCCGGTGAAGGACAGCCGGTCCGCCAGCAGCGCCTCCAACGCGGCGCGGTCCAGCGGCAGGCGAGGGTCGGCGGCCAGCCTGTCCAACAGGTCGTTGCGCTGGGCTCCGGCCTCCCGCATAGCCAGCGCGGTGGCGACGGCGTGCTCCTTGATGATCTCGTGCGCGGTCTCCCGGCCAACGCCGGCCCGGACGGCCGCGGTGAGCACCTTGGTCGTGGCCAGGAACGGCAGGTAGCGGTTCAGCTCCGCGGCGATTACCGCGGGGTAGGCACCGAACTCGTCCAGCACGGTGAGGAACGTCTCGATCAGGCCGTCGAGCGCGAAGAACGCGTCCGGCAGGGCGACCCGGCGGACCACCGAACAGGACACATCACCCTCGTTCCACTGGTCGCCGGCCAGCTCGCCCGCCATCGACAGGTACCCGCGCAGCACCACCGTCAGGCCGTTGACCCGCTCGCAGGACCGCGAGTTCATCTTGTGCGGCATGGCCGACGAGCCGACCTGGCCGGGCCGGAACCCCTCGGTGGCCAGCTCGATCCCGGCCATCAGCCGGATGGTCTTGGCCAGGCTGGACGGCGCCGCGGCCACCTGCACGAGCGTGGACAGCACGTCGAAGTCCAGCGAGCGCGGGTAGACCTGGCCGACGCTGGTCAGCACATGCTCGAAGCCGAGATGTTCGGCCACCGCGCGTTCCAGCCGTGCCACCTGGTCCGGGCCGCCCAGCAGGTCCAGCATGTCCTGCCCGGTGCCCATCGGACCCTTGATGCCGCGCAGCGGATAGCGGGAGATCAGCTCGTCCAGCCTGGTGAACGCGACCAGCAGTTCGTCGGCCGTGGTGGCGAACCGCTTGCCCAGCGTGGTGGCCTGCGCCGCGACATTGTGCGAGCGGCCGGCCATCACCAGGTCCGCGTACTCGGTCGCGCGATGCGCCAGCCGAGCCAGCACCGCGACGACCCGGCGCCGGATGTGCTCAAGGGACCGGCGGATCTGCAACTGCTCCACGTTCTCGGTGACGTCCCGCGAGGTCATCCCGCGGTGCACCTGCTGATGGCCGGCGAGCGCGTCGAACTCCTCGATACGGGCCTTGACGTCGTGCCGGGTGACCGCCTCCCGGGCCGCGATGGACGCCAGGTCGACCGCGTCAACACCCCGGTCGACCACCCTTTGGTAGTCGGCGATCGCCCCGTCGGGCACGGCCACACCCAGTTCGGCCTGGGCACGCAGCACGGCCAACCACAACTGGCGCTCCAACACGACCTTGTGCTCCGGCGACCAGAGCGTCACCAGTTCGGCCGAGGCGTAGCGGGCGGCCAGGACATCGGGAATTCGCGGCTTGCTCACGTCCGATCAGCGTACGGGGCGCTCCACTACCTGGTCGCGGCGAGTTCCCGCGCGATGGGCGTGACCAGATTCGCGAACGGCGCGGCGGAGTCGCTGGTCGGGCCGGTCGAGCCGGCGGTCGACCGGCTCCCGGCGGGCACGCTGAGCACGATCAGCCTGCCGCCGCTGGGGGTGGTCGCGACATCCCAGGCGGTGCTGGCCGCGATGGCGGGCGTGCCGAACGAACCGCCCGCCGGGATGAACACCACCTCGAACAGCCCGGAATTGGTGCCGTCCGACACCCGGTAGGCGGCGGACCGGGCGCCGGACGGGCACGGGAAGTCCACCGCTGCCGGGCCGAGCACGCCGCTCGCCGGCAACTGGCCGGCCAGCGCGGTCGCCAGCGTGGCATCGGCCGCCCCGCAGTTGGTCGTCATCTCCGGGGTCACCTCCGGCTCGGTGGGTGCCTGGGCACGTGCCCCCGGCGATCCAGGACCCGATCCAGCACCCTGGCCCGCTGTCGGTCCTGTCGGTGCGGTCGCATCGGCGGGACGCGCCGAAGCGGTCGTGCCGCCCCCAGCATGC
>DASVLX010000138.1:0-28742 GCA_036384655.1 Pseudonocardiaceae bacterium
GCGGTGAACCAGGGCGGCCGGCGCAAGGGCGCCGCCTGCGTCTATCTGGAGCCGTGGCATCCGGACGTCGAGGAGTTCCTGGAGCTGCGTGACAACACCGGCGAGGACGCCCGCCGCACGCACAACCTGAACCTGGCCCACTGGATCCCGGACGAGTTCATGCGCCGGGTCGAGGCGGACGAGATGTGGTCACTGATCGACCCGGACGCGGTGCCGGAGCTGCCGGACGTGTGGGGCGCGGACTTTGACCGCGTCTACCGGCGGGCCGAGGCCGACGGCCAGGTCGTCCGCCAGGTCAAGGCCCGCGAGTTGTACGGGCGGATGATGCGCACCCTCGCGCAGACCGGTCAGGGCTGGATGGTGTTCAAGGACTCGGCGAACGCCAGGTGCAACCAGACCGCCGTGCCCGGCAACATCGTGCACCTGTCGAACCTGTGCACCGAGATCATCGAGGTGTCCAGCGACACCGAGACCGCCGTCTGCAACCTCGGGTCGATCAACCTCGGCCAGCACATCACCACCGCCGACGGCCGGCCCGCGGTGGACTGGGAGAAGCTGCGCCACACGGTGCGCACCGCCGTGCCGTTCCTGGACCGGGTGATCGACATCAACTTCTACCCGTCCCAGGAGGCCGGTGCGTCCAACCCGCGCTGGCGACCGATCGGGCTGGGCGTGATGGGCCTGCAGGACGTGTTCTTCGCGCTGGGACTGCCGTTCGACTCGAACGAGGCGCGGGAGGTTTCCACCCGGATCGCCGAGGAGATCTACCTGACCGCGTTGGAGGTGTCGGCCGAGCTGGCGGCCGAACACGGCCCGCACCCGGCCTTCCCGGACACCCGCGCGGCGGCCGGGATGCTGCAGCCGGACCTGTGGGGCGTCACGCCGACGCAGACCCAGCGGTGGGCCGAGTTGCGGGAGAAGATCGCGGCCACCGGGCTGCGGAACTCGCTGCTGATCGCGATCGCGCCCACCTCGACGATCGCGTCGATCGCGGGCTGCTACGAGTGCATCGAGCCGCAGGTGTCGAACCTGTTCAAGCGGGAAACCCTGTCCGGGGAGTTCCTGCAGGTCAACACCGCTCTGGTGAGGGAGTTGAAGTCGCTGGGGCTGTGGACGCCGGAGGTGCGGGACGTGATCAAACGCGCCGAGGGCTCGGTCCAGGGCATCGGCGCGCTGCCGGCGGAAACTCGCCGGCTGTTCCGCACCGCGTGGGAACTGCCGCAGCGCGCGTTGATCGACATGGCCGCCGCCCGCGCGCCCTATGTGGACCAGTCGCAGTCGCTGAATCTGTTCATCCAGTCACCGAGCATCGGCAAGCTCTCGTCGATGTACCTGTACGCGTGGAAGTCGGGTCTCAAGTCGACGTACTACCTGCGGTCCCGTCCGGCGACCCGCATCCAGCAGGCCACGGTGATCGTGCCGAGCACGGCCACCAGCCATGCCGACACCGGCTCGGAGGCTTCGGCGGTGGCCTGCTCGCTGGAGAACCCCGAGTCCTGCGAAGCCTGCCAGTAGCCAGGCCCGCCCCCACTCCCCCAAACCTTTGGTCCTGAAAGGACATTCGGAATGACGCTGCTTGACCCGGGCATGGACCTGACGCTGCGGCCGATGCGCTACCCGCACTTCTTCGACCGGTTCCGGGACGCCATCAAGAACACCTGGACGGTCGAGGAGGTCGACCTCTACTCGGACCTGAAGGACCTCGCCCGGATGACGCCGGCCGAACGCCACCTGATCAGCCGGCTGGTCGCGTTCTTCGCCACCGGCGACACGATCGTGTCCAACAACCTGGTGTTGAACCTCTACCACCACGTCAACTCTCCCGAGGGCCGGCTGTACCTGTCGCGGCAGCTGTTCGAGGAGGCCGTGCACGTCCAGTTCTATCTGAACCTGCTGGACACCTACGTTCCCGACGAGAAGGAGCGCTACGAGGCGTTCGCGGCCGTCGAGAACATTCCGTCGATCAAGCGCAAGGCCGACTTCTGTTTCAAGTGGATCGACTCGATCCGGCAGCTGGACAGGCTGGAGACCAAGGCCCAGCGCCGGCAGTTCCTGCTCAACCTGATCTGTTTCGCCGGGTGCATCGAGGGGCTGTTCTTCTACGGCGCCTTCGCCTACGTCTACTTCCTGCGCTCGCGCGGCCTGCTCAACGGCCTCGCCTCGGGCACGAACTGGGTGTTTCGCGACGAGTCCATGCACATGGCGTTCGCCTTCGACGTCGTGGACGTCGTGCGCGCCGAGGAACCCGAGCTGTTCGACGACGAGATGGCCGGCCAGGTACGGGAGATGATCGGCGAGGCCGTCGAGTGCGAGGTCCAGTTCGCGGAGGACCTGCTCGGCGGCGGCGTGTCCGGGTTGTCGGTGGCCGACATGCGCGAGTACCTGCAGTCCGTGGCCGACCGGCGGCTGACACTGCTGGGCCTCGAACCGATCTACGGATCGAAGAACCCGTTGGCGTTCATGGAACTTCAGGACGTCCAGGAGCTGTCGAACTTCTTCGAGCGCCGGGTCTCCGCCTACCAGGTCGGCGTCACCGGCACGGTCAGCTTCGACGACGAATTCTGAGCCGGCTTCTGAGCCGGCGTCTGGGCCGGTCTCCAACCGTTTCCCAGGGCGTTACCTGGGCTTTCCCGTCACAGCCACCCAGTGTCGTGAGCTAGTCACACACTGCGGTGGCTGTGACGTAACTAATTGACACGCGTTCAAGATCCGGAGGTGATTCTCAGCAAGCTCTCAGACTCGGTCGGGACGCTTGTTCTAGGGCACGTCTGCCCTGTCGGGGACCGAACCACACGAACGTTCTGCCACGAGGAGTAGTCGTGCACGCAGCATTCGCCGCCATCGGCCGGTTCTCCGTCCGATTCCGCTGGCTCGTGCTGATCATCTGGGTCGCTGGCGCCGTCGTCACCACGACGTTCCTGCCCTCCCTTGCCAGCGTCACCCAGAGCGAAACCACCGACTTCCTACCGTCCAGCTCACCGAGCATGCGGGCGATGCAGCTGGCCACACCGTTCCAGCAGGCGTCCACGATCCCGGTCACCGTGGTGGTCAGCCGTGCCCACGGCGAGCTCACCGCCGCCGACCAGACCGCGATCGGCGAACTCGAGAAGGCGATCAAGGGCACGCCCGGCGTGGTCGCCGTGCGGGACGCCGGGCGGTCGTCCGACGGCGGCGCCGAGCAACTGCAGTCGGTCGCCAATCCGACCGGCGGCATGAGCGCCGAACAGACCCTGGTCACCGATCTTCGATCATCGATATCCGGCGTCCCGCTACCCAACGGTCTGGAGGCCCACCTGGCCGGCGCGTTGGCGACCGCGGTGGACAACCAGGGCATGTCGGCCGCGACCAGCAACAAGGTCGAGTACCTGTCCACCCTGTTCATCATCGTGCTGCTGATCCTGGTGTTCCGGGCCCTGCTGGCGCCGCTGGTCACCCTGGCGCCCGCCGCCCTGGTGGTCAGCATGGCCGGGCCGCTGGTGGCCCAGGCCGCGCACGCCGGCCTGAAGGTGTCCTTCCTGGCTCAGCTCATGATGGTGGTGCTGGTACTGGGCGCGGGCACCGACTACGGCCTGTTCCTGGTGTTCCGGGTGCGTGAGGAGATGCGCGCCGGCCTGGCGTCCAAGGACGCGGTGGTGCGGTCGGTCGCGCGGGTCGGCGAGTCCATCACGTTCTCCGCCGGCACGGTGATCGCGGCACTGCTGTCGCTGCTCGCGGCGTCCTTCGGGATGTACGCGGACCTGGGTGTACCGCTGGCCATCGGGATCGGCCTGATGCTGTTGGCCGGTCTGACCCTGCTGCCGGCCCTGCTGGCCATCTTCGGCAAGGCGTTGTTCTGGCCGAGCAAGGTGAAGCCGGGGACACACCGGCCCGGCGCCTGGAGCCGGATCTCCGCCCGGATCGTGCGCCGGCCGGCCATCACCCTGGTCACCGGGCTGGTCGTGTTCGGTGGGCTGGCGGTCGCGTCGTTCGGCTACCAGGCCGCCGGTTTCGGCGGTGACAACGCTCCGCCGGCGGGGTCCGACTCGGCCGCCGGCAACGCGGCCCTCGCCGCGCACTTCCCGTCGACCAGCGCCAGCCCGACGAGTGTGCTGTTCCAGCTGCCGAAGCCGGTCTGGAACGAGCCGAACGTCCTGGCCACGGCCACCGACGGGCTCAAGGCCAGCAAGAACTTCAACACCGTCGCCGGCGCGCTGAACCCGACCGGTGCCGTCGCACTCAGCCCGGCCCAGTTGGTCCAGCTGCATCAGGCGCTCGGCCCGGCCGAGGCGCTGCCGGCCACACCCCCGGCCGGATCGACGGTGTCGCCGCAGGCGTACCAGCTCTACCGGGCGACCTCGGAGTACATCAGCGCCGACGGGAAGACCGTCCAGTTCCTGGTCGGCCTGACCGCCGGTGACCCGGGCGGCACGCCGGCCCTGCACGCCGTGCCGGGCATCCGCGCCGACGTGACCGCCGTGGCCGCCTCGATCGGCGCCACCGACAACGGTGTCGCCGGCCAGGCCCCCGCGCTCTACGACGTCAGCGACACGTCCAACAGCGACCTGTGGACGGTGGTGCCCATCGCGATCATCGTGATCGGCCTGCTGCTGGCGTTGGTCATGCGCAGCGTGGTGGCGCCGCTGTACCTGATCATCTCGGTCGGGGTGTCCTACCTGGCCGCGCTCGGGTTCTCGGTGCTGCTGTTCATCGACATCCTCGGCGACGGCGGGCTGACCTTCATCCTGCCGTTCCTGATGTTCCTGTTCCTGCTGGCGCTGGGCGAGGACTACAACATCCTGGTGATGACCCGCATCCGCGAGGAGGCACACAAGGTGTCCCTGCGGGAGGCGGTGTCGCGTGCGCTGCAGGCCACCGGCACCACGGTCACCTCGGCCGGGCTGGTGCTGGCTGGCACCTTCGCGGTGTTCGCCATCGCCGGCGGCGGCTCCGGCAGCACCCAGTTCCGGGACATCGGGTTCGGCATCGCGGTGGGCGTGTTGATGGACACCTTCCTGGTCCGCACGCTGCTGGTGCCGTCGACGGTCCTGCTGCTGGGCCGGTGGAACTGGTGGCCGTCCAAGCTGGCCCGCAGGGACCAGGTGATCAGCGATCCGGAGCCGGAGGCCGTTACCAGCGGTGGCCCGGTCCGCTGACCGGTCCGGTTCACCGATCCGTTCCTGGGCCGCTGATCGGACCCGGGAACGGTTCGGCCGGCAGGTTCAGCGCCTCACAGGTGATTCGCCACAGCCGCCGTTGCGCCGGGGCACTGGCGGCCGCCCTGGGCAGTGGGTGTGCCCGCCGGCCGCGCAGATGCGCGCCGTTGGGCACCTCCGGGCTGGTGCACGCGTAGAGCACCGCGTCGACCATCAGTCCACGGGACAGCGGCGCGGGCGCGGCACCGATGTCGACGCCGACCGGCTGCATGCTGACAGCCCGGCAGGGGGTGCCGCGCAGCCGGTCCGCCAGGTCCTTGCTGAACATCATCAACGCCTGTTTGGCCCGCACGTAGGCGGCCGCCGGCTGGTAGTCGGTGGTCTCGCCGCTGGGCACGCCCGCCCGCAGCGGATCGCGGATCACCTGCACGATCCGGCCGTCCGGACTGTCCCGCAGCAGCGCCAGCAGGCCCAGCACGACCGCCGCGGGTCCCAGATGGTTCACCTGCCAGGTCAGCTCGTGGCCGTCCGTCGTGACCACCAGGGACGGAGGTGGCAGTCTCTCGACCGCGTTGACCACCACGTCGAGCCGGTCCACGGCCTGTGCGCAGCGCCGAACGAACGTCCGGGTGGCGGCTAAGCTCGCGAAATCAGCGCTCAGCGGGATGACCCGGCAGTGTCCCTCGCGCTGCGCGACCTCCTCGGATAACCGGGGCAGATCGTCCGGGTTGGCGCCGTGCACCAGCAACGTGGACATCAGGCCGGCCAGCCGTCGGGCCACCTCGGCCCCCAGGTCGCTGCTCGCCCCCAATACCAGCGCGGTGCGTCGGTTGGACGTCACCATCGCCACATCATCCCAGAGGACCTTCCCTACCATCCCCGGACCACCGCTCACGGCGATGCGTTCACGGGATGCATCGGCGCGCGGCGACGTCCGTTAGCGGAGAAGCGCGAACACCACACCGCCCAGCACCGGGGCGATCACCATCCCGGCGAGCACCTGCGCCACCGTGTGGTCGGCGAGTTCGATCCGCGACCAGCCCACCAGCACGACCACGATCGCCAGCGTCAGCAGCCACGGCCCATAGAACAGGACCAGCAGCACCACCGCGCCGGAGGCCACCGCGGCGTGCAGCGAGATCTTCCACCAGCGGGTGATCAGCAGACAGCTACCGAGCGTCGCGAGCATGGCCCAGTCCAGCGCCACGACCGCCCTCGGCGCCCCGCCGAGCAGCAGGATCACCAGGCCGACCGCGGTGCTCACCAGGCCGAGGGACAGCGGCACCATGCGGCCCTCACGGTTGCGGACGTGATGTCCGTCCCACCGGCCGAGTTGGGCACCCCGGATGATGAACGCCATCGGCAGCACGCTGGAGAACAACGCCACCACGGCGGCCCAGCCCAGGGTTGGGCCGATCCGGTGTCCTGTCGCCGGCCAGGCGACCGCGACCGGCAGCAATACCACCACGATCGCCGGCGAGAACATCTCGGTGATCAGCCGGGCGAGCCGCCGCGCGGCACCTCCGGTGTGGTCGGTTTCGTCCGAAGCGGTCACGCGGGGATCATGCCAAAAAGCCGGTTCGATTGGCAGACTCGCATCACCCTGGTGATGTGTGGCCGGGCACGGCACAGTAGAAACATGCACATCGTCCGCGATACGCGGCGGCAGCCGGAAGGAGGGGCGCCGTGGGCGAACAGTGCGATCGCATCGTCGTGGGCATCGACGAAAGCGCGCGCAGCGTGCTCGCCGTCGAGTGGGCCGCCCGCGAGGCCGAGGCCGCCCATCTTCCGCTGGCGCTGGTGCACGGCGAGAACGACCGCTACACGACGGCGGTGATCGATCCCGGGATCGTGCCCGCGCTGGAGCTGTCCACCCAGCAGGAGGACATCTGGAAGCTGGTCGAGGACAGCGTCGAGGTGGCCCGCAGGATCGCGCCGAACCTGACCGTGATGACCCATGTGGAGACCGGCAGCCCGGTCGGCGTGCTGTGCCGGCAGGCCGAGTCGGCGTCCATGGTGGTGCTGGGCAGTGAGGGTTCCGGGCTGCTGGCCGAGCTTGTCTTCGGCACGGTGTGCGGCACGCTCGCGGTGCGCGGCCGGGCCCCGGTGGTCGCGGTGCGGGAGCATCCGAAGCCGGTCGCGGACGACGCGCCGGTCGCGGTCGGAGTGGACGGTACGGAGATCTCGGTGGCCGCGCTGGACTTCGCCTTTCGGTACGCGAACCGGCACCACGTGGGGGTGCGCGCGGTGCATGTGATGCCGCCGGCCGCCGAGCGGGATCAGGCCGAGCAGGAACGTCGACGGTGGAACACGGCGGATTCGCTGGCCGAGTTCGCCAATCGGTATCCGCATATCAACATCGCCGTCGAGTTCCCCACCGGTGATCCGGTGCAGGTGCTCGCCAACACCGCCGGGAGTTCGCGGCTGCTCGTGGTCGGCTCGCGCGGCCGGGGCGTTGCGGCCGGGCTGCTGTCCGGTTCGGTCAGTCAGGCGTTGCTGCGTCATGTGCGCGGGCCGATCGCGGTGGTACGTAAGAACCTGCCGGCGCGCGGCTGACCAGTTCGGTCTAGTTGGGGTAGCCGATCTGGCTGGGGACCTCGTTGACGAACCAGTGCCCGGCCGGAGTGAGCAGCACGATCGCGGCGATGAACACGAGACTGGGCACCAGGTAGTAGAGGATCATCCGGCGCCACGCGCACCACCAGTGACCGCAGACCGAGGCCGGCAGCTTCGGATTGTGCCGGCAGGTCGGACCGTGGTAGCTCATCCGGTCAGCCTGCCTTGTCCTGCGGCGTCGAGACAACCTGGCCCAACACCAGCCGCAGGGTGTCGCGGTGCACGGTGGCCGATTCGGCGGCCAGCCAGGCGCCGATCTCCTGGACGAACCGCTGCGGTGTCATCGGCGGGGCGAGCACCTCCGGCGGCTCCCCCACGGTGATCTCACCCGCCCGGCTCGGATAGGGCAGCACCACGCCCCGGACCTGCGCGTCGGGCAGCAGCTCGCGGTACGCGGCCACACTCTCCGCCAGTCGCACCGAGCCACCCCGGAAGGGATGACCGTTGCGCCACAACGCTCCCGTCTGGTCCATTGTGTAGTGACCGGGCAGCCACAGCTTCGACTCGATCAGCACGAGCCTCTGTCCACACAGGATCGCGTGGTCGACGTCCGCGAACACCGAACCCGGCCGGGACAGCCCGTGGAAGATCCGGACGCCGGGCAGCTTGGTGAAGTATCGCTGCACCAGGTCGGCGGTCAGCCGCTCGCCGGTCTGCTCCTGCTCGGTGCCCGGCCGGCCGTACACCGTGTGGTCGCCGAACTCCGCGACGAACGCCCGGTGGGTGACGCGCTCGGCCAGCTCGCGGCGGGCCAGCCTCGCCACCACGGTCGCGATGCCCGCGGCGGCCAGCAGCCACACTCCGAGCAGCAGCGGGGACAGGCCAAGCCCGAACGTTAGTGGCACCACCAGCAGCACGCCCACGCCGACGCCGATCAGCAGTGGCGCGCGGCCGGCCGGCAGCGCGGGAACATGCCGCACGCGCTCCTTCGGGTCGACCGCCCACCACCAGTCGATCGCCTCCGGATCGAGGCTGGGGCGCGGTGGCACGAAGTCGGGGTCTTCCCCCAGCCCGCGCGACCAGCTCCGCCGGGGGCGGGATCGCGACCGCGACCGGGTCCGGCTCCAACTGGTCCCGGTATTGGCATCAGCGCCGGATTCGTAGCCGGATTCATACCCGGAATCGGCACCGGAATCGGCACCGAAGGTCGCGTCGGATCCGTCCTCGGCGGCCGTGTCCGACCAGGTTCCCGTGTCCGACCAGGTTCCCGAGTCCGACCCGGCATCCGGCGCCGCGCGTGAGGTGCCACGCGACCCGGTCGCCGACCCCCGGCGCGAGCCCGCGCCGGACGCCCGCCTGGGTGCGGCCGTTTCCTCGCCGCGGTCGTACGCCGCCCGTCGGACCGGGTCCTTCAGCGTCTCGTACGCCTCTCGCAACAGCCGGAACGTTCCCGATGTGCCGCCCGTGTCCGGGTGCATGACCTTGGCCAGGGCCCGGTAGGCAGACCTGATCTCGGCCTCCGACGCACCTCGCTCAACGCCGAGCAACTCGTAGTAGTCCACTCCGCGCACGCCGCTGTGACACCTCCTGCGTCCTGCGCGGAAAACCCTATGGTGTTGGCCCGGACGCCCTGCGACCGCACCGGTCCAACCGCCCGATCGAGCGACACCCGCACCGACCGTGGCACCCCGGCCGGCTCCCCGTGACCGGACGGCGAAACAGTGGCACACCCGAACCAACCTTTAGCAGAATCCTCCGCGCACGCTCTATTGAGCTTCTTCACTAACTCAGGCAGTCGCCTTTCCCGGCCCGTGCCCGTATGGTCGAAGGCGCGGGGTGGTGATGTTTGTGGCCGAGGAAGGTGGCACAACCGATCGCGCCACTGAGCGATCGAAAGTAACCGAGAATCAGGTTTCTGGACCGATCGAGGGGCCGGTCATCCAGGCCGGCGTCATCCACGGCGATGTCCACATGGTCAGCTATCCTGCCCTGGCGCATCCAGAAATCCCACGACAGTTACTCTCACCGCCCGTTTCTTTTGTGAATCGCGCGAACGAGCTGCGACAATTGGATTACATCGTCGCCCATTCGGCTCAGCAGCAGTCACCGGCGGTAGTCTTGCTCCGTGGACCGGGTGGGGTGGGCAAGACCGCGCTGGCGACCCGCTGGTCCAATCAGGTCGCGGAGCGCTTTCCCGACGGCCAGCTCTACACGAAACTGACGACCACCAACGGGGAACCACTCGCGCCGGGAGACGTACTCGGAGACTTCCTTCGGTCGTTGGGTGTCCCCGCCCAGGACCTTCCCACTGGGTTGGCCGAGCGCGCCAGCCGCTTCCGGTCCGTCACGAGCCAACGATCCGTCATGCTGATGTTGGATGATGCGGCCTCGGCGGCCCAGGTCCGGGCTCTGCTTCCGGGTCCCGGGCGCAACGTGGTCGTGGTGACCAGCCGTCGGCCGCTCGTCGGTGTCCTGGTGGCCGGCGCTCACCTGGTGCATGTCGACCCGCTGGACCGCGACAGTGCCCTGCGCCTGCTGGGTGCGCGGGTGGGTACGGATCGCCTTGCCACCGAACGGGAGCCGGCCGAGCGTCTGGCCCGCCTGTGTGGCGGACTTCCGTTGGCGTTGTGCGTGGTCGGCGCCCTGGCGGCCGCCCGGCCGCACCGCTCACTGGCCCGGACCGCCCGTGACCTGCGTGATGAGCACCGACGGCTGGCCGCGCTGTCGGTCGACGACACATCCTCGCTGCGATCAACCTTCGACATGTCCTATCTGGACCTGACCGCCCACGCCGCGCGCGCCTACCGACTTCTTGGATTGCACCCCGGCGGCGGTTTCCAGGTCGAACTCGTCGCAGCGATGATGAGCACCGATATTGACCAGGCCCAGGATGCCATCGACGAACTGCTGGATGGCAGTCTGCTGGACGAGGTCTCGGAGGATCGCTACCAGTTCCACGACCTGATTCGTGTTCATGCTCGCGAGCTGGTTGAGGAACGCGACGGCGAGCAGGTGCGCCTGAACGCATTGCGGCGAATCACCGAGTGGTATCTCATGGCGGCACGAACAGCGGGCCATGCGGTGGCGCCGGCGCGTCGGGTTCGGCCGTACGCGTTTGTCACGCCGACCGACGAACTGCCGATGCCGCCCGATCTCAACCGGGAGCAGCCGGCGCTGGACTGGTTATCACGGGAACGACTGACCCTCCAGTCCCTGGTTCGGTCCGCGGCGGATCTGAACTGGCACGAACTCGCCTGCCAGCTCGCCTACGCGTTGCAGCCCCTCTACATCCTGCACAAGCACTACTGGGACGCGATCGAGACCTACGAGATCGCGCTGCGCGCCGCCAGTGAGTGGGGAGATCCGGCAGCACAGGACAGCATGCGCAAACGACTCGCCCGCGGATACGCGCGACTGGGCGAATTCGATCACGCCACCCGGCACGCGACCGAAATGCTGGCGGCGACACGGCAGCGTGCGGACCGCCGCGCCGAGGCGAAAGCGCTGAAGAGCCTCGCCCTGATCTACCGGCAGGCGGGTGATCCCGGCAGGGCGGCGACTGTCTTCGAACAGACGTTGGACATCATGCGCGAGAGCGCCAGTCGCCGATCCCAGGCCTTGATTCTCGTCGATTTAGGGGAGACGTTGACTGATCTCGAACGTCTGGATGACGCCGACCGATATCTGGACGAGGCATTTCGGTTGCTGTCCACGCTGAATCCGCCGGATCGCTACAACGCTGCGCGCGCCGCGGTTGGGTTGGCCAGGGTGCGTATCAGGCTCGGTGACCACGTCCGGGCCGAGAGGCTGCTGCGCGACGCGCTGTCCACCATGACGGAGGCGAACTCGGCCTATGAACGATCCCGGGCGCTTCTGGTGATGGCAGAGCTCAGTGAGTGTAGCGGCAACACCCAGGATGCGGCGCGCCATCGTGCCGAGGCGGAGCGGCTGTCACACACTCCTGGGCTCGCGTTGGCCTCTCCCATCGACACAGGCGATTGAGGCGAGAGGAACGCGAGTAGCAGGCTCGCGTTCCGACCCACACCGAACTCAGTCCAGCTGGCGCACCTCGGGAAGTCCGTGGTGCGCCCGGATTTCGGCCAGGAAAGCGGCCGACAGTCCCGGCTCCTCAGATGCGCCACCGCCGATCTTCCACCCGGCCGCCAACACCGCCCACCGCAGCGCCGCGACCGGATCCCGCTGCGCCAGGTAGTGATGGAGAAATGTCGCGAGCAGCGTGTCACCCGCGCCGCTCGTGTACCGGACACCTCGCGGCGTGATCGCGTCGACCCGCCACACCCTGCCCAGCTCACGTACCCCGACCACCGCGCCAGAAGGGCCGCAGCCGACCAGAACGACGTCGGTTCCGTAACGACGCCACAATGACCGAACCCAGGCCTCCGGACTGATGGGCAGATTCTCGTGTGAACAGGAGACGATGCTCGCGGCCCGAAGCCAGTCCTGGCTACGCGAATGGTCGACGTCATCGACGAGTTGCAGATCGGTGACGATTGGTACGCGCTGTTCCAGCGCCACTGGAATCAATGGACGAACGAAATCCACATTGGTGAGGATGGCCGCCGACGTGGGCTTGGCGTTCAGGATTGAGGCGAACACGTCCGCCGGGTATCGCAGATCCTGAACTCCGCGCAGATCGCGTGCACTGGCACGACGGCCCGACCCGTCAGAGAGCACCATCGTGCGCGGTTGCTCGGCACAGACCAGGGTGGCGGGGCCGTACAAACCGCACCGCCGCAGGCCGTCCGTCACTGTCTGGCCCACCAGGTCCGCGCCCACATAGGTCGCGAACCCCACGTCGGTTCCGAGACATTGCAGGACGCGCACCATGGTCCAGCCTTGGCTGGCCAGCCGAATGTGGATCCCGTCCGGCTGCCGCTGGCTGGGCACGAACGGAACCGGAAATGACGGCACCGAGCGCGCCACGCGAAGACTCACCACGCCGGCCACAACGACCCGAGTCATGACTTCACCTCACGAATCATAAACAATCCCGACCGGTTCTCCGGATTCCACGAGACGGCGACCATGCAGCCCGGATATTCCGCGAAAACGCTGGCGATCCACTGCCGTCCCGCATGCCACGAGGAATGACTGCCGACGATGATGTCGGCGCTCTGCAACACGTTCATCGTGCTCCGACCGGCCACCGCGACCAGGAAGTCGAGCACGCCCGCGAAATCGATCATGCCGCACCGTCCTGATGAGACACCGCCGGAGCCGGTAGCCCGAGCAGTCGATACATCTCGGCACGCAGGATGCCCCGCGCCTGGCCGGGACGAGAGGTCAGCCGCGAAGCGACGGACGCCGCCCACGCACCGCCGCATCGCCTGGCCGCGGCCCGCAACTGCGGTTCGATCGCCCTCGTGCGGTCCAGCCTGGGCGCATGCTCGGCCAGCCACGCCTGCGGCGTGTCGGGATCGAGTTCGTCCTTCGGCACGCCAACGTGCAGCACCGGCACACCGATAGCGGCCGCGTATACCGTCGTTGAGCCCTGGTCACCCACCAGGTGATCGGCCGCGAGTACCACCGTCCGCCAGTCCATGTCCGGCTCGATCAGCATCAGGCCGGCGGTGCACGAGCGGCTCAACCAGGCCCGCATCTGCCGCCGACCGTGTGCGGCCCAGGCCGCCGGATGGACCAGAGCGGCCACTCGGAAGCGCGCCGGATCGAGTTCCTCGACCAGCTCGTCCAGCAGTTCGGCATCGCGGGCGAAAAGCGAACGCGGACCCCAGGTCGACGCGACCACCACCAGCTCATGGCCGGTCGGAACACCCAGGGCTGTCCGGTAACGCGCTCGGCAGCGTCGGCTGGCGAGCATGCGGTCGTAACAGGGATCGCCGGCGACCACCGCGACCTCGGCCGCAGGCGGGCATTGTCGCGCGAGCACCGTCCGCTGAGACTCGTGGGAAAGCACGATCGACGCCGGCAGCACGCGGCCGTCTCGGATCAGCCGCTGGGCGTCCAGGCCATAGGTCGGGCGCGAATCGCCACCAAAGCCGGGAGCCCGCTTGCCGTAGCCGGCACCATGCGGCAGGACCATGATCGGCCCGTGCAGCTCGTGCAGGCCCTCGTAGGCCGCGGCCAGCACCAGATCAAACCGCTGCTGGACGGCTTGCTGCCACGGAATCCGCAGCACGCCCAGCGACCGCAGCAGTTCTGGAACACCGTTCCCGAAGACTCCGGGTCCCTGCGTATAGACGGTTTGCACGCGCAAATCGCACTCGATCAGGTCTACCACGTCCATTAACCGTTGGCCGGCCACCACGCTGGACACGACGACCAGCACAGTGGCCTCTCGCCGCCTGGTCACCCATCGATGGGCGTTGATCCCCACCGGCACCGCCAACCAGGGCGTTCCCATCACGACAACCTCCCGCCGGCTCGGCGCGGGGACCGTCCCCGAACCGCCGGACAAACCGAGGATGGGCTGGCACACCGGACAAACAGCCGACATGACCGTGGACAATCCGACGACATCGCAGGTCAGGACGTCGGAACGGAACCGCGCCGGCTGGTCCTCGGTCCTGAGATCGACCCGGAGTGATGACGCGCGACAGCAGCGGGGACGGCACGGGGACAATGTGAGGACAATGCCCAGACATCCCGCAAACCACCTACGACGTGCAACGATGTGACGACCGAGTGCTCTCAGAAGCTGGACTACGCACCAGTAGGCGATCACACTAAGAAAGAGAGATCGTGAATGCTCAGCGAGGGCGGCGCTGGTGGACGTGCGGATCAGGATTCTCGGGCAGGTCGCTGCCCTGATCAACGGGCGCTTCGACCCGAACTGGTTCAGCCCCAGACTCAGCTACATCGTGGCCGCATTGGCGACACAGCCGAACCGTTCCATGAACCTGCACGAGCTGTGGGACTGGATCTCCGATGACAGCATCCACCACACGGGTGGCTCCCCGGCCGCGCTGAACAAGAATATTCAACGACTACGTAAGAAGTTGCATAGCCTTGAATGCGGCATCGAGGTCACACGACCGCGCGGAGCCATCCGTCTCGAAGCGGCGAAGGAATTAATCGACTACTGGGCCTTTCGGGACCTACTCGATCGAGCAAATGCCGCGAAGGGCCGTGGCGACGGCGGCCAGGTCCGTCAGCTGACGGTGGCGGCCCTGGAACTGTGTCAGCCCGAGGGGCCGCTGGCCGGGCTGGACAGCGAGCCCGCCCGCTGTTGGCGCCGGAAGGTGCTCAACGAGGATATCGGGTCGGCGACGTACCTCCTAGTCGACCAGTTGATCCATGACGGCGAGTTCCCTGCCGCACTTGCCCGGTTGGACTCGTTGCAAGGTGAGCTGGCCGAGGAGGTGCCACACGTCAAACGCCGACTACTCGTGCTGTATCGGCTCGGCCGGGGCGAGGTGGCCGGCACATACTTCTACGGGCTGTACCGAAGGCTCAGCGTCGATGGCAGGTCTACCGACGCCGACTACTTGCGGCGCATCAACGACCAACTTCTGGCCGAGTACGCCGGTGCGGTTGGCGTTGAGCCGATCGGCGCGGGAGCGGCGCCACGCCGATTACCGCCAGACATCCCGGACTTTGTCGGGCGCGACAAGGAACTGACGACACTCGACGAACGCGCCGGGAGCCTGGACGCCTCGAAGATTGGACTGCTCACCATCGACGGTCCCGGCGGTTTCGGCAAGACCTCACTCGCCATCCGGTGGATCAACCATCACCTTGATCATCACGGCGAGGACTTCGCGGGCGGTGCGCTCTCCGTCGATCTGCGCGGAGCCATCGGATCACCCCTCACTCAGGACGAGATCATTTACCAGTTGCTGGAGCAGTACGCTCTGCCCGCAACGCCGCCGACCGCACCACAGCGCGGGAACAAGCTGCGCGAACTCCTGGACCGAAAGCGGACCATCATCCTGTTGGACAACGCAAACGACTCCGACCAGGTGCTACATCTGCTGCCGGCGCTGGAGAAGTCGCTGGTGGTGGTGACCAGTCGGATTCGTTTGAAAGGTCTGACCAAGTTCGGGCCTGCGGTCGCCATGGACAGGCTCAGCAAACCGGAGTCAGCCAGGCTGCTCACCCATCGAATCGGTCACGCCCGGCAGAATCCAGATGCTGTCGAGCAATTGGCACAATCCTCTGGAGGTATGCCGCTCGCCCTGGATCTGATGTCAAGCTATATCGCCGCGCGAGACAACGTACCATTGGCCGAGCTCGCAGACGAGTTTCAGGACAACAACCGGATCCTGTCCATTGGCGACGACGGCGACGGACACAGCACCAGCGTTCGGGTCACCTTCGAGACATCCCTCGTCAAGCTCCGGTCTGACGATCAGCGACTGTTTACCTTGATCGGGTTACACCCAGGGGCCGAGATCAGCGAACAAGTCCTGGCCGCCCTGGCTGGTGTGCCGCTGCAGCGGGTTCAGACGGGTCTCGACCGCCTCTTCGACTATCACCTGGTCCTCGCTGTGCGCAATCACCGTGGCCGGTACCACCAGCATGATCTGCTACGCGCCTACGCTGAGGAACTCGCCACGGCGATGACACCGGCTGACCGCTCGGCCGCCGAGCTTCGTATGTTGGGCTTCTACACCCACACGGCATTCCAGGGCGACCGAACACTGGCGCCCTACGCGGACCGTCCCCCCCTTCCGCCGGTGTTACCGGGGGTTCTCCCGATTGACTTGGCGGATCGGAACCTGGCCACGGCGTGGTTTCTTCTGGAACGGATCAACCTAGTTGCGACGGTTCAGTATGCAGCCCGTGCTGGCTATCATAAATACGCGATCAGTCTTCCCCATGTCACCTTTCGATCCTTCCGCAGGCATGGCTATTTAGAGAGCGCACGGACAGTACTTCAGACAGCACGATCGTCCGCCGCGAGTACGGGCGACAGTGAAGCGGAAATCGCAACACTCCTCGATATTGGCCTCGTCGAGAAAGCCATGGGCATGACAATGGAGGCACGCGACAACTTCACCCGCGCCGCAGTCTTGGCGGAACGAGCCGAGAACGATCATTTCAGGGCATCAGCTCTTCTTCGCATGGGCGATCAGGAGATCGAGCTTCAGAAGTTTGACATTGGGCTCGACTGCTACCGCCAGTCGCTTGAAATATCCGAGCGAATTGGCTATCAGTGGTGCACCGCGACCGCATTACAACAGATCGGCAAGGAATTGCAGCGGCGAAAGAAATATGCTGAAGCCGCCGAATACTATGATCATGCACTCTGGGTGCATCGACAAAGTCGAAACAATCAGGGCCGCTGCGAGACGTATGCCCAATTCGCCTCGCTATACTTGGAACGCGCCGACCATGTCAGGGCCGAAGACAATGCTCAGCGGGCCGTTCAGCTACTCAACGAAGTCGGAGACGTCGAGACCAGCCAATACGCCCTGCTCGTACTTGCACGAGTGCTGTACGCCGCCCGGAAATTCGAAGAGGCAATCCAGCATGCACGACGGGCAGTAGAACTGGCGAAACAGATCCACAA
Source organism: Pseudonocardiaceae bacterium (assembly GCA_036384655.1). GTDB lineage: Bacteria > Actinomycetota > Actinomycetes > Mycobacteriales > Pseudonocardiaceae > DASVLX01. The sequence goes on from DASVLX010000138.1 coordinate 17,182, forward strand.
CGAGACAAAGCGAGCCGAATCGCTGGAGGTCCTCGGGGACGCATGCTGGCATTGGGGCGAACATGCCCAGGCGATCGAAGCCTGGCAAGAAGCACGCTCGCTACTGGACAGCATGGGCAACCTGCTCGGAACACGGCAGCTCGATCGCAAACTCACTGATGGTACTGGCGTGGCAGGCGCACTGCCGGGTCAGGGCAGCACATCGGCTAATCCGCCCGAAGAACGGACCGTCGGCCGATGGCATAACCCACACGTGTGATAACTTCAGGTGTTTGCTCAGCTCACCGTGTCGATCAGGTTGGCCACTCCTACCTCGATCGGATGACACCCGATCACGGGCTCTGCTCCGGGTGGCGCTAGCCTTCGCCTTGATCGGCCGATTTGGTGAGCGGCTGACCAGACCATCAACGAACACGCTGGGGACGGAGATCGCCTCGCGATGCGCGAGAGCCGTATTTACAAACTGTCAACAATCACACTTGTAGGACTCGTTGCTGTGATGAACCTACTGTTCATGGCGACCACCACCGCGACCCAAGCCACCACCAGGGCTGCCGTAGTGCCCATCGCGGCGGCTCATCATGACTGGGGAGATCCGCGGTTCCAGAAGACATACAGTTGATCAACAGATAGGCACACCGAATCGCCGGTGACGTGTGGCGAAAACACACGCCACCGGCGGGCTTGGGGCGCGGGTTCTAGTGCGCGTCCCGTTCCTGGTGGGCCAGGGTGAAGGTGGCCCGCCCGTCGGAGTCGATGCCCGCGTCCAGCACCTTGTCGTCCAGGTATTCCGCGGCCTGCTGGTCAAGGAAGATCCGCGAGCCCTCACCGCTGAGGACCTGGTCGTTCTCCGCCGGGGCGGCGGCAACCGAGATCTGCAGCGGGCCGTCCGGCGGAGCGTCCGGCGCCGCGGCAATACGCAGACCGGCCGCTTCCGGCGAACCCTGGGTGGAGGTGATATTGCGAACGACCTCGATGGCCGTCGGAGTCAGCATCAGCACGGGGTGCTCCAATCCGTGGATCGGCTCTCTGGTCGAGTCAGTCACGCTACTGGCGAGTCCCGATGAACGCAGCCCTGGCACCGCCGCCCCGGATTCCTGTCGACATTCACATCCGGCCCGCTGACCAGCCCGAATGGTGAAGTAACCCAAACGGCACAAGGTCAAACCATGTTTCTTGTCACCGAGTAAATCGGAAAGAAGCGCTCACTCGGAAGCCTCCACGGACGGCAGATGAGGAGTCGATATTCACCCGATCGAGGGAAGCGTGGCGCGCATCTGGGGGCAACCGGGGCCATCACCGGTAGGCTGCGCGCGCGAACCCACACCGTTCGGTGACAGCGGCGGTGCCGGTGCGGCATGAACAGCAGGGCGTGGACAGCGAGGCGTGCACATCGGATGACCGCTGCCAATCCGGGCGAGCCGGCGAAGACCGACGCGCCCGCAACGTCTCCTGGAAATACCCCAGGAAACCTCCCCGGCCGCTGGGTCTGCGCCGGAATCGCGAAACCGTTGGCCGGGCTGGCGGGGCTGGCCGGCCAGGTTTACGGCACGGTGCTGGGCCTGTGGCACCCGGGCGACCCACCGAACCGATCAGACCAGACGGAGTCGACCGAGCCGACCGGGCAGGAGCCGGACGTCGGGCGCAAGTTCGCCGGTGTGCGGACCGCCTCGGCCAGGCGCGACACCGACAGCGAGATCCTGCTCGCCCGCCAGCTCAGTCAGCAGGCGCTGCACGACCTGAAGACCAAGCTGCCCAACCGTCAGTACTTCACCACCGCGCTGGAACGCTGGCTACGGCAGGCCGATCCGGCCACCGGGGTCACCCTGTATCACCTTGACATCGACGGATTCTCGCTGATCAACGGCAGTCTGGGGCCGATGGCCGGTGACGATCTGCTGCGGCATGTGGCGCGTGCGCTTTCTACCGTGGTGGCCGGCGAGCACACGATGGTGTCCCGGGTCGGCGGTGACGAGTTCACCATCCTGATCGACAACTCCCCGACCACGCCGGACGTCATGACCATGATCGACCGGATTCATGACGCGCTGGCCGAGCCGATCTACATTCGCCGCGTCGGGATCTCTCCCTCGGTGTGCGTGGGAGTCGTGCACCGCCCGCCCGCCGACATGCCGCCCGCCGAGGTGTTCCGCGCCGCCGATCTGGCGTTGCGCCGGGCGAAGGCGCGCGGCCGCGGGCAGTGGGCGCTGTTCGACGCCGACCAGGACGAGCAGGACCGGCAACGGCTCGGGCTGGCCGCCGGCATGCCGGGCGCCTGGGAGAACGGCGAGGTGGGGGTGGCCTACCGGCCGGCGGTCTGGCTGGGCGACCGGCGGCTGGCCGGCGTCGAGGCGACGCTGTGCTGGCGGCACCCGCGACAGGGCGTCATCGGGCACGACGAGTGTGTGGCGCTGGCCGAGGAGACCGGCCTGATCATGTCCCTGGGCAGCTGGTTGCTGCGAAGCGCCTGCGAGCAGTCGATGCGCGGCTGGGGCGAGGGTGCGGCGGCGGTGCTGCCCGTCGCGGTCGCGCTGTCGCACAGTCAGTGCACCGATCCCGACCTGGTGTCGAAGGTGCTGCGGATCGTCCGGGAGTGCGGGCTGCCACCCGGCCGGCTGCGGCTGGGACTGCCGGCCCGCGCGTTCGACGAACACCGTGACGAGGCGGCCGACACGGGCCGGCTGCTCGCCGCCGCGGGAATCTCCGTGATTCTGCGGGATTTCGGCAGCACCGTGGACGATCTGGCGTGTCTGGAGGACTTCCCGGTCAGCGCGGTCCGGCTGGCGCCGGCGCTGGTGGCAAGGCTGGCCCGGCATCTGGCCGCTGGTACCGAGATTGCCGACGAATCGGTGGTCGCCACGGCGGCCCGCGACCTGGTGGCGATCGCCAGGCTCGCGGGGGCCCGCGTGTTGGTCGGTGAGATCGAGACCGAGGATCAGGCCGACTGGTGGTATCGGGCCGGTTGCGAGCTGGGTACCGGCCCGCTTTTCGCCACCGCTCAGGGCTTCCGGCCGACGCCTCCGTAGAAGCCGGACATCTCGGGATTGTCGACGACGTCGTCCGGCTCGGGGCGCCACGCCGCCGTCCACACCAGGCCCGGTTCGACGAGGGACGTTCCCGAGAACAACGTCTCGATCTGATCGCGGCTGCGGATCACCAGCGGCGGCGAGGTCAACTGGTAGAGGTTGGCGGCCCGGCCGAGCCGCTCGGGATCGTGGTCCGGGGTGGCGTGCGAGATCACCAACGCGCTGCCGGAAGCCATCGCCCGCACATAGGACCGCAGCGCGTCGGTCAGCCTCGGGCTGTCCGGGATGAAATGCAGCACTGCTCCCAGCAGGATCGCGGTCGGCCGGGAGAGATCAACGAGCTGCTGCACGGTGTCGGAACCCAGGATCTCGTCGGGTTCGCAGAGATCGGCGCGGAGCACACCGGTGCCGGCCACACCCTGCCGCAACCGCAGTTCGGCATGTGCCACCGCGACGGATTCGCTGTCCACGTAGACGACGCGAGCGCCGGGCTCGATGGCCTGGGCCACCTCGTGAACCATGCCGAAGGTGGGCGTGCCGCAGCCGATCTCCAGGAACTGGGAAACGCCCTGTTCCACCAGATACCGCACGGCTCGGTGGATGAACCGGCGATTGAGCCGGGTCGCGGCCGCGATCTCCGGCACCAGGCCGACGACCTGCTTGGCGAACGCCCGGTCGACGCCGAAGTTGTTCACGCCGCCGAGAAAATAGTCATAGACCCGGGCCGAATTGGGTCCGGGAAGGCTGAAGTCGTCCGGGCTCTCGCCGGAACGGCCCGAAGTCATTGTCACCACCCTTGGCATGATGCGGCTCAGGGTAGCAAGTTGATCACGGCGTGGGTAGCCGTCCAGAACCTACCGGGCCGGCCTGCTCGCGCTGTCCCACAGAGCAGGCCGGCCCGCACCGCGGTGTTCCGCGGCGCACCCGCGCCCAAGTCCTATTCCGTGGACTCCTCGGGCTCGGCCGCGATCACCACTACCCCACACGGCGCGTGTTCCACGCAGTGCCGGCTGATCGATCCGAGCCGGAGTCCAACAAATCCCCCGTAGCCCCGCCGTCCCAGTACCAGCAGGTCAGCTCCTTTCGCAGCATCCAACAGCGCCCGACTTGGATGACCAAGCACCGGGTGCGCGGTGACTGGGACAACGGGGTTCGGTCCCGCTACTTCTGACATCACCTCGGCAATCGTTTCCTCTGCCCAATTCCGCTCATCATTCCGCTCCGGCGGGAAGGGCACAGGCACCGTGCCGTAGTTCGTGGGCAGTAGTGTCCATGCGGTCCGCTGGGCGTGTTCCCAAGCGCACACCACCTCCACGGCGGACCCTGTCATCTCGGCCTGGTGGATGGCCCAACGCAGCGCCGCACGGGAGTCCGCGGATCCGTCGACGCCTACCACGATTCGACCGGTCATCGCCCGCTCCGGTCGTCTTTCCACCAGTGCCCTGCCATGAACAAACTGTGCGAGCCGGCGGGCCTGCCAGGCAGGGGTCCAAGGTCCCCAAGATGGGCGACCTTGGATATCCGGTCACCCTGTGGTGAAACGCATATGGCCTGCTACGGTGGCCGATGGCGCACCGAAAGATGGATCACGACGGGGGCCCGCATGCAACGTGAGTCGGTGTCCGTCAGCAGTCGATCAGCAGCCCGATCGGCCGCGCGGCCGCCCCTCCGGTCGTTGTTGCCGGAATGGCGAACAATGCCGGTGCAGCGAACCGTTCTGGCCGTCGTGCACAACGTCACCGCCGCGACCCGGCTGTTCGACGTGTTGCCGGTGGTGGCCACCGACCCGCGCGTGCAGGTCCTGTTCAGCACGCCGGGTTCCAGCGCCTTCCCGGCCGGCATCGCCGAGTACCTCGCCGCGCGCGGCATCACGGTGCTGCCCTGGAAGCGGGCCCTGGATCTGCCGGTCGATCTGGCGATCTCCGCGAGCCTGGGCGGCGACCTGCACGAGATCAACGCACCCCTCCTCGTCGTGCCACACGGAATGGGATATAATAAATACTTGGCCCGGAAACCGGAAACCGGAAACCGGAAACCGGAAACCGGAAGTCCGGTATTCGGCCTGTCGGCCCCCTGGCTTGTGCACGACGGCCGGGTTGTGCCATCGATTCTGGTGCTTTCCCATGCGGAACAGCTTGACCGGCTCCGCATCGCCTGTCCCGAGGCGGTCGGCGCCGCTCGGGTGGCCGGCGATCCCTGTTTCGACCGCATCCTGGCGAGCCTTCCGCTCCGGGAGTCCTACCGGCAGGCGTTCGGCGTCGCGCCCGGCCAGCGGCTGATCGTGATCAGCTCCACGTGGGGCCGCTATTCGCTCTACGGCGGCAATCCGAACCTGATCCAGACGCTGGCCCGGCGGCTGCCGGTTGACTCGTACCGCATCGCGGTGGCCCTGCATCCGAACATCACCCACGGGCATTCCCGCTGGCAGGTCAGGAACTGGCTGGCACAGTGCGCGCGAGACGGCGTGCTGGTGCTCGACGACGAGGACGACTGGCGTCCGGCGCTGGTGGCAGCCGATCTGATCGTGGGCGATCACGGCTCGGTCACGTTCTACGCCGCCGCCCTGGGCGCGCCGATCCTGCTCGCGTCGGCGCCCGCGCACACCATCGATCCGCGCTCGCCGATCGCGGCGCTGCTGCGGGCGGCTCCGCGGTTCGACGAGGCCGACCCGCTGGGCTGTGTCGAGCGAACGATCGCCGGGCATGATCCCAACCGCTATGCCGAGATCACCGCGTTGACCACATCCTGTCCCGGCGAGGCTGCGATCCGGCTGCGCCGGGCCTGCTACGAACTGTTGGAGCTGCGACCGCCGACGTCGGCGGCGCCACCGGTGGCCGCCCTGCCGACACCGACCGGCCGGTTCGTCCCGCCGCGCGCCACGCTGGTCACCGTCGAGTTGGGCGAGACCAGTACCGAGAGGTTGTGCGCGACGGTCAACCGGTGGCCGGCAGGTTCGGTCGACACGCCCGAGCTGATGCCCCAGGACGCCCATCTGGTGGTGGACGCCGACGGCCCGCTGACCGGGATGCTCGCGATGGCCGACATCGTGGTGCATCGCGCTCCCAGGGAAGCAGACCGAGACGCCGACCGGGACGCCGACCGGTGGGTCGCGCGGACGCTGCGCGCACTGCCCGGTTGTCTGCTCGCCCTCGCCAGGGATCGCGACCGCGACTGCTGGCTGCTGGGCACGGCGGACGGTGGCCGCGTCCGGCTGCGCACCCGGTGCCGGAACGCGCCGGTGTTCGCCTCGGTGCTGTACGCCTGGCTGACCGCCGGGCATCCGATCGACGCGTTGCCCACCGAGCTCCTGGTACGCCCGGCCCTCACTCAGTCCAGTTCGGACAGTCTGTGCTGGACGGCCACGGCACGGGCCGAGAACCCGCGGGTTTCGTAGACGTCCAGCGCGTCCTTCAGATGCGCGCGGGCGACGGCGAGATCGCCTCGGCGAACCGCGACATCGGCGAGCGCCTCGGATGCCTGGGCCCGCTCGAAATGCCAGCCGCCGGCCTCGGCCCTGGCCGACACATCGCCGAGCAGACCGGCCGCCGGGTCGAGTTGGCCGTCCTCGGCGAGCTTGATGGCGCGCCACAGGTCGACCTTGACGAGGTTGTAGTCCTCCGGCGTGGGGCTCGACTCGAAGTACCGCCGGGCCGACGCCAACAGCTCGCCGGCCTCCGTCGGTGACACCACCTTGGCCAGGTGGAACCGGGCCAGCGCCAGCCGCCTCGGTTCGTTGATCTCCTCCGCGATCTCCAGGTTCTCGCGCAGCAACTCCTCGGCGTCCGCCAGCCGGCCCTGGTCCAGCCGGGCCAGCGCCAACGCCTCGATCGCGGTGCCGAGAGCCGGCTGCGAACGGGCACGGTCCGCGGCCGACCGGGCCACCTCGAACAGCTCAGCCGCCCGGTCCAGGTCCTCCAACTGCCGGTAGGCGAAACCACGCTGACACTCGATCACCGACTCGGCCAGCGCGTCGCCCAGCTCACGGGCCGCGTCCGCGCCGAGCCGGTTCACGGTCGCCATGTCGTAGGCGTGCTTGCCCTGGTCGTGCAGCGGCCACAGGGCGATCGCCATCTGGCAGGTCCAGACCGGTTCGGGCGCGCATTCGACGACGGCCCGCAGGTTCGCCCGCTCGGCGGCCAGCCAGACTCGGGCCTCATCCCCGGTCAGGCCGGGATGCTCGGCCAACGTCGTCAGCTCCGGCCAGAGCAGTTGCAGCCAGCCACGCTGCGGCAGCCAGGCCAGCGACGCGGCCAGCGCGCGCTCCCGGTAATGGGCGATGATCCGGCGGCGCAGTGCGCCGGCCTGTGCCCCGGCCTTGTCCCGGGCATGTGCCGCCAGCAGGCCGACCATCAGATAGCGGTCGTCGGTGGGCCGGGTGACCAGCATGGCGCGACGCAGGGCCCGCAGTGCGGCAGCCACATCATCGGCGGGCTCGCCGAGCACCGCCGCGATCGTCGCCAGTGCCACGTCGCCACCGCCGGGATGCACACCCAACAGCCGGTAACAGGCCTGCGCCAACGGTCCCAGCCGCCGGTAGGCGGCATCGAACACCACGGTCAGCGAGAGATCCGGGTCCCGGGACAGCTCACGCAGCGCACGCTCGTCGTCGGCCAGCCGGTCCGCCAGAATGGCGATCGGGTCGTCGTCGAACTCCACCAGTTGCACGCCCACCACCCACAGCGCGGCGGCCAGGCCCCGGCACCGGCCGACCAGCGCCCGCACCGCGTCGGGTTCCGCGTCGATCCGACGCTGCCCCACGATCCGGCGCAGCAGCAGCGTCGCGGATTCCTCGCTGAGCGGATCGATGTCGACATAGCCGGCGGACGCGCGCGCCATCAACCCGCCCAGCCGGCCCGCCTCGACGGCCAGTACCACCGATCGGCTCGTGCCCGGCAGTAACGCGGCGACCTGCGCCGCCGTCACGGCGTCGTCCACGATCATGGCGATCCGGCGGCCGGTCGACCAGGACCGCCACATCGCCGAGCGGCCGTCCAGGCTCGCCGGAATCTGGTCGGGGTCGAAGCCGACCGTGCCCAGCAGCTCCGCGAGCTTCACCCGGACCTGTTCACCGTCGGCCGCGCCGCCGGCGAGCCTGATCAGGAACTGGCCGTCCGGAAAATCCGCGCCATGGTGGTAGAGCCAGGCGTTCGCCAGGGTGCTGCGGCCGCTGCCCGGCTCGCCCCGGATGATCGCGACGAGTGGACCGTCCACATCGTCCTGGAACCCGAGCACCCTGGACAGCGCGTCCAGCTGCGGTTTGTTGTTGGTGTAATGACCGGGCGGCGGCTGCAACTGCCGGGCGGGGGCCACCCGCCGCCTCGGCGGCTCCTGGTGAATGTGCACTCCGCCTGTGACGTCGCGCATTTGGAACACGCCTGCCGCGTCACCCTCGAAGCGATTGCCGAAACGATTGTCTTGCGTATCGCTCACGCGGGACTCCCCAGACGCCGACCGAGATCTTTCCGCGACATTACCGCACCGCCGTGGCCAAGGGCCTTGATGTCCACCGACTTTGTCCCCGCGCAGCCACGCCGCGATTGCGCGAAGCTGGTCGCGTGAACGCGACCGACATTGTGGTCGACCGGGCGGCCAACGCGCCCGATCACGTGGCATTCGAGCGCAAGATCGACGGCGTCTGGCGACCCGTCGCCACCCGGGAGTTCGCCGACGAGATCATCGCCCTGGCAGGTGGGCTCATCGCGGCGGGCGTCGAGCCCGGCGATCGGATCGCCATCATGTCCGGCACCAGTTACGAGTGGGTGTTGTGCGATTTCGCGATCCAGATGGTCGGCGCGGTCACGGTGCCCATCTACGAGACGTCCTCGCCGCCGCAGATCGAGTGGTTCCTGACCGATTCGGGCGCGAACCGGATCTTCGTGGCGGACGCCGCGACCCGCGCCGTCGTCGAGCGTGCCGGCGTGCCCGCGCCCTGTGCCGTGTGGACGATGGATGACGGCGACATCGCGAGGCTGTCCGCGAACGGCAGGGAGGTCGGGCCGGAGCCGGTGCACCAACGCCGCCAGGCCACCACCGCGGACACGCTCGCCACCATCGTCTACACGTCGGGCACCACCGGGCGGCCCAAGGGCTGCATGATCAGCCACGGCAACCTGCTCGCCGAGATCAACAGCCTGCTGAGCGCCGAGGGCGTGCGCGAGCTGATGCTCACCGCGGACAGCTCACTGCTGCTGTTCCTGCCGTTGGCCCACATACTTGCCCGCATCGTGCAGTTCGCCGCGTTCCTCGGCGGCGCCCGCATCGCGCACACCAGCGACATCCGCAATGTCACGACCCTGTTGGCGGAGTTCAAGCCCACCCTGTTGATCGCGGTGCCCAGGGTGTTCGAGAAGGTCTACAACACGGCGGCCCGCACCGCGGCGTCCACCGGTCGTGGCCGGATCTTCCAGGCCGCCGAGGCCACCGCGCTCGCCTACAGCCACGCCGTGGACACCGGCGGACCCAGCCTGCCGCTGAAACTCCGGCACCGGCTGTTCGACCGGCTGGTCTACCAGCGACTGCGCGCGGCCACCGGCGGCCGGGTCGCCTACGCGGTCAGTGGCGGCGCGCCGCTGGGCCCGCAACTCTGCCATTTCATGCGTGGCATCGGGATCAACGTGCTGGAGGGCTGGGGGCTCACCGAGACCACCGCCGCGGTCACGTTCAACCTGCCGGCCGCGCAACAGGTCGGTTCGGTGGGCCGGCCGCTGCCCGGCCGGGAGGTGCGGATCGCCGACAACGGCGAGGTGCTGGTGCGCGGCGACACCGTGTTCCAGGGCTACTGGCACAACGAGCTGGACACCGCCGACGCGATCGACGCCGACGGCTGGTTCCACACCGGTGATCTCGGTGAGGTCAACGACGGCTTTCTGACCATCACCGGGCGAGCCAAGGACCTGCTGATCACCGCCTCGGGCAAGAACGTGGCACCGCTGTTCCTGGAGAACGCGCTGCGCGGGCACTGGTTGGTGGACCAGTGTGTGCTGGTCGGCGACCGGCGGCCGTATGTGGCCGCGCTGATCTCCCTGGACGGCGCCGCGTTCGCGGACTGGAAGGAGGAGCACCGCCGGCCGGCCGAGGCCACCGTCGCCGACCTGCGGGACGACACCGAACTCCTGGGCACCATTCAGAATGCCGTGGACGAGGCCAACCACCTGGTGTCCAAGGCGGAGGGCATCAAGCGGTTCCGGCTGCTGCCCGGTCAGTTCGAGATCGGCGACGAGCTGACCCCGACCCAGGAGGTCCGGCGGCGGTATGTGCTGGCGAAGTTCCAGGCCGACGTGGAGGCCCTCTACACCTGACCGACGGGCCGAGCGGGGCCCTGACCGACCGGCCCGCCGACCAGTCCGGGTGCCAGCGGCAGCGACCTCAGCCGCTGTCCGGTGGCCGAGCAGATCGCGTTGGCGATGGCCGGCGCGACCGCGATGAGCGGGGTCTCGCCGGCGCCGGCCGACGGGATGTCCGGCCGGTCCACCAGCACGACCTCGATGTCCGGGATGTCGCTGAAGCGCGGCACCCGGTACCGGGCCAGCTTCGGCTCCGCGATGTGCCCGTGGTCGAGGGCGACCCGCTCGAACAGCGCGCCACCGAGTGCCATGATCGTGCCGCCCTCGATCTGGTTGATCACGGTGTCCGGGTTGACAACGGCGCCGCATTCGTACGCGGTCACCATCCGCAGCACCCGCACGGTCTCGCCGTCGGTGCCGTCGTTGGCCCTATCATCGGCTCTGCTGATCTCGACGCAGGTGGCGACCCGGCCGCCCTTCTCCAGCCCGACCGCGAGCCCGGTGCCCGGCTGGTCCGGCCGCCACCCGAACCGCTCGGCGGCCGCGCGCAGCACGTCGGCCAGCCGGTCGTCGGCGAGTTCCCGCAACCGGTACTCCAGCGGATCAATGCCGGCCATGGCGGCCAGCTCGTCGATATGCGACTCGCGCGCGAAGGCGTTGGCGGTCGCCGCGAGCGCCCGGTAGGGGCCCTGCGCCAGTGGCGAGTCGGCCGGCTGATAGCGCAGCCGGCGGTTGGGCGTGTCGTACGGGAAGACGATGCCGGACGGTCCGGCGTTGATGTCGGCGAAATCCCAGGCGGTGATCGACCCCCGCGCGTCGATCCCGGCCCGCACGTCGATCACGGCCATCGGCCGCAGGTAGCCCCACTGGAACTCCTCGGCCCGGTTCCAGTGCACCCGCACCGGCCGGCCCACCAGCCTGGCGAGCCGGGCGGCCTCGATCGCCTCGTCGCCGTGTTTGCCGCCGAAGCCGCCGCCGACCGGAGGCACGATCACCCGCACGTCCGCCTGGTCGACGCCGAGTGCCTCGGCCAGCCGGCCGCGCACCATGAACGGCACGTTGTTGCCGGTCCACACGGTCAGCCTCGGACCGTCCCATTCGGCCACCGCCGCCCTGGTCTCCAACGGGACATGGGCCAGATAGGCGCTGGTGTAGCTGGCGTCCAGTGTCTTGGTCGCGTCCGCGAGGGCGCCGTCCACATCGCCGACCGTGTCGTCCACCGCGCGCGGCCAGCCGGAACCCGCGACCGGAT
>DASVLX010000139.1:0-1893 GCA_036384655.1 Pseudonocardiaceae bacterium
GCACATTCTGTAACCGCGCATTCCCCAGCGCACCCGCCAATCCGTCCTCGGTAACCCTGACCTGGCCGTCATCCGCCACGCTCAAATCAAGCTCGCCGGCCTCGCGAAGGGCTTCCTCCAACGTGGTCTGCGCCATGCTGATCGCGTCCGCCAAGCCATCCAGCACCATCACGATCCCGTCGATGGTGTCCGCCGCGATGTCGAAGCCGTCCGCGGCGGACGCGAACGTCGCCGACGCCCGCTGTCCAACCTCATCGGTCCAGTGCTCATTGATCTCGCCGACGCCACGATCCCGTATGTCGTCCGACGTCTCATGCGCACGATTGACGAGGTTCTGCCAGGCGGTCGCCGCAGCGTGCCAGAGGTCCGGTTTCGCCGTTTGAAGCTGGCCCACCGTCACCATCGTGCCCCCAAGATCCGCCCTGTCGCTGCGCCACGATCAAGTTACCAGGCGTGCACGCCCAGAATGGGTGATTTCAGCGACGGGATCGCCTTGACAGGGGGTTTGGGGCGCCGGAGACTCGGTGTTGTTGAACCCGTGTCTAACACAGGAGTACAGCGAATGGCGCGCGTTCGCTCGGACAACCAGGTCTGGCCAGCGCTGGCCGACATTCCCCATCCGCCACACCGCCTCCCGATCTTCGGTGACCTGATTGGCACGTCGTCGGACCAGCCCGTGCAGGACTCCATGCGGCTGGCCCGCGAGCTGGGACCGATCTTCCGTCGCAAGGTCCTGGACCGTGAGTTCGTCCTCGTCGGCGGCGCGGAGCTGATCGCCGATCTGATGGACGAGGACCGGTTCCGCAAGCAGGTCGGTCTCGGCGTGAGCAACCTGCGCCCGCTGGGTGGCGACGGCCTGTTCACCGCGTACGGCTTCGAGCACAACTGGCAGCGGGCGCACGACATCCTCACTCCCGGCTTCACCCGCGACGCGATGCGGGGCTACCACGCCACGATGGTGAAGGTCGCGCACCGGCTGATCGGCTCCTGGGACGAGCACCTGGACGGCACCGAGATCGACGTGCCCGGTGACATGACCCGGATGACCTTCGACACGATCGCCCGCACCGGTTTCGGACAGGATCTGGGCATCTTCGACCGGCCCGAACCGCATCCGTTCGTCACGGCCATGGTGGACGCGCTCGACTACGCGCTGCACGGGGAATCGGTGCTGCCGATCATCGGGCCGTGGATCTCCCGGGACCGCCGGCACCGCAGCGCCGAGGCCCTGCGCTACATCTTCGACTTCGTGGACGGCGTGGTGCGCTCCCGTCAGGAGGCGGGCGACAGCACGGGGGACGACGGCAACCAGGACCTGCTGGGTCTGATGCTCAACTCGGCCCAGCCCGGCACGGGCGAGAAGCTGTCCGCCGCCAACATCAGGAACCAAGTGATCACGTTCCTGATCGCGGGCCACGAGACCACGTCCGGCGCGCTGTCCTTCGCGCTCTACTTCCTCACCCAGCATCCGGAGATCCAGGCCGGGGCGCGGGCCGAGGTGGACGAGGTGTGGGGAGCCGACGGCGATCCGGAGTACGGCGAGGTGGCCAAGCTCCGGTACGTACGCCGGGTGCTGGACGAGTCGCTGCGGCTGTGGCCGACCGCGCCCGGCTTCTCCCGGGAGGCGCTGCACGACACGATGCTCGCCGGCCGCTATCCGATGCGCCGCGGTGATGGCTGCACCATCCTGCTGCCCCTGCTGCACCGCGACCCGTCGCTCTGGGGCGATGACGCGGAGACGTTCAACCCGGACCGGTTCACGCCGGAGGCCGTGCGTGCCCGGCCGGGCTACGCGTACAAGCCGTTCGGCCACGGTGCGCGGGCCTGCATCGGCCGGCAGTTCGCCCTGCACGAGGCGACCCTGGTGCTCGGCCTGCTGCTGCGCCACTTCGA
>DASVLX010000140.1:0-2517 GCA_036384655.1 Pseudonocardiaceae bacterium
AGGATGTCCATGAACACGCCGTGGCGTGTCGTGCGGTTGGCGCAGACGTGGGCCAGGTAGGCGCGCACCAGGTCGATGACGTGGCCGGCGCTCTCGGCGGTGGTGAACAGTGGGATCTCGGCGCGGTCGCACATCGCGACCAGCCGGTCCGGCGGCACCTGGTCGTCGGCGACGATGATGACCGGCGGCTCCAGCGTCACGATGCGCGAGATCCGGCGGTCCAGCACGTCGCCCGAGGCCTGGCTCAGGTAGGCGACTTCACGCCGGCCGACGATCTGGACGCGGTAGGGGTGGATGTAGTTCAGGTAGCCGACCAGGTCGGCGGCCGACTGGGCGTCCCGCAGCGCGGCTTCGTCGAAACGGCGTTCAGGGTGCGCATGCCCGGCGATCCACTCCCAACGCAAGGCCTCGCGGTGTTCCTCGAACAACCGGTCCGCGCTGATGGAGGTGGCTTTCAAGTTGGGCGGGTGCTGGAGGTGGAGAGATCGTCTCGAGGCGCCGGGCCGCTCAGGCCACCGACTTCAGCGGTTCCCAGTCGGCGATCAGGCGATGCACGGTGGCGGCCTCCGCCTCGGTCTTGAGGCGTTCGCGCAGTTCGCGGTCGGACAGCATCTCGGCGATCTCGGACAGGATCTCGAGGTGTCTCTGGGTCGCCGCCTCGGGCACCAGCAGGAAGATCAGCAGGGTGACCGGTTCGTCGTCGGGGGCGTCGAAGCCGATGGGCTGCTGCACGCGCAGCACCGCGGCCAGCGGGTTCTTCAGGCCCTTGATGCGGCCGTGCGGGATCGCGACGCCGTGGCCCAGGCCGGTGGAGCCCAGGCGCTCGCGGGCGAACAGGTTGTCCGTGACCGCGGCGCGGGAGATCGAATGGTTGTTCTCGAAGAGCAGCCCGGCCTGCTCGAAGACCCGCTTTTTGCTGGAAGCGTCCACATCGACCAGCACGTTGCTGGCGGGAAGGATGGCGGCGAGACGGTTCATCGGGCATTTACCGGCCATGTCGACCGGCGAGCTGGGGAAGCAGCCTGCGCACCAGCGGGTACGCAGATTCGAGGGTTGAAGGACTGGATTATAGGAATCCCGCTACCGAGAGGGGGTGTGACGGATGCGACGCTTCTGTGAAAACGTCTCCGCTGGTGTTGCATCGCAACAATTCTCGGCAAAAAGGCGGCCCGATGGGCCGCCTTGCGGGGGATCTCCGGGTAATCCCTGAAGATCCGGTAGCGAGTCCGACGGGCCGGGGAGGACCGTCGGATTCGCGGAGATCGGTCATCCGGCGCTCAAGTCCATGCGCTTGGCCGATTCATGGTGGTGGTTCTGCACCCGATCCTTGTGGCGGCAGACCTGGCGATCCAGCTTGTCCATCAGCTCGTCGATGGCGGCGTAGAGATCGCCGTTCGAGTGTTCGCAGAAGATTTCCCGTCCCTTCACATGCAGCGTGACTTCAGCGCGTTGGCGTCGATCCTTTTCCTTTTGCTTCTCCACGGTCAGCAGGACGTTGACGTCCACGACCTGGTCAAAGTGGCGGAGCACCCGGCTGAGCTTGTTCAGCACGTATTCGCGCAGAGCCTGTGTCACTTCGAGATGGTGGCCGCTGATGGTCAGGTTCATAAAGCCTCCTTTCACAAGGGCTTGGTCGGAAACAGAGTCGGAGTCGGCGGTCGTTGCCGCGGGGAAAAGAGCGGGCAGGGTCTTGGTGAGGTGGGGAGTCTGTGAGGGTCGGTCGGCACGTCGCCGGCATCGAGCTGGAGACGCGGGGGAAGCGGATGGAGTGTCGGAAACGGCGTGACGGGTGAGCGGTCCGCGAGGGACCCGGAAGGCCGCGAGGGCCGATGGCATGCGGGTTCTGAGGCGAAATCGATGAAGAAGACGAGTCCAGTCTGCTCCCGATCCCCAGCCTCGGCAAGTGATGGAAAGCAAGTTTGGGGGCGAATTTTCCCGCCTTGCAGCAGGGCGAGGTCCGTGCTGGAATGCTGGATGTTGTGCGGCGCGAGCCTTCCGGACCGGGCGTCCTCCCCGCGCTTCCTTGCTGGCCCTCGGGACGCGATGTGATAATCCCGCGTCCCGATTACTGGAGTCCCCCTTGGACAGCGACCACCCTCGGTGGCCGTCCACTCCAGCGTCAATCCGCCGCAGCCCCTGAGCGTTCTGCTCCACCGCATCCAACGCCGCCGCGACGCTTGTCCGGAGTGAGACGGGCCACCTCGACCCCCTGGCGCGCCGCCTGGCGTCGCCTGCTCCTGGCAACTCTCGCGCCGCGGCGACCCTCGAAGGGTCCGTCAACGCGCACTCCGGCTTGCGCGTTCGCCCGAGCGCGCACCGCCGACGAAGGATCCGCATGCTGAATGTGTTCACGCTGGACAATGGCCGCCTCAAGGGAGGCATGGTCCAGGAAGAGATTTCCACCGCCGCCGAACTGCTCTCGCTCGCCGGGGCCGACCGCAACCCGGTCTGGGTCGACCTGCAGTCGCCGACGCCGGAGGAAAAGGACTGGATCCGCGAACGCTTCCATCTGGTGAT
>DASVLX010000141.1:0-3581 GCA_036384655.1 Pseudonocardiaceae bacterium
TGACCAGGGCGACCACCAACAGCACCGCCGCGATGGCGGCGAAATAGCCCAGCGACGCCCAGGGGCCCAGCGACACGCCCGAGGCGGCCGCCGCCGCCCGGCCCCCGCCCGACGAGCCCGCCGACAGGAAGTTGTCCGCGACGTTGAAGGGCATCCAGTCGTGGATCTTGTCGCCCACTGTCGGGATCAACGTGACCAGACTCTCCACCAGCAGCGTGTAGACCAGCAGGATCGAGATGGCGCCGGCCGACTGGCGGACCAGGATGCCGACGGCGAGCGCGATGACCGCGGCGATCAGGTAGACCAGCCCCACGCCCGCGACAGCGCGCCACGCATGCTCGCTGTTGAGGGCCAGCTGCGGGCCGGGACGGATCGCCCGGACCAGCGCCCAGGAGGCGAACGCGGCGATCTCACCCACCACGCCGGCGACCAGCGCCACCACGGTGGTCTTGGCGAGCAAGACCGCGATGCGGTTCGGCACCGCCTGGAATGTGGTCCGCATGGTGCCGAAGCGGTACTCCGTGGTGACCGAGAGAGCGGCCATCACCATGACCACCACCATGCCGAACGCGTAGCCGGTCTGGGTGGCCGTCACGCTGATCGGTTCAGCATTACCGCGGGCAAGCCCGCTGAGCAGCGCGGCGAACCCGACGGGCAGCACGATCGCCAGGACGATGCACCACCAGGGCGAGCGAGTGGTGAACAGCTTGATGCGTTCGACGGCGAGCAACGTCATCTCGTCACTTCCCAGCGGTGGTGGTGTTGGTGGTCTGAGTGGGGGTCACGGCGGCGGAGCCAGCGGAGGCACCGGCGGCGGTTTCGGAGGTGCCAGCCAGTGCCGCGACCGTCTGGTACTCGACGGAATCGCCGGTCATCCGCATGAATGCCTGTTCGAGCGAGCCGGTCTGCGGGCTCAGCTCGTGCAGCGTCACACCCAGCGAGGCGGCGAGATCGCCGATCTGTTCGGTCGACGCGCCGGACACGATCAGCGCGCGGCCGACGGACCGGCCGGCGTCAGGGTGCCCGTCCTCGGACGCGGCCTCCCGGACGGTGAACCCCTGGTCGACCATCGCCTGATTCAGGCGGTCAAGCTGCGGGCTGCGCACCCGGACGGTGTTCTCCGTGGCGTGCCGGATGAACTCGGCGGTGGTGCCCTGCGTGATCAACTGGCCTCGACCGATCACCACCAGATCCTGCGCGGTCAGGGACATCTCGGAGAGCAGGTGGCTGGACACCAGCACCGTCCGGCCCTCGGCCGCGAGATTCTGCATGAGCGTCCGGATCCAGAGGATGCCCTCCGGGTCGAGTCCGTTGACCGGCTCGTCGAACAGCAGCACCTGCGGGTCGCCGAGCAGCGCCCCGGCGATCCCGAGCCGCTGGGACATGCCCAGCGAGAAGGCACCGGCCCGCCGGTTCGCGACCCTCGACAGGCCGACGATGTCCAACACCTCGTCCACCCGCCGGACCGGGATCTCGTTGGACCGGGCCTGCCACAGCAGATGTGCTCTGGCCGAGCGGTTCGGATGCACCCACTTGGCGTCCAGCAGGGCGCCGACCGTGCGGAGCGGCTGGTGCAGCTGCTGGTAGGGCCGGCCGTCGATCAGCACGTGCCCCTCGTTCGGCCGGTCCAGACCGAGGATCATCCGCATGGTGGTGGACTTGCCGGCACCGTTCGGGCCGAGAAATCCGGTGACACGGCCGGGTTTCACGGTGAACGACAGGTTATTCACCGCGAGCGTGCGGCCATACCGTTTGGTGAGGCCCACTGCCTCGATCATGGAAACTCCCTAGCGTCAACATGGCAAGTACTCGTCAAACATGACTGGTGCTCCAAGCCCACGGATACACCCGATACCCCTCGCAACCCGGCCGGGCGACCGTCACACACACAACGTCCATGGCGTCCATGGCGTCCCCGTGGATCCCGGCGCCGTCCGTGCTTCTACCGAGAGCCTGGCCCATCGGGTGCATCACCGGGAATCCGTGATCACCCTGAGAACGACCCTGATTCCACCCCCGTGGATTCCAACCCCGTGCGGAACCAGCGATTGAGCGCCAGCGCGGCACCGTTCTCCGCGACCGACGCGGTGACCTCGTCGGCGACCGCCCGCACCGCTGCCGGCGCCTGTCCCATCGCGACCCCGTGCGCCGCCCAGGCCAGCATCTCCATGTCGTTGCCGGCGTCCCCGATCGCCAGCGTTTCGGCCGCGGACACGCCCAGTCGCAGGCACAGTTCCGCCAGCGCCGAGCCCTTGGTCACCCCGGCCGGCGAGCCGTACAGCCAGGCATCCGGTTCGCCGACGCTGTAGTTCACATAGGCCAGCAGTTCCGCGAGTTCACCGGTCAGGCTGGCCGCGGCCAGCGCCGCGTTGAGTTCGATGGCGGTCCGGCCCGGCCAGTACACGGTCAGCCGGCTGGTCGGAGTCGCCACGAACTCGGCGTAGTCCACCAGCCGGTTGTGACCCGCGAAGGGAACGTGTCCGAACCCGTCGGTGAACCGGTTCCCGAACCCGATCTCCTCGGCCGCGAACGCGGCGCCGGGCAGCATCTCCCGAACCAGGGCGACGCACCTGGTCAGCTCGAACTCCCGGCGCCGAAGCACCGAAGCGGTGCCGGTGTCCAGCCACACCGCGCCGTTGGAACAGATCGCCGGACCCCGCCAGTCACCGAACTGGGCGACGAAGTCCAGCACCGCAAGCATGCTGCGCCCCGAGCACAGCACCACGTGCGCGCCCGCGGCACGCACCGCGTCAAGCGCGTCGCGAACCGCCGGTCGCACGGTTTCCACGCCGTCGTCGGCATCCGTGCGAAGAGTGCCGTCGATGTCCAGCGCCACGAGTCTGGGACGCCAGTCGGGGGATGGGGCCACGGATCGAACATAGCTGATCTGGACCACGGGCCTGGTCATGTTCGATGCATGGCACTATTCGCCAGGTGACGTCGGGGACCCAGGCACCGGGCGCGCCGGCTCGACCGGCGGGACCGCTGTGCGCCGCGGCGGCCATGCTGTGCGAACGTCTACTGCCCCAGGTGTCCGCGCGCACCGCCGCCGGTCTGGGCGTCGTGCTCCACCGGCTGACCGCGCCACTGCAGGTCGCGGTCGCGGGGCGACTCAAGTCCGGCAAGTCCACCCTGGTGAACGCGTTGATCGGCCGGCGGGTCGCGCCGACCGCGGTCGGCGAGTGCACGCGACTGGTGACCCGGTTCCGGTACGGCACGGTCGACCGGGTCGAGGTGGTGCGCACCGACGGTCAGCGTCAGGTGCTGCCGTTCCAGTCCGACGGCGGCATCCCGTCCGACATCGGTCATCTGGTCGGCGGCATCGACCGGGTCTCCCATCTTGACGCCTACCTGACCAGCGATCTGCTGCGCGAACTGACCGTGATCGACACGCCGGGACTGGGTTCGCTGGACGCGGCCTCGGTATCGCGCACCGAGGCCGTGCTCGGTTCGGCCGGCGGTGGCCTCGATCCGGTGTCCACCAGCGCGGTCGCGGGGGCGGAGGCCGTGGTCTATGTCGTCACACAGTCGGTCCGGTCGGACGACCGGCAGGCACTGGCCGCGTTCCTGGCCGCGACCGC
>DASVLX010000142.1:0-7025 GCA_036384655.1 Pseudonocardiaceae bacterium
ATACAACTGCACGCTCTCACCGGTGACGTCCCGAAGCTTGGGCAACACCGCCGCGCCGGCCTCGACCAGCGGATCGGTTGCCCCGCCGGCGAGTTCGGCCAACGCCGGACCCGGCCGCCAGCGCCCGTCGGAGCCGCGCCGCAGCAGCCGGTGCGTCTCCAGGCCGACCGCCAGCCGGTGCGCGGTCGCCCGGGGCAGCCCGGTCCGGTTGCACAGTTCGGCCAGGCCACAGGGCTCGTTCGCGATGGTCTGCAGGACGGCCACCGCCTTGTCCAGAACACCGATGCCGCTAGACTGTCCCACGACGCGATATTAACGTCTCGCGATATGGGAAGTCCAGATTCTGGGAACGACTGGTCAACAGCGCGTTTCCAGTCAACCTCGCTGAGGAGACGCGATGGGCCATACCCTCGCCGAGAAAGTATGGAATGAGCACGTGGTGCGCCGCGGCACCGGCGCGGAACCCGACCTGCTCTACATCGACCTGCACCTGGTGCACGAAGTCACCAGCCCGCAGGCGTTCGACGGCCTGCGGCTGGCCGGCCGGAAGGTGCGCCGCCCGGACCTGACGGTGGCCACCGAGGACCACAACGTGCCTACCACGGGTGTTGACCAGCCGATCGCCGACCCGGTGTCCCGCACCCAGGTCGAGACCCTGCGCCGCAACTGCGCGGAATTCGGCGTGACCATCTACCCGATGGGCAATCCCGAACAGGGCATCGTGCACGTCATTGGCCCGCAGTTGGGCCTGTCCCAGCCGGGCATGACGATCGTCTGCGGCGACAGCCACACCTCCACGCACGGCGCGTTCGGCGCGATGGCCTTCGGCATCGGCACGTCCGAAGTGGAGCACGTGATGGCCACCCAGACGCTGCCGCTGCGTCCGTTCAAGACCATGGCGGTGAACGTTTCCGGCAGGCTCGCGCCCGGCGTGTCCGCCAAGGACATCATCCTCGCGGTCATCGCCAAGATCGGCACCGGCGGCGGCCAGGGTTATGTCATCGAGTACCGCGGCGAGGCCATCGAGGCGCTGTCCATGGAAGCGCGGATGACCATCTGCAACATGTCCATCGAGGCCGGTGCGCGAGCCGGCATGATCGCGCCCGACGACACGACCTTCGAGTACCTCAAGGGCCGCCCGCACGCGCCGGCCGGCGAGGCCTGGGACGCCGCCGTCGCCGCTTGGAGCGAACTGCGCACCGACGACGACGCCACCTTCGACAAGACCGTCGACATCGACGCCAGCCAGCTCACCCCGTACGTCACCTGGGGAACCAACCCGGGCCAGGGCCTGCCGCTGAGCGACCGGGTGCCGGACCCGAGTTCCTTCACCGACGAGAACGCGCGGGTCGCCGCCGAGAAAGCCCTGAAGTACATGGGCCTCACGGCCGGCACGCCGCTGCGGGACATCGCGGTGGACACCGTGTTCGTCGGCTCCTGCACCAACGGCCGGATCGAGGACCTGCGTGCCGCCGCCGGTGTGCTGGCCGGCCGCAAGGTCGCCAACGGCGTGCGGATGCTGGTGGTGCCCGGCTCGATGAAGGTGCGCGCGCAGGCCGAGAAGGAAGGTCTCGACGCGGTCTTCACGGCGGCCGGCGCGGAATGGCGTTCGGCCGGCTGCTCGATGTGCCTGGGCATGAATCCCGACCAGCTCGCCCCGGGCGAGCGCAGCGCGTCCACGTCGAACCGCAATTTCGAGGGCCGGCAGGGCAAGGGCGGCCGGACGCACCTGGTGTCCCCGTTGGTCGCCGCCGCCACCGCGGTTCGCGGCACATTGTCGGCA
Source organism: Pseudonocardiaceae bacterium (assembly GCA_036384655.1). GTDB lineage: Bacteria > Actinomycetota > Actinomycetes > Mycobacteriales > Pseudonocardiaceae > DASVLX01. Next base: position 1,784 of record DASVLX010000142.1, read on the forward strand.
CCCGCGGATCTGGACTGACGAGGGAGTAACCGATGGAACCGTTCACCGCACACACCGGTATCGGCGTGCCACTGCGCCGGTCCAACGTAGACACGGACCAGATCATCCCGGCCGTCTACCTGAAGCGTGTCACCCGCACCGGATTCGAGGACGGACTGTTCGCGGCCTGGCGGGCCGATGACCAGTTCATCCTGAACATCGAACCGTTCAAACGGGGCAGCGTGCTGGTGGCCGGACCGGATTTCGGCACCGGCTCGTCCCGCGAACATGCCGTTTGGGCACTGCTCGACTACGGCTTCAAGGTGGTCATCGCCAGCCGGTTCGGCGACATCTTCCGTGGTAATGCTGGGAAGCAGGGCCTGGTGGCCGCCCAGTGTGAGCAGTCCGACATCGAGCAGCTGTGGAAGCTGCTGGAAAACGACCCCGGCGCCGAGGTGACCGTCGATCTCAAGGAGAAGACGGTTCGGGTCGGCGACTTCGTCTGTCCCTTCTCGATCGACGACTACACGCGTTGGCGGCTGCTGGAAGGGCTTGACGACATCGGCCTGACCTTGCGCAATGTCGCCGACATCGACGAGTTCGAGCGGCACCGGCCAAGCTGGCGGCCGAGTCTCGACACGGTTGTCGCGAAGTGAGTGACGGGGCTCGGATTCCCCGGTACAGCGGGAATCCGAGCCCCGATTGACTCTCCGGGGTCCGCCTCGATGTCCCCCAGCGTGGCGGAATCAGGCTGGCGCCAGGCGAAAAATGGGCGTGGCGCATGGCATCACAAGCGATGTGGGCTTACCGTGTCCGGTAACACCGACCCAAAGACGGGTCGCTTGTGTCATGGTCTCCGGAGGGACTAACAGTGAACAAGGCCCAACTCATCGAAGCTCTGTCGGAACGCCTGGGCGACAAGAAGGTCGCCGCGGGTGCCGTGGACAGCCTCGTCGACGTGATCGTCCGAACCGTGAACAAGGGCGAGAAAGTGAACATCACCGGATTCGGTGTGTTCGAGAAGCGCGCCCGTGCGGCCCGCATCGCGCGGAACCCGCGTACCGGCGAGACCGTCAAGGTGAAGAAGACCAATGTGCCGGCGTTCCGTCCGGGCACAAACTTCCGTGAGGTCATCAGCGGTGCGAAGAAACTGCCGCGGGTGACGGCGTCGAAGGTCGCCGGCACGACGAGCAGGACCACGTCCAGCCGCCCGGCCAGCAGCACGCGGACCACCACCCGGCCGAGCACGACTCGGGCCGCCGCCACCACGACGACCCGCACCCGTGCCGCGGCCGCCGCGAAGCCGGCCACCCGCCCGAGCACTCGCACCGCCGCGGCGCCGAGCGCGGCGACCACCACGAAGAAGACCGCCGCCAAGCCGGCAACCAGCTCGAAGAAGGCCGCGAGCGCGACCTCCAAGAAGGCGGCCGCCAAGGCGTCGAACAAGAAGTCCAGCAAGAAGTAGGCGTCCTGGCGGCCGCCTGGTCATGTCCGGGCGGCCGCCACTGGATCGACACGATCGACTCGCTGCCCACTGGGCTTCGGCTGACCCCTGAGCTTTGGTTTGTACGGTGTTTGATCCGGTCAGTCGAGCGGTTGTGGCGAGGGCGCGGGCAGCGCGCTGGGCAGGTAGCCGGCCGCGAGCAGTTTCTCGGGCTCGCCCGGTGCGAATGACAACACCCAGACGCTGCCTTTCTTGCAGGGCACCGGCGGGCTTACCGACAGCCCCCCGCGCTCGGCCAGCATCTGGACGAGACCGGGAATCGTGCCGCCCTGGCTGGCGATCATCGGCCGACCACCGGCACGCACCAGTTCCTCGAACCGCCGCAGACAGGCCGCCGGATCGGCCTGGAACGCGGCCTCGGTGAACGCGGGCTCGGGCACCATGGTCAGGCCCAGATCGGTCGCCACGCCCTCGATGGTCTGCTGACAGCGCAGCACGGGAGCGCTGTAGGCGCGATTCGGCGCGAACAGCGGCAGCAGCACGCGCAGCGCGGCCGCCTGTTCCTTGCCGGCCGGGCTCAGCGGCCGCTGGCCGTCGTCCCCGTTCCACACGGATTTGTTGCCGGCCTTGCCATGGCGTACCAGCAGCACGGTGGTCGCGTCCGGCGGCGTCGTGCCGAACGAGGTCAGCACGTCCCGGTCCCAGTCGTAGGTGAGTAGCCGCCGCGTCTCGTCGATGGGCAGCCAGCGCAGCTGGTCAACCTCGTTGTTGTCGTAGCGCAGCGCCGGATCGAGCGGCCCGGTGACATGCGCGGCGAAATAGTCGACCGACTTCTGCGACTGCTGCACCGGATAGCGCACCTGAATCAGCGGCCGGTCCAGCACCACCGGATGTCCGGTTTCCTCGACGGTCTCCCGGACCGCGCAGGCCGGAATCGTCTCGTCCCGGTCCAGCTTGCCCTTGGGCAGTGACCAGTCGTCGTAACGCGGGCGGTGAATCACCGCCACATCCGGACGCCCGGAATCCGTCGATCGCCACAACACCGTCCCGGCCGCGCGAATATCGGCAGATCGCGCCACGAGCTGACAACCCTCACTACTGATCGACTACTTGTTGCCCTTGGAGTGTCGGCGCATCAGCTCAACCTGGTGGTCGCGGACCTGCGTTCCGTCGGACGGCGAGGGCATCCAACGGCCGTCCGCGTACAAGACCCAGCAACGGGTCGCGGGATCCAACGCTGAGTCCAGGATATCGCCCAGCTGTGCCTTGAGCTTGTGATGCTTCACCTTCACCAGCGCCTCGACGCGGCGATCCAGGTTGCGGTGCATCATGTCGGCACTGCCCAGCCAGTACTCGTCCTCGCCGACGAAGTGGAAGATCCGGGAGTGCTCCAGGAACCGGCCGAGGATCGACCGGACATGGATCCCTTCGGACAGTCCCGGGAGGCCGGGCTTGAGTCCACAGATCCCGCGTACCACCACCGACACCGGCACGCCGGCCTGGGATGCCCGGTACAGCGCGTCGATCACCTGCTCGTCCACGATGGAGTTCACCTTGATCCGCACGCCGCACGGCTTTCCCTGGTGGGCGCGGGCGATCTCCTTCTCGATGCGCTCCAGGATGCCCTTGCGCACGCCATGCGGGGCGACCAGCAGGTTGCGGTACTTGCTCTGCCGCGAGTATCCGGTGAGGACGTTGAACAGGTCGGTGAGGTCGGCGCCGATCGCCGGATCGGTGGTGAGCAGGCCGATGTCCTCGTACAGCCGGGCGGTCTTGGGGTTGTAGTTGCCGGTGCCAATATGGCAGTAGCGACGGATGGTGGAACCCTCCTGCCGCACCACCAGCGCGGTCTTGCAGTGCGTCTTCAACCCCACCAGCCCGTACACCACGTGCACGCCGGCCTTCTCCAGCACCTGCGCCCAGTTGATGTTGGCCTGCTCGTCGAACCGTGCCTTGAGTTCCACCAGCGCGACCACCTGCTTGCCGGCCTCGGCCGCGTCGATCAGCGCGTCCACGATCGGCGAGTCACCGGATGTCCGGTACAGGGTCTGCTTGATGGCCAGCACATGCTTGTCGGCGGCCGCCTGCTCGATGAATCGCTGCACACTGGTGGAGAACGAGTCGTAAGGGTGGTGCACGAGCACGTCTTCCTCGCGCAGCGCGGCGAAAACGCTCTTGGGCGTCTCCCGCTCGCCGAACGCCTTGGGCGTGGCCGGCACATAGGCCGCGTCCTTCAGTTCCCGGCGCGGCAGCGCGTACAGCTCCCACAGGCAGGTCAGGTCCAGCGGCGCCCGCACGGTGACAACATCATGAACGTCCACTTCGAGCTTGGTGAGCAACAGGTCGAGCATGTGCTCGCTGGTTTCCTCACCGATCTCCAACCGCACCGGCGGGCCGAACTTGCGCTGCAGCAGCTCCTTCTCCAGGGCCTGCAACAGGTCCTCGTCGCGGTCCTCCTCGACCTCCAGGTCGGCGTTGCGGGTGAGCCGGAAGACGTGGAACTCCATCACCTCCATGCCCGCGAAAAGCTCGGACAGGTGCGCCGCGATCAGTTCCTCCAGCGGCAGGAAGGTGGCCTGTTTGGAATCACGGTCGGCCTCGACCCGGACCAACCTCGGCACGTTGGCCGGCACCTTCACGCGGGCGAACCGCTCGATCCCGCTGTTCGGGTCGCGCACGGTGACGGCGAGGTTGAGCGACAACCCGGAGATGTATGGGAACTTGTGCGTCGGGTCCACGGCCAGCGGCGTGAGCACCGGGAACACCTGGTCGCTGAAGTAGCTGGACAACCGCTGCCGGTCATGCTCGGGCAGGTCGTGCCAGGTGACGATGCGGATGCCCTCCTTGGCCAGCTCGGGCAGCACATCGTTGAGGAACACGGCGGAATGCTGCTCGACCAGCTCCTGGTTGCGCTTGGCGATCCAGGTGAGTTGCTCCTGCGGGGTCAGGCCGTCGGCGCTGCGCACCGACAGTCCGGTCTCCTCGCGTCGCTTCAGGCCGGCCACCCGGACCATGTAGAACTCGTCCAGATTGGACGCGAAGATCGCCAGGAACTTGGCCCGCTCCAGCAGCGGCAGGGAGGGGTCCTCGGCGAGCGCGAGCACCCGCGCGTTGAAGTCCAACCAGGAGATCTCGCGGTTGAAGTACCGGTCGTCGGGCAGCTCCGCGCCGGTGAGCGCGGGCACCCCGGCCGGCGTGGTGACCGCCGGCGGCGCGATCGTCAGGATCGGGACGCCATGCTCGTCCTCGGTCTGTTTGTGCCCGGTCTGGGCGCTCACTCCATCCATCGTCGGAGCGGGCGCCGGCTCGGCGGTGCGCGGCCGGCCCGCTACGCCCCGGGCACGGCTGGGCCGTGGTGGTGGCATCCGTCGGGTCGTCACCCGTCGCCGCGAAGCCCCGGTGCTGGCGGGTTGCGCCGCCTGCGACCGCCCCGATTCGGCCGCATGGCCATGCTCGCGAGGCTGACGGCCACCATCCGAACCGGGCTGTGTGTGGGGGTGATGACCGTCCTTGTTGTCGCCATGCCTGCTGTTTTCGCCGCTCACGAAGGCCATTGTCCCCGATGATCGGGGGATTTGGGCGGGGAAGTTGGTCGGCTGGGCGGTTAATTTGGCGCGACCGTCCGATGTCACATGCCGGTACCGCAGGCGACCCCGGCCAGCGGCGCGGTGTGTGGACCCAGGCCGAGCGCGCGGGCGACCGCCAGATCCTCGGCGGTGTCCACATCGCAGCGCAGGGTCGGCAGAGCCCCGCAGATCGGCACCGCGCCGGACGCCCGGTGCGCGGCGGCGGAACCGACGCCGAACCGCGGGTCCAGCG
>DASVLX010000143.1:0-8094 GCA_036384655.1 Pseudonocardiaceae bacterium
CAAGGGGGAGTACGTCGAGCTGTTCGGCCAGCTCCAGGGCCAGGGCTACTTGCGGGTCCGGGTGGACGGCGAGGTGTATCCGCTGACCGAGCCGCCCAAGCTGAAGAAGCAGGAGAAGCACCGGATCGACGTGGTGGTCGACCGGCTCACCGTGAAGGCGTCCGCACGGCAGCGGCTGACCGACTCGGTCGAGACCGCGCTGAAGCTGGCCGACGGCCTGGTCACGATCGAGTTCGTGGACGCGGAGGGGGGCGAGCGCGAGCGCAGCTTCTCCGAACACCTGGCCTGCCCGAACGGCCACCCACTTGGCGTCACCGAGTTGGAGCCCCGGTCGTTCTCCTTCAATTCGCCCTATGGCGCATGCCCGGAGTGCACCGGCATCGGCGTGCGCAAGGAGGTCGACCCCGAGCTGGTCGTGCCCGACCCCGAGCTGAGTCTCGCGGAGGGCGCGATCGCGCCGTGGGCCGGCGGCCAGACCGCCGACTACTTCCAGCGGCTGCTGTCCTCGCTCGCCGAGGCGGTCGGCTTCCGGATGGACACGCCCTGGAAGGGGCTGCCCGCGAAGGTGCAGAAGGCGGTGCTGCACGGCGTCAACGAGCAGGTACACGTCCGCTACCGCAACCGCTACGGCCGCGAGCGCTCGTACTACGCCAGCTTCGAGGGCGTGATCCCGTTCCTGGAGCGTCGGCAGGACCAGACCGAGTCCGAGTACATGCGGGAGAAGTACGAGGGCTACATGCGTGAGGTGCCTTGCCCAGCCTGCCAGGGCAGCCGGCTGCGGCCGGAGATCCTGGCGGTCACGCTCGCGCACCACACCGACGGCGAGCGCTCCATCGCCGAGGTGTCCGCGATGAGCGTCCGGGAGTGCGCCGAGTTCCTCAACGGGCTGGACCTCGACCAGCGCCAGGAGATGATCGCCGGCCGGGTGCTCAAGGAGATCCAGGCCCGGCTGGGATTCCTGCTCGACGTCGGCCTCGACTACCTGTCCCTGGACCGCGCGGCCGGCACGCTGTCCGGTGGCGAGGCGCAGCGCATCCGGCTCGCCACCCAGATCGGCTCGGGCCTGGTCGGCGTCCTCTACGTGCTCGACGAGCCGTCCATCGGCCTGCACCAGCGCGACAACCACCGGCTGATCGAGACCCTGACCAGGCTGCGCGACCTGGGCAACACGCTCATCGTGGTCGAGCACGACGAGGACACCATCCGCAACGCCGACTGGATCGTCGACATCGGTCCCGGCGCCGGCGAGCACGGCGGCCATGTCGTGCACAGCGGCACCTACGAGGGGTTGCTGGCCAACACGAACTCGCTGACCGGCGACTACCTGGCCGGCCGCCGGGCCATCCCGGTGCCCGCGATGCGCCGGCCGGCCGATCCCAAGCGGCAGCTGACGGTGGTCGGGGCCCGCGAGCACAACCTGCGCGGCATCGACGTGTCGTTCCCGCTCGGCTGTCTGGTCGCGGTCACCGGGGTGTCCGGTTCCGGCAAGTCCACGCTGGTCAACGACATCCTGGCGGTCGTGCTGGCGAACAAGCTCAACGGCGCCCGGCAGGTGCCCGGCCGGCACACCCGGGTGCGGGGCATCGAACTCGTCGACAAGCTGGTACAGGTCGACCAGTCGCCGATCGGCCGCACACCACGCTCCAACCCGGCCACCTACACCGGCGTGTGGGACCACATGCGCAAGCTGTTCGCCGCCACCACCGAGGCCAAGGTGCGCGGCTACCTGCCCGGCCGCTTCTCGTTCAATGTCAAGGGCGGCCGGTGTGAGGCGTGCTCCGGCGACGGCACCATCAAGATCGAGATGAACTTCCTGCCGGACGTGTACGTGCCGTGCGAGGTGTGCAAGGGCGCCCGGTACAACCGGGAGACCCTGGAGGTGCACTACAAGGGCAAGACGGTGGCGGACGTGCTGGACATGCCGATCGAGGAGGCCGCCGAGTTCTTCGAGCCGATCACCTCGATCCACCGGCACCTCAAGACCCTGGTCGACGTGGGCCTCGGCTACGTCCGGCTGGGCCAGCCGGCGCCGACCCTGTCCGGCGGCGAGGCGCAGCGCGTGAAACTGGCCAGTGAGCTGCAGAAACGCTCCACCGGACGGACCGTCTACGTGCTGGACGAGCCAACCACCGGCCTGCACTTCCAGGACATCGCCAAGCTGCTGGACGTCGTCAACGGCCTGGTGGACAAGGGCAACACGGTCATCGTCATCGAGCACAACCTGGACGTGCTCAAGACGGCCGACTGGCTGATCGACATGGGACCGGAGGGCGGCGCCGCGGGCGGCATGGTCATCGCCGAGGGCACCCCCGAGGATGTCGCGGGCATGGAACACAGCTACACCGGCCAGTTCCTGAGGCACGTTCTGCTAAGCTGATGGATGCGACCGGCCCCCGCGTGAGCGAGGGCGGCAAAGAGGAGTCCCGCTCCCACCCGAGTCGTTCCCAGGACGGCCGGGTCCGGTCACGCGAGTCAGGCGATTCGCGTTGGTCCCGTGGCGTCACGCCATCGGGCGATCGGTCGGAAGCTGGCCCCGCATGCCTCACGGCATCGGGGCTTCTTGGCGTTACGGGCATCCTCCGCACCAGCCGGCCGCGTTCCAGAGCAACACTGACCAAGGAGGCCACATCAGCTCCGAGCCGCGCATCAACGACCGCATCCGCGTCCCCGAGGTCCGTCTCGTCGGACCGGCCGGTGAACAGGTTGGCATCGTCCGTATCGACGACGCCCTCCGGCTCGCCCAAGAAGCGGATCTGGACCTCGTTGAGGTCGCTCCTACGGCGCGCCCACCCGTGGTGAAGATCATGGACTACGGGAAGTACAAGTACGAGAGCGCGCAGAAGGCGCGGGAGGCGCGCCGCAACCAGCAGCAGACCGTCATCAAGGAGCAGAAGCTCCGGCCGAAGATCGACAGCCACGACTACGAGACGAAGAAGGGACATGTGTCCCGCTTCCTCGCCCACGGTGACAAGGTCAAGGTGACCATCATGTTCCGTGGTCGTGAGCAGTCCCGGCCCGAACTCGGCTTCCGGCTGCTGCAGCGGTTGGCCGACGACGTCGCCGAACTGGGGTTCGTCGAGGCCGCTCCGAAGCAGGACGGCCGCAACATGATCATGGTGCTTGCGCCACACAAGGCCCCGCCCAAGCCCAGGGCGAAGACCGCCGTCCCGGACGGCGCGTCAACCGGGCCGGACGCATCCGGCGCCGCCGACGCCCAGTGATCCGTACTGGGCGATCGGCGGCACCCGTGGTGTGCCAGGCCGAAACGTAAGTAGCGCCCGTTCGCGGGTGCCCGAACAGGACGCGACCGTCACGGCGGTTGTGGTGGATGAGGACGGACATGGCGAGGAACAAGACGCACAGCGGCATCTCCAAGCGGGTCAAGGTGACCGGCAGCGGCAAGCTGCGCCGGGAGAAGGCCGGCAAGCGGCACCTGCTTGAACGCAAGTCCAGCAAGCTCACCCGTCGGTTGAGCGGCACGACCGAGATCGCTCGGAACGACACCAAGCGTGTCAAGAAGCTGCTCGGCATCTGATCCCCGTACACCCCCGGGCGCCCCGAACGCCCCCGAAGACTGAACAGGACGACACACCGTGGCACGCGTCAAGCGGGCGGTCAATGCCCAGAAGAAGCGCCGGACGACCCTCGATCTGGCCAGCGGCTACCGCGGCCAGCGCTCCCGGCTCTACCGCAAGGCCAAGGAGCAGGTTCTCCACTCGCTGAACTACGCCTACCGGGACCGCCGGGCCCGCAAGGGTGACTTCCGCCAGCTGTGGATCACCCGGATCAACGCCGCCGCTCGGCAGAACGGCATGAGCTACAACCGGTTCATCCAGGGTCTGAAGGTCGCGGGCGTGGAGGTGGACCGCAAGATCCTCGCGGAGCTGGCGGTCAGTGACCCGACCGCGTTCGCCGCTCTGGTCGAGGTGGCCAAGCAGCACGCGCCGGCCCAGGGCCAGCCGCAGGCCGAGCCGGCCTGATGATCTCGTCGCGACCCGGGGCCGCTCCGTTCACCGAGCGAACGCCCCGGGTCGTCGCCGCTCGGCGGCTTACCCGCCGCGCCGGCCGGACCCACCAGTTCCTCGCCGAGGGGCCGCAGGCGGTCCGCGAAGCACTCGCGGCGGGCGCCGTGCACGAACTGTTCGTCACCGAGGCCACCCAGCAGCGCTACCCCGAACTGGTGCGCGCCGCCGACCATGTCTCGTTGATCACCGAGCGAGCCGCGGCCTCCCTGTCCGAGACCGTCACACCGCAGGGCATCATCGCCGTCTGCGACCTGCTGGACCAGCCGCTGGACACGGTTGTCGCCGGTACGGATCGGCGCGCGCCGCGACTGGTCGCGGTGCTGGTCGGGGTCGCCGACCCGGGTAACGCCGGCACGGCGCTGCGGATCGCCGACGCGGCCGGCGCCGATGCCGTGCTGCTGGCCGGCGACACCGTCGACCCGCACAACGGCAAATGCGTGCGAGCCTCCGCCGGCAGCCTGTTCCACGTGCCGTTCGCCCGGGCGCGGGCGATCGAGGACGCGCTGAACGCCTGCCGGGCCGCCGGCCTTCGGCTGGTCGCCGCCGACGGCCACGCGCGCGACGATCTCGACACCGCCCTCGACGATCCCGGTGATCCGCTGGCGGAACCGACGGCGTGGTTGTTTGGCAACGAGGCCCATGGCCTGTCGCGGGAGGTTCTCGACGCGGCCGGCACCGCGTTGCGGGTGCCGATCCACGGACAGGCGGAAAGCCTGAACCTGGCCGCCGCCGTGGCCGTCTGTCTCTATGCGAGTGCGCGGGCACAGCGACATACCGGAACTCGCGCGACCTCGCAAGGGTCGATCGCCTAGGATCGATCCGATTCACCATCCCCCTCAGGAGTAAGCAGCGACGATGTCCGCAGCCAACGATCCTTTCGATCCCAAGGAGGTCGCGGCGCTCTCGGCCGAGACGCTGCGCTCGGCCGTGAAACAGGCCGAAGCCGCGTTCGGTGAGGCCGCGGACCTGGACGCGTTGGCGGCCGTGAAGCCGGCTCACCTCGGCGAGAAGTCGCCGGTGTTGCTGGCACGGCGGGAGATCGGCGCGCTGCCGCCGGCCGCCCGGGCCGAGGCCGGCCGCCGGGTCAACGAGACGCAGGCCGCGATCAAGGCGGCCTTCGACGCTCGGCACACCGTGCTCCAGGCCGAGCGCGACGAGCATGTGCTGCGCGACGAGGCCGTCGACATGACCCTGCCGTGGGACCGCGTGGCCGCGGGCGCCCGGCACCCGATCACCACGATCTCGGAGCGCATCGCCGACGTGTTCGTCGGCATGGGCTGGGAGGTCGCCGAGGGACCCGAGGTCGAGGCCGAGTGGTTCAACTTCGACGCGCTGAACTTCGGCAAGGATCACCCGGCGCGCACCATGACCGACACCTTCTACCTGGCGCCGGAGAACTCCGGGCTGCTGCTGCGCACCCACACCTCGCCGGTGCAGATCCGTTCGCTGCTGTCCCGTGACCTGCCGGTGTATGTGGTGTGTCCCGGTAGGACGTTCCGGACGGACGAGCTGGACGCCACCCACACTCCGGTGTTCCATCAGGTCGAGGGCCTGGCCGTGGACAGGGGCCTGACCATGGCGCATCTGAAGGGCACCCTGGACGCGTTCGCCCGCGCGATGTTCGGCTCGGCCGCCCGGATCCGGTTGCGGCCCTCGTACTTCCCGTTCACCGAGCCCTCGGCGGAACCCGACGTCTGGTTCGAGGCCAAGAAGGGCGGCCCCGGCTGGGTCGAATGGGGCGGCTGCGGCATGGTCAACCCGAGAGTGCTCCAGGCATGCGGGATCGACCCTGATGTCTACTCCGGATTCGCGTTCGGCATGGGTATCGAGCGGACCCTGATGTTCCGCAACGGCCTGCCCGACATGCGGGACATGATCGAGGGCGATGTCCGGTTCACCACGGCGTTCGGAATGGAGGCCTGAGCCGTGCGAGTCCCCGTCAGCTGGCTGGCCGAACGGCTCGACCTGCCCACGTACGACGATGATGTTCCGCTCGCGCAACGGTTCGTGGACGCCTTCATCCAGGTGGGCCTGGAGGTCGAGGAGGTCATCGAGCTCAACCAGGTGCGCGGGCCGCTGGTGGTCGGCCGCGTGGTCGAGATCGAGGAACTGACCGGCTTCAAGAAGCCCATCCGGTACTGCCAGGTGCAGGTCGCCAGTGACTACGACCTCGATGACGACCTCGATGACACGGTCGACGACACGATCGACGGTGCCGCCGGTGGCGTCAGGAAGAGCGACGCGATCAAGGGCATCATCTGCGGCGCGCGCAACTTCACCGAGGGCGACCTGGTCGTGGTGGCGCTGCCGGGAGCGGTGCTGCCCGGCGACTTCACCATCACCGCCCGCAAGACCTACGGGCACATCAGCAACGGCATGATCTGCTCGCCACTCGAACTGGGCATCGGCGAGGACCACAGTGGAATCCTCGTGCTGCCCAGCGGAACCGCCGATCCGGGCACCGACGCGATCGAGCTGCTGGAGCTGTCCGACACGGTGATCGAGCTGGCGATCACCCCGGACCGCGGTTACTGCTTCTCCGTTCGCGGTCTCGTCCGTGAACTGGCCTGCGCGCTGGGCATCGGGTTCTCCGACCCGGCCGGGGTGGAGATCCCGCCGGCCGGCGGCACGTCCTGGCCGGTGCACATCGAGGACCCGGAGGCCTGTCCGCGTTTCGTCGCGCGCCGGGTGACCCGGGTCGACCCGACCGCGCCGACGCCGTGGTTCATCCGCCGCCGGCTGATGCTCGCCGGTATCCGGTCCATCTCGCTGGCCGTGGACGTGACGAACTACGTCATGCTGGAAGTCGGCCAGCCGATGCACGCCTACGACGTGCCGTCACTGCACGGCGACATCGTGGTGCGGCGCGCCGCACCGGGTGAGAAGTTGACCACATTGGACGATGTGCAGCGAGAGCTGGACCCGGACGACATCGTGGTCTGCGACGACAGCGGCCCGATCGGCCTGGCCGGCGTGATGGGCGGTGCGTCCACCGAGATCCACGCGGACAGCCGGGACATCCTGCTGGAGGCGGCGACCTGGCAGCCGACGTCGATCGCCCGAGCGGTCCGCCGACACAAGCTGCCCAGCGAGGCGTCGAAGCGGTTCGAGCGGTACGTCGACCCGGCGGCCCCGCCGGCCGCCCTGGAGATCGCGGCCCGGCTGCTGGCCACCTACGGCGACGGCAACATCGAGCCCGGCCGCACCGACGTCGGGCGGCCCACCCTGCCCGGCCCGGTGACCATGCCGATCGACCTGCCCGACCGCGTCGCCGGCATCACCTACCGGCGTGGCGTGACCATCCAGCGGCTGCAGGACATCGGCTGCCAGGTCGAGGTGGACACCGCCGACGACGGCACCCCGATCGTGATCACCACCCCACCGACCTGGCGTGCCGACCTGGTGCAGCCGGCGGACCTGGTCGAGGAGGTGCTGCGGCTGGAGGGCTACCACACGATTCCCTCCATCGTGCCGACGGCGCCGGCCGGCCGTGGCCTGACCGCCCGGCAGCGGCGTGAGCGCGGTGTCGCCCGGGCGCTGGCGCACGCCGGTTATGTCGAGGTGCTGCCGTTCCCGTTCGTGCCGCCGTCGGTGTGGGACACCTTCGGACTGGACGAGGACGATCCGCGCCGCCGCACCCTGACCATCCTCAACCCGCTCGACTCGGACGCCGACCAGGTCACCAGCACGCTGCTGCCGGGGATGCTGGAAATAGTGGCGCGCAACGTGTCCCGTGGTTTCCGGGATGTCTCGCTGTATCACCTCGGCCAGGTCGTCGAGCTCGACGGGCAGCAGCCGCCGGTGCCGGAGCTGGGCGTGGCGGATCGCCCCGCGCCGGCCGAACTGGCCGCGCTGAACGCGTCCGTGCCTCACCAGCCGCTGCACGTGGGCGTGGTACTGGCCGGTAACCGACGGCGGCCGGGCTGGTGGGGTCCGGCGGAGGCGGCCACCTGGGCCGACGCCGTCGAGGCCGGCCGGACCGTCGCCCGCGCCTCGGGTGTCGAGCTGACGGTGGTCGCCGCGAGCTACGCGCCCTGGCACCCGGGCCGGTGCGCCGAACTTCGGGTGG
>DASVLX010000144.1:0-43931 GCA_036384655.1 Pseudonocardiaceae bacterium
CGAGCCCGGTCTGGTGTCGGCGATGGGCGGTCTCACCGAGGCGACCACCGAGCAGCTACGGCACTACACCGACACGCTCGGACCGCTGTTGGCGAGCGCCCAGGCCGCCGGCAACATCCGCCCCGACATCAGCGCCGACGATATTCCGGACCTGCTCGCGCTCGGTGCGGCCGTCCTCGGCTCCACCACCCGGCTGGCCAAACCCGCCCGACGGCGCTATCTGAGCCTGCTTCTCGACGGGCTCAACCCCGCCCGGGCGACGCCGCTACCCGAGTAGCCACCCGCCACATCGGGTCGGCCCGGCCCGTATTTCCCCGATCATCTCCCCGAAAGGATGCCGCGATGCCCACCTCACGACCGCTCGGACTCGTTCTTGGTGGTGGTGCCGCGCTGGGCGCCGCCCACGTCGGGGTCCTGCGGGCGCTGGACGCGCACGGCATCCGTCCCGACGTGGTGGCCGGCACCAGCGCCGGCGCGCTGATCGGCGCCGCCGTCGCCGTCGGGATGCCAACCCCGGTCATCGAACGGCAGGTCAGAGCCGCGACCTGGAGCACGTTCGGCAAGTTCACCCTCAGTCTCCGGCTCGGCCTGCTGGACACCACCGCGCTGGAGGCGACCATCGCCATGCTCGGCGAGGATCCGGACATCGAGGACCTTCCCCGGCCGTTCGCGGCGGTCGCCACCAGCATCCGTACCTGGCGCCCGGTCGCGCTCACCAGTGGACCGTTGAGCCTGGCGCTGCGCGCCAGCATCGCGGTCCCCGGTCTGTTCCCGCCCGTCACCATCGACGGACAGGTGCTCGTCGACGGTGGATTCACCGACAACCTGCCCATCGACGCCGCCCGCGAGCTGGGCGCGGAGACCGTCATCGCGGTCCGGATCGGCGGCGAATGGGAGCTACCGATTCTCCGCAACAACCAGCCGGCCACCGAACAGCCGGACGCCGACGACCTCGACACGCTGATCATCGAACCCGACCTGCACGGGCTGTCGAAGTGGTCCAAGTCGGACATACCCCGCCTGATTGAGGCCGGCCGCGTCGCCACCGAGAAGGCGCTCGTCGACCACCCGATCACACCGACCGTGGACGCGCGCCGCGGCCGGTCGCGCCACGACCGCCAGCCATCCCCGCATGCCCAGCGGGGTTGCCGCTGACGCTCGCGGCGCCGCTCGCCGACGCCGGCCCGCCCTGGACCGCCGGCCGGCGTCGGCGAGCCGGCATGATCAACCAGCCGGATCGGCTACCAGGATCAATCGGCACTCCGGCCACCGCCGAGTGGCCGTCCCGTTACCAGCCCGCCGGGATGAGGAGTTTCGTTCCAAGAAAGCTCCAAAGATCCACCGCTACGTTTCGCCGCGGATCATGACCGATGGATGCGCGGCGGATACCCCAGCGGCGAGAAGGGAGCGGTGGCCTCCGGCCCGATTTACCATGTCTGGGCGACTCCGACGCGAATCGCTATCGCATCACGTGGTCCGACCAACGAATTGCCGCCCTGCCGAAATACTCAGAGAGAAGAGGTGCCTACAGACGGCAGCGGGAGCACGTGGGCTCTCAGGCAGCTCGGACTCGATGAGAAAGGAACTCTCATGCGTCGCAAGGTTTTCGATGTGCTGGTCAGTGCCGGGGGTTTGGTAGTCGCGGTCATGCTGGTGATCGCTGGCGCACTGGCGATGTGGGGGTATACGTTCGCCAACAGCAACGTGCATGACCAGTTGGCCCAGCAGCAGATCGTGTTCCCGGCCAAGGGCAGTTCGCAGCTCGCTGACCCGCGAATCGGCCCGTATCTCAACCAGTACGCCGGCCAGCAGTTGACCACCGGAGCGCAGGCCGAGGCCTACGCCAACCACTTCATCGCCGTGCACCTCTCCGAGCTGCCCGAGGGCGGTGTCTACTCCAAGCTGAGCACGGCCGCCCGGGCCAATCCGAAGGACACGACGCTGGCCGACGCGGCCCAGACATCGTTCCAGGGCACCACGCTCCGTGGCCTGCTGCTGGAGGCGTACGCGTTCTCGCAGTTCGCGGTCATCGCGTTCTGGGCGGGAATTGTCTCCTTCATCCTGGCCTTCATCATGTTCGTCCTGGTCGGAATCGGCTTCTGGCACGCCCGGCGCACCGCCGAAGGCGAGGAAATGCTCTCGCCGAAGCCCGGCCCGCAGTCGAGCGCTGCTTAATACCGCTTCAACGCCTAACAGCCACCGGCTCCGCTCCGCGAGTCATGTCGCGGAGCGGAGCCGGTGCTCTGGGTGGCGTCCCGGAGCGAGCGCCGGAGTCCGCATCGTCACCGGATGGGCATGCCTCGCCCGTGATCACCGTGTTACGAGCGGCCACAAGGCTCGTATTCCGACGCAAGCGATCGGCGGCTTTTCTCACCTGGTGACCCACACGCCTCCGTCACGATTATTTTGTGTGCATGCCACAATGCCTGGACATCGCCCATCTGCGGACGCTGGTGGCGATCGCCGACTGCGGGGGATTCGGCCGGGCCGCCGCCGTCCTGCGCATCAGCCAACCGACGGTGAGCAAGCATGTCCGCGCGTTGGAACGGGCGGTCGGCCAGCCGTTGGTGGAGAAGACCGGAAGGCAGGCCAGATTCACCTCGGCCGGCGAGGCATTACTGGCCGAGGCGCGCCAGATTCTGGTGGTGCACGACAACGCGGTCCGGCGGCTCGGCGCCCACCATTCACCCCGGCTGCGTTTCGGCGCCACCGAACATGCCGATCAGGTGCTGCCGGAGATGCTCTGCACGCTGCGGACCGCCTTCCCCCAGCACGACATGGTGTTTCAGTTGGACCACTCCCCCGCGTTGGTCGAGGCGACGGTCCGTGGCAGCCTGGACATCGCGCTGGTGCCCGGCGACACGCCCTGCCTGGCCGACGAGGTCGGCGCGCTGCCGTTGAGCTGGTGCGCCGCACCCGCCTGGTCGCTTCCCTGCCGTGGCGAGCCACTGCGACTGGTGGCGTTCCAGGAGCCCTGCTCGCTGCGTAACCAGGCACTTCGGGTGCTGCAGGGGGCCGGTTGGCCGGTGCGGGTCCTCGTCGACGCGGTGCAGCTCAACGGCGTGATCGCGGCCGCGCGCGCCGGCATCGGCGTGGCACTGTTGCCGACCGCCGGCCAGACGCCGCGTGGGCTGGTCGAGGTCACCGGGCTGCCCGCCGCCGGCCGGGTCGACCTGCGCGTGATCATCCGGCAGAATCTGGACCCCAAGGTGGAACGGGCCGCCCGCGACACCCTACGGTCGTTCTTCGCGCTCTGGGGACAGGCCGAACCGGAGTCCGAGCCGGAACTGCCATCTGAACTGCCAGAGGAGCCGGTGGCCTGACAAAAGGCATCGATTCCCTCATGGCATCAATTCCCATCACGAATGGGAATGAATTGAGCGCGGTCACCCCGGCGAATTGACTCACCATGTGAGAAAACGGTGATCGCTGTTGGACTAGCCGGCTGACCTGCTGGTTCAATCTTCGCCGACGGACGGCGCCGTGCCGCCATCATTCCCGTTCTATGACCCGGATCGGGAATGGCCTGCTTTCCCCCAGTCCCCATGAAAGACGGTTACCCATGTTCGAATCCGACGATCAGTCCGACGGGCAGTCGCCCCAGCCGGCTGACGCACCGGAACCCGCCGGCCCCGCCAAACCACCGGAGGCCGTCGAATCATCACCTGCCGAACCAGCCGAACCAGCGGCAGTGGCCGAACCAGCGGCGGTGGCCCGGCGGCGCCGCAGACGGTGGCGGTCCCGCCGCACGCTGTACGTGGTTGGCGCGATCGTCATCGTGGTCGTGGTGGCGCTGGTGACCACCTTCGTCGTGAACCGGAACTCGGCCAACGCCGCCGACAGCCCGGTGTCCGGCGGAACCCTCACCTACGGCGTGGACGGCACCCTGGTGTCGCTCGACCCGGCCGTGACGGCCACCTCGGTCTCCGGCCTGATCGACCGCAGCATCTTCGACTCGCTGGTGGTGCAGACCGGCGCCGACTCGTTTGGCCCGTGGCTGGCCAGCTCGTGGACGATCTCCCCGGACGGCAGGTCCTACACGTTCAAGCTCCGCCCGGGCGTCACCTTCACCGATGGCACCCCGCTGACCGCCTCCGCCGTCAAGGCGTCGTTGGACCACGTGGTCGCGCCGGCCACCAAGTCCGCCTACGCCTCCTCGCTGATCGCGCCCTACCAGAGCTCGACCGTGGTGGACGATCTGACCGTCCAGGTCACCCTCAAGCAGGCATTCAGCCCGCTGCTACAGGCGCTGTCCACGCCGTTCCTGGGGATCCAGAGCCCAACCGAACTGGCCAAGCCGGTCGACCAGTACCAGCCGGTCGGCACCGGGGCCTTCGCCCTGAAGTCCTGGGTGAAGAACAAGGCCATCACGCTGGCCAGGAACGACAAGTACAACTCGGCGCCGGCGAACGCCTCCCACCAGGGCCCGGCCTATCTGCGGAGCCTGGTGTTCGACTTCGTGTCCGAGGACGCCACCCGTTACGGCGCGCTGACCAGCGGCCAGGCGCAGGGCATCGCGGACGTGCCGCCGGTCGACGCGAAGACGCTGCGCACGCTGTCCGGCTACACGCTCAACTCACAGAAGACCCCCGGGCTGAACTACCTGCTGTTCTTCAACACCAGCAGGGGCCCACTGTCCGACGTCAACGTGCGGCGCGCGCTGTCCGCGTCGATCAACGTGCCGCAACTGGTGAACAACATCTACTTCGGACAGTTCGTGCCGGCCAACAGCGTGCTCGGCCCGACCACGGCGGACTTCGACGCGACCGCGTCCAGCGCGCTGGCCAGCTACAACGTCGACGAGGCCAACAAGCTGCTCGACCAGGCCGGCTGGACCGGCCGCAACGCCGCCGGCTACCGCACCAAGAACGGCCAGGAACTCGACCTGGTGTGGCCGTACTGGGCGGCCGGCAACAAGGAACAGCGTGACGTTCTCGCGCAGGGCGTCCAGGCGCAGGCCAAGCAGGTCGGCATCAACATCCAGCGGCCGACCGTGGACACCGGCAGCTATGTCAGCCAGGACCTGGTCGGCGGTGGCTACGACATCGTGGACACCAGCTTCACCCGGCCCACGCCCGACGTGCTGCGGTTCGCGTTCGAGTCCAAGAACACCTACGCCAACGGCGGCGGCAATGTCGTGCTGATCAACTCGCCGCAGGTCGACGCCCTGGTCGACGGCGCGGCGGCGGCGACCGACCCGAAGGTGGCGGCCAGCGACTACGCGACCATCCAGCGGCAGGCGCTGGCCGAGGCCTGGGTGCTGCCGGTCTACACCCCGGTGGTGCTCAGCGGGTTCTCGAACTCGGTGCACGGCATCACCTTCGATCCGCAGACCTATCCGGTGTTCTACGGAACCTGGTTGGGGAACGCGAAGTAATGATCCGGTGGCTGTCGCGGCGCCTCGCGCTCACGCTGTTCGTGGTGTGGGGCGCCGCCACCCTGGCGTTCGTCGGCATGCATCTCGTGCCCGGTGATCCAGCCAGGATGATCGCGGGCGGGGTGAGCGCCGTCGCCACGCCACAGGTGCTGGACACCATTCGCGCGCAGTACGGGCTCAACGAGCCGATCGTGGTCCAGTACCTGATCTACCTGGGCCACCTGGCCAGCGGGGACTTCGGCGATTCCTACCAGCTCAACGAGCCGGTGATCGGCGTGATCACCGGCTCGTTAGGGGCGACCGTGGCGCTGGCGGTGGGCGCGGCGGTGCTCGGTTTCGCGCTGGCGATCATCCTGGCGCTGGCCACCGCCGGCCGGCCCCACGCCCGCGCGGTGTCGCGGGTGGCGGAGCTGACCGCGATCTCCATGCCCAACTTCTGGATCGGCATCCTGCTGCTGGCGGTGTTCTCGTTCCAGTTGCGCTGGTTCCCGGTGCTCGGCGGCCAGGGCATCCAGGCGCTGGTGCTGCCGTGGATCACCCTCGCGCTGCCCATCACCGGGGTGTTGTCGCTGGTCTGCCGGGACGGCCTGGAGCGGGCGCTGGAACAGCCGTTCGCGGTCACCACGCGGGCACGCGGCAGCGGTGAGCTCCGGCTGCTGCTGCGCCATGCCCTGCGGCACGCCATCCTGCCGGTACTCACCCTGTCCACCTGGTCGCTGGGCGAACTGCTCGGCGGAGTGGTCGTCGTGGAGACCGTGTTCGCCCGGCAGGGCATCGGTGAGGTGCTGGTGACGGCGGTCGGCGGACGGGATTTCCCGGTGGTGACCGGCGTGGTCGTGTTGTCCGCGCTGACGTTCTCCCTGATCAACATCGGTGTCGACGTCGCCTATCGGGCGATCGACCCACGACTGCGGCAGGACCAGGCGGTGACGGTATGACCTCGGTGACGGCGGTCGCGCGCGCTTCCGAGAGTGTCCGGCGCGGCACCGGTCTCGCGCGTGTCCCGTTCGGACTGTGGCTGGCGGTGGGCTTCTTCGCGCTGGTCTGCGTGGTGGCCGCGTTCCCTGGGCTGTTCGCCGGTTCGCCGGACGCCATCAACCCGGCGGTCGCGCTGCGCGGCCCGAGCGCCGGGCACCTGTTCGGCACCGACCAGCTCGGCCGGGACGTGTTCGCCCGGGTGGTGTTCGGCGCGCGCAGTTCGCTGCTGGTCGGGCTCGGCTCGACGCTGGCGGCCGGGGTGGTCGGCTCGACCTGGGGGCTGCTGTCCGCGGTGGGCGGCGGCGAGCGGACCAGGCGTTGATGCGGCTGGCCGACGTGTTCCTGTCCTTCCCCAGCGTGCTGATGGCGCTGCTGGTGGTGGCGGTGCTCGGCCCCGGCGCGGTGAACGTGACCGTGGCGATCACGATCTCGCTGGCACCCGGGTTCGCCCGGGTGGTGCGCGTGCGGGCGCTGGTGGTGCGGGACGCGCCCTATGTGCGGGCGGCGACGAACCTGGGGGTTCCGTCGGCGCGCAACCTGCTGCGGCACATCGCGCCAAACACGCTGGCCCCGCTGCTGATCCTGGCCACCATGAACATCGGCACCGCGATCATCACCGGTGCGTCGCTGAGCTTCATCGGGCTCGGCGTGCAGCCACCGGCGGCCGACTGGGGCGCGATGCTCGCCCAGTCCCGCGACTACTTGGGCGCGAGCTGGACGCTGGCGGTGTTCCCGGGCGGCGCGATCACGCTGACCGTGCTGGCCGTGTCGATCATCGGCCGCGAGGTACAGGCCCGCTACGAGGGGCGGCAGGCCCGATGACCAATCGAAACGACGAACCGCTCGCCGAGATCGACGGGTTGTCCGTCACGTTCGCCACCCGACAGGGGCCGGTGCACGCGGTGCGCGACGTGAGTCTGTCCGTCCACTCGGGACGGTGTGTGGCCGTGGTCGGCGAGTCCGGCTCCGGCAAGTCGGTGACCGTGCGATCACTGCTCGGCCTGGCCGGGCCGACCGCGCGGGTGCGGGCGCGAGCGCTGCGGTTCGCCGGCCAGAACCTGTTGCCCCTGACCGAACGACAGTGGCGCGGCCTGCGCGGCCTGCGCATCGGCTACGTACTGCAGGACGCGCTCACCTCGTTGGATCCGCTGCGCCGCGTCGGGCACGAGGTCGCCGAGCCGCTGGAGATCCATCGGTTGCTGGACAACCGCGAGGGTGAGCTGGACGACCGAGTGGTCGCGCTGCTGCGTGACGCCGGCATCCCCGACCCGGACACCCGTTTCGATCAGTATCCGCATGAGCTGTCCGGTGGCCTACGGCAACGGGCGCTGATCGCCTCCGCACTGGCCGCCGGGCCGAGCCTGCTCATCGCCGACGAGCCGACCACCGCGCTGGACGTAACCGTGCAGGCCCAGGTGCTCGCGCTGCTGCGGGCGTATCAGTCCGACGGCACGGCGATCCTGCTGATCAGCCACAACCTCGCGGTAGTCGCCGACCTGGCGGACAGCCTGGTGATCCTCTACGCCGGCATCGTGGTGGAGCAGGGGCCGGCCACGGCGGTGCTGGCCGCGCCCGCGCACCCCTACACGATCGAACTGCTCGCGGCCGCGCCCAGCGTGCGTGGTCCGCGCCTGGAGTTCCCCGCGACGCGGTCCGCGCCGGCCGCGTCGCGGGGATGCCCGTACGCCACCCG
The DNA here is from genome assembly GCA_036384655.1 of Pseudonocardiaceae bacterium. GTDB lineage: Bacteria > Actinomycetota > Actinomycetes > Mycobacteriales > Pseudonocardiaceae > DASVLX01. Next base: position 8,049 of record DASVLX010000144.1, read on the forward strand.
ATGCCCGCTGGCCGACGACCGCTGCCTGGCCACCCTGCCGGAACCGAGCGAGGTGCCGGGGTTCGCGGCCTGCTCACACCGGGTGCGCTGTTGGCATCCGGGCGCGCGGGCGCTGCCGGCCCGGGTCGTGGCCGAGCCGGTCCTGGTCGGCACGGTCCCAGTAGGCACGGTCCAGGCTGACCGGCCACCGGTCATCGAGGTGCGCGGCATCGGCAAGCGGTATCGCTCGCCGGACCGCTCCTGGCGCACGGTGGTGGACGACGTGTCTTTCACGCTCGCGGCGGGCGAGTCGCTGGGCCTGGTCGGCGAGTCGGGTTCCGGGAAGACCACCACCGCCCGGATCACCCTGGCCGAGCTGCGGCCGGACGCCGGAACCGTGCTGTTGGACGGCAATGACTGGAGCGACCTGCGGGAACGGGAACGCCGGCCACAGCGGTCCCGCATCCAACTGGTCGACCAGGACCCGCTGAGCGCGTTCGATCCGCGGTTCACGGTGGAGCGGATCATCGGCGAGGCACTGCCCGGCCTGGACCGCACGGCACGCCGGGTCCGGGTGACCGAACTGCTGCGTGATGTAGGACTGGACTCGGAGCTGCTCGGCCGGCGTCCGACCGAACTGTCCGGCGGCCAGCGTCAGCGGGTCGCGATCGCCCGGGCCCTCGCGACCCAACCGGAGATCCTGGTCTGCGACGAGCCGGTGTCCGCTTTGGACGTCACGGTGCAGGCGCAGATCCTGGCGCTGCTGGCCCAGCTGCGGCGGGAACGCGGCGTCGCGTTGCTGTTCATCTCGCATGACCTGGGCGTGGTCCGGCAGGTCTGCGACCGGGTGGCCGTGATGAAGGACGGTCGGATCGTCGAATCGGGCCCGGTCGATGAGGTTTTCGCGAACCCCCGGCACGAGTACACCGCCGCGCTGTTGGCCGCCGTCCCACCACTCCCGGCAGTAGGAGAAGGCCTGGGAGACGGGCTGGGAGACCGCCAGACCGGGGACGTGTCCGTGACCACCACCACGACCGAACAGAGAAGGGAATCCCTTGACTTCAGCCAATCATGAACCGAACGGCGTCCGGGCCGCCGTCGTGGTGACCGGTGCCGCCTCCGGCATCGGCCGGGCGACCGCAGAACTGTTCGCCGAACGCGGTTTCGGCGTCATCGCGGTCGACGTCGACAAGCCAGGTCTGGACGATCTGTCCCATGTGGACGCCGAGCACATCGTGCCGTTCGTCGGCGATGTGTCCACCGAGGATGCCAACGAGGCCGCCGTCGCGCTGGCGCTGCAACACTTCCGGCGGCTGGACGTCGTCGTGCTCAACGCCGGCATCGGCGGTACTCCCCCGCTGGAGGATCCGAGGGCGGTCACCATCGGCGACCGGGTGCTCGCGGTGAACCTGCGCGGCCCGATCCTCGGACTGCGGGCGGCGCTGCCCTGGTTGCGGCGGGCCCACGGTTCGGCGGTGATCACCGCGTCGGTCGCCGGACTGCGCGGCGACCCCGGCAACTGGGCCTACAACGCCGCCAAGGGCGGCCTGGTCAATCTGGTCCGGGCGGCGGCGCTGGACTACGCGGCCGAGGGAATCCGGGTCAACGCGATCGCACCCGGGTTGACGGAAACCGCGCTCACCGCGAGCGCGACTACCAATCCACAGGTGGCAGCCATTCTGACGCAACGGATTCCGTTGCGGCGGCTGGCGCAACCCCGGGAACAGGCCGAGGCGATCTGGTTCCTCGCCTCCCCCGCCGCCTCCTACATCACCGGCACGACCCTCGTCGTGGACGGTGGCCTGGACGCCAATCTCGGTCTGCTGCCGCTGCCGCCGTTGGCCCAGTGAACAGCCCGACAACACTGCACGGAAAGGAAAATCGCATGGGCGACACGCAGGAAATCAACAAGGCCGCCGCGCGGCGGCTGTACGAGGAAGCCATCAGTCAGGGCAAGGTCGAGGTGCTCAACGACATCGTCGCGGACGACGCGCGCGACACCGCGGCTCCCGTTGACGGCGGCCTGCCGTCCGGTCGGGGCGGGTTCATCCGGCACGTGACCTGGCTGTTGCAGGCGGTGGAGGGAGTCAAGGCGACCGTCACTGACACGATCGCCGAGGACGATCGTGTCGTCGTTTACTGGACGATCGATGGTATTCAGCGCGAAGAGGTCTTCGGCGTGCCGAACAGCGGCCGCCGGTTCACCGGCCAGAGCATCAGCACCATCCGTTTCCGGGACGGCAAGATCGTCGACTACAAGGTCCTCCCCGATCGCCTCGGCATCGTCCAGCAACTCATCAACTGACCGTGTTAGAGCGGGAATCAGGCACAGAATCGGGGCCGGGAGAAGCCTTCCCAGCCCCGATTTTCCGACAGCGGGCGCTATCCACCTGAAGATCCGGGACGGTCAGGTCGGGTCTTCTCCGGCCATTCGCCAATCAAACGCAAGATTTATTGCGGTCAATTTACGAGCGCGAAATTGATTGCAAATGTGCAATTCTGAGGCTAATGTGCCGGAGCGTCAACATCTCGATGAAGCGATCGAGGAGGACGCATGGCCTGCCCAGGCAGGACGACAAGCAGCACCGCAACCGAGACCACGACGTTTCACCTTGCCCGGCAGGAGTTCCGGGTGCTCGACGAGCTGACCTACATCGACGTCGCCGCCCGCGCCCCGATGGCCGACCGCGTGTACCGGGCCATGATCGACTACCTGCGGGAGTGCCGCACCCGCGGCATTGACAAGGACGAATGGTTCGCCCGCGTCGAGAGGCTGCGCGCCCGCACGGCCGCGTTCCTGGGGGCGGACACGCGCGAGATCGCGTTCATGAAGAACACCTCCGACGGGCTGAACTCCATCGGCGCCGCCCTGCGGCTCGGCCCTGGTGACACCGTCCTGGTCAGTCCGGAGTTCGAGCACGCCAACAACGTCTACCCCTGGGTGCACCTGCGCGACCGCGGCGTCCAGGTCCGCACCGTGCCGGTTGGCCCCGGCGGTGTGGTGCGGGCGGAGGACGTCGCCGCCGTCATCGACAAGAGTGCGCGTCTTGTCACGCTCGCGGCCGTCTCCGCCTGGACCGGAGCACGCCCGGACCTCGCCGCCATCGCCGATGTCGCGCATGAGCATGGCGCGTTCTTCCTTGTCGACGCCGCCCAGGCGGCCGGCGTGGTCGACATCGACGTGCACCGCGACGGCATCGACGCCCTTGCCGCCGCGACACAGAAGGGGCTGCTGGGCATGTACGGGCTCGGCATCCTGTACTGCCGCGCCGAATGGTTCGACCGGCTGCGACCCCCGTTCCTGTCCGTCACCGGCGTGAACCGTGCGGGCCTGCACGAATCCGATCTCGGCGACTTCCAGAACGCCGCCGTCCTCGACTCGGCGGCCCGTTTCGAGGTCGGCAACCCCAACTTCGCCGGCCTGTTCGCCTTCGACGCCTCGCTCTCCCTGTTGGAAGAGGCCGGCATCGGGAACATCGAGCGCCACGTGCTCACGCTGGCCGATGAGCTCACCCGCGCCCTCACCGACGCCGGAGTGACCCCCGCGCTGGAGAGCGCCCAGTCCGGGATCATCTCCTTCCAGGTCCCCGACCCCGTGGCCCTGGTCTCGCGCCTGGAGTCCCATGGCGTCCGCGTGTCCCTGCGGCGTGGGAAGGTTCGCGCCAGCCTGCACCTCTACAACGACCGATCCGACATCCAACGCCTGATCGACCTGCTGTAAACGCATGCAGGACGTGTCCGAACATCGACTTCACCGACTACTGGAACCAGCACCCGCAGTATCATCGTGACCGCTCGGTCGCCTGAAAGGACCTATGAAAGAACCCACCAACAAACTCTCGGCAACCCTGCGGGATCTGCGTAAGCGTGCGGGGTTGTCGGGTGCCGAGGCGGCACGACGAGCCGGACTGAGCCAATCCAAGGTCTCCCGCACGGAGACCGGAGCATTCATGCCCACACCGGAGATGCCCGTCTGCTCGGTGTGTCGGCGGATCATGTGGCGCGCCTGGAGGCTGGCGACGGCGATTCGTTGTCGGCGGCCTTCGAACCCATCGTCTGACCTACCGCTGCGCCAGTGCGATCAGGGTCTTTGCCGCGCGCGAGGCGCCGTCCGTGGTCACTTTTGCCGCGACCGACCGCGCGTTCGCCACGGTCCCGTCGTCCATCGCGCGTTGGAGCGCCGCGCGAAGGGCTTCCGCCGTGGGAGCACCCGCGAGCGCCGCGCCGATGCCGAGGCGTTCCACCCGGTCCGCGTGGTAGTGCTGGTCGAACATCTGCGGCAGCACAACCTGCGGCACTCCGGCGATGGCGGCGGCCGTGGTCGTTCCCGCCCCACCGTGCTGAACGACTGCGGCGACCCGCGTAAACAGTGCCCGCTGGTTGACCTCGCTGACGACGATGCAGTCCGGCTCGTTGTCGACCAGATCCAGATCCGCCCAGCCACGCGAGATCACGACCCGCCGACCGAATGATCGCGCCGTCTCGATCACGGTCCGCGTGATCCCCTCGGGTGCGCGAACGCTGCCGAATCCGCAGTAGATCGGCGGCTCCCCCGCATCCAGGAACGCCACAAACTCGCTGTCCAGCGGCCGAGTGTCATCCAGCAGCCACACGCCGGTCTGGAACACATCAAGGTCCGGGGAACCGGGCCACGGCGCCAGCACCGGATCCGCCGCGAGCCAGGGACTCGCCGTGAACAGGTGCGACCGGACGTCCTCGACCGGGGGCAGGCCGAGGCGACCACGCTGCGAGTTCAGCGGAGCCTGCCAGCTCGCGTTCCATCGTCGCTCGTCCTCCGCCCACAGGTCGGTGATCTCCGCCGACACGCCGTCACGCCCCTGGCCGAGCAGTCCGAACACGGGAGGTGCGTGATACGGCGACGGCAACGTGATCGGCGCGAATGCCGCATAGACGTACGGCACGCCGAGCCAGTCGGCGATCGAATGCGCGGCGATCGCCAGGCCGCCTCCACCGAGCACCACGTCACAGCCATCGGACGCCGGCCCGAGCGCCTGGAACTGGCCGGCGACGGTGCCCTCGATCATCTGCCGGCGCTGTTCCGGTGTCGGCACGCTCCGAGCGGCCGGCCTGGCGGTGCCACGCACTTCCGGCCCGACCGGCACATAGCTCACGCCCAGTGATTCGGCCCATCGCTGGAAGTCCGGCGGCGCGCAGACCACCGCCTCATGCCCGAGCCGGATCAGCTGAACCGCCAGCGCGACCACCGGCTGTGCCTCACCGCGTGACCCGATCGTCGACAACAGCGCGCGCATCCCCGTCCCCTCCGCGCCCCGGATCTCGGCTGCTCAGCGGTGCGCGACCGGCAACTCTGCCCCTCGTCGGCCCCTCGCGGCAAGCCAACACGGCGGCGCCATACTGGAAGTGGATCAGTGGTCTTGCACCCAAGTCTGTCCTATCCGGGGGTATGGCACCTACTCTGCCGACATGACCTCAACGACAGAGGTGGAGGCAGCACGGCTGGAGTTCCTCGCAACCGGCCGTTGCACCGCGTCTGACATGGTGGTCCGGCGCGAGGTGCGGGCCTCCTGGGAGCGCTCGCTCGGCCACGGCGTGGACCCACATCAACTGAACGTTCGGTTCGTCGGCCATCACAGCGCGGCTCCCCTGGTCGACGCCCGCGCGGAAGAAGCCTTCGACGAGTTCCTCGGCGCCGAGACAGGGGCCGGCTGCTCGGTGGTGCTGGTCGATCCATCCGGAGTCATCCGGGTGCGCCGCGACGCAGATCCGGCGCTCGGCACGCTGCTGGACGCTCTGCGGATGGTGCCCGGCTACGCGTACGGCGAGCACGAGATCGGCACGACCGCTGCCTCGATCGCCCTCCACGAACAGGCTGACACGACCCTGCACGGCGGCGAGCATTTCCACGCCGAACTGGCCGGTCTCGCGGCGGCGGCGGCGCTGGTGGTCGACCGGAAGGACGGCGAGGTCGCCGGGGTCGTCGTGGTGCTCAGCGCCGCGGCCGGCCGCGGGCCACTCCAGAAGGTGCTGGCCCGCGCGATCGCCGACCGGCTGACCAAGAAGCTGGCCAGCCAACATCACCGCCGCGCGCGGATCGTGCTGGAGCGGTTCCGCGAGGAGGACCAGCACGGTGAGTGGGTGTTGGCCACCGACGGCGAGTTCGTGCTGACCAACCCGGCCGCCCGGAAACTGGACGCCGGTGATCTTCAGGTGCTCACCGATCTCGTGCTGGGCGCGATGGTGCTGCACGACTTCACCGAGAGGCACCTCGACCTACCCGACGGCGGTTGCGCGCAGGTCAGTGTTCAGCCCATCAACCGCTCCGGTGAGATCGTCGGGGCGATGCTCACCGGCGGACCGGCCACCGAGGCCGCGCCCGTCGTCGTCACCGAGGCGGTCCGCCGGCAGGGTGCGCATATCGCGCCACTGGTCCACCGCGACTACGCGGCCGAGTTCCACCGCGCCGCCGATCCGGACGGCAGGCACGCCGAGGCGCGGGTTCGGGCCAACCGTGACCTGCTCACCCCGATCCTGCGCGCCCAGGAGGACGTGGCCGCGAGCATCCGGCAGGGCCGCAACCACCTGCTGATCGGCGAACCAGGAGTGGGCAAGCGCTCCCTGCTGGTCAACGCCTTCCGGCAGGCGTACCCAAACGGGCGGCTGATCACCATCGACTGCGGCAAGTTCAACAAACACCCGGTCGCCGCGCTGGCCGATCTGAGCGCCGAGTCCATCGGCCGGTTCGGCGATCGCCCGCATCTCCTGCTGCTGCACGGCCTGAACCTGCTCGGCCCGGTGGCCGCCCGCCGGCTCGACGAGCAACTTCGCCCGGTAATGGCGCTGCCCGCGCCGCCGCTGCTGATGGGCAGCGTCGACACGCCGGCCGTCGACGCCACCCGGCCGTATGGACTGCTACTGCGGCATTATCACCAGATCACCCGGGTACCGGCGTTGCGCTATCGCATCGACGAAATCGCCCATATCGCTCTGTCGATTCTGCGTCGACTGTCCGCACGTCGATCGTTGCGACTGTCGCTACAGGTGATCCGGGTGTTCGAGGGCTATTCCTGGCCCGGCAACATCAGTGAACTGGAAGACGTGCTGAAGTACGTGGTCGCCCGTAAGCCACTGGGCGAGGTACAACCGCCGGATCTGCCGACGCTGTGTTTTCAGGGACGCGCCCACAAGATGTCCATGCTGGAGGCCGCGCAGTGTGACGCGATCATCCAGGCATTGTACGAATGCGGCGGAAACCGCTACAAGGCGGCAGCCATGCTCGGGATCGCCCGATCCTCGCTGTATCGGAAGATCGATGCTTTCGGTATCAGCTATGTGGCATGACAGAGTGGTGGGCCGACAGGGGTGTCGACCCACCACTATTCTGCCGAAAAATCAACGCGGCGTGATGATGACCTTCAGGGCCTCATTCGCGGCGGCGTTCTTGAACACGTCGTACGCCTCGTCGATCTCGTCGAACGTGAACCTGTGCGTGCCCATCTTCTCCGCGGGGATCTTTCCGTTCGCCACCATCTTCAGCAGGGTGGGAATGGACACGGTGTCGACCAGGCCCATGGTCATGGTCAGGTTCTGGATCCACAGGTCCTGCATCGGCAGTTCGACCGGCGTGCCGTGCACACCCACGTTGGCGATCGTGCCGCCCGGACGGACCAGTGACGCGGCGGTGAGCAGGGTCTCCGGGTAGCCGACTGCCTCGATCGCGACGTCGACGCCGAGTCCGTCATCGGTGAGCGCCAGAACGTCCGCGACCGCGCTCGGGCTGACCTCGACGATGTCGGTCGCGCCGAACTCCAGTGCCTTGGACAGCCGGAACTTGTTGGAGTCGATCGAGATGACCTTCGAAGCGCCCCACAGGCCGGTCGTCAGAATCGCCGACAGGCCGACCGCACCGGCGCCCACCACGGCCACCGTGTCGCCGGGCCGGACCTTGCCGGCCAGCACGCCGACCTCGTAGCCGGTCGGCAGCGAGTCGGCGAGGAAAATCGCCTGATCATTGGTAACGCTGTCCGGCAACGAATACAGCGACGTGTCGGCGTAGGGAACGCGAACCAGTTCGGCCTGCGTGCCATCGATCAGGTAACCGAAGATCCAGCCAATACCACCCACGGTTTGGCAGTGTGACGGTTGACCCTTCTGACAGTATGAGCAGCGGCCGCATTTCGTGACCGCCGGGACCAGCACCCGGTCACCGACCGAGAATCCCTGAACAGCACTACCCACTTCGGTGATAGTACCGACGGCCTCATGGCCGAGAATGCGACCCTCAGTAACGGCCGCGACATCGCCCTGAAGAATGTGCAGATCCGTTCCGCAGATCGTGGTCGTATCAACCCGTACGATCACGTCGGTCGGTTCCTGCACAACGGGATCCGGCACTTCTTCCCATGCCTTGTTCCCAGGGCCGTGATAAACGAGAGCCTTCATCTTTGGAGCCTCCTGTTGGACGTGGCAGGCCTGGGGCCCCGTCCTCGGGCCCGCCGGTCGACTCCGCCAAGTCTAGTAACGGCGAACACCGCGAGCTGTCGCAAAATCGGACCATTCCCGGTTTCGCGTCAAGTGGCCGCCGTGTCCAGTGACCCACTTCCGGGACAGTTCACAGCCGGCAGCGCGCCGGTTACTGCGGATGGGCGCTGGACGACCTTACGGCACGGGGCGACGATCAGCCAGTGGTCACTACTCCGCAGGTCTGGCACATGCCGTTGGCGCTCCGCCTGTTCGCGCTGCTGCCGTTCCTGGCCGCAGCGGTCTTCATGCCCTGGTTCGACGTGACGTACCAACCGTGGAGGGGTGGTGGCTTCGTCAACTGGATAGAACAGGCGATCCTTCCACCGGTGATCTTGTTGGTCTGGTTTGGCATGTTCTGCACGGCATTCTTCCGGCCGCGCCTGGTGATGACCGAGGACGAGCTGGAACTCCGTGACTGGTTCAAGACCAAGCGGGTGCGCCTGGCCGACATCGTCGACGCCCAGGTCAACCCTGGCGGCACGGTTTTCCTGCTGAACCGCGGTTCCACCGTCGGGACATCGGTCCTGCAGAAGGGTGTCGGCGCTCAACTGTTCAGGATGCACACCCGCACCGACCGGATCGTCGGCATGATCCTGGCCGCTGCCCAGGCTCAGCGTGAGGCCCTGGACAGCGGCCAGCACGGCGCACCAACCTCGCCCTGACCGGGCGGGTCAGTCCAGGGCGCGCAGCCGAGGCAGGATCTCCTGGCCGTACAGGCGCAGGAACCGCTCCTGGTCCGGGCCGGGCGCGTGGAACACCAGGTGGTTGAAGCCCAGGTCGATGTAGCGGCGGATCTGCTGGACATGCTCGTCCGGATCGGTCGACACGATGAACCGCCGCGCGGTCTGCTCGGGCGTGAGCTGGTCGGCTAGCCGCTGCATCTCGATCGGGTCCTCGACGCCGGCCTTCTGCTCGGGCGTCAGGCCGAGCGCTCCCCAGAAGTGGGTCGCTTCCATCGCCGCCTGCCGGTCATGATCGAAGGAGACCTTGACCTCCATCATCATCTCGATGTCCGACGGGTCGCGGCCGGAGCGCTTGGCGCCCTCGGCCACTGCCGGCAGCAGTGTGTCGGTGTAGAGCTTCGGGTCCTTGCCGGAGGTGGTGATGTAGCCGTCGCCGACCCGGCCGGCGTATCGGGTGGCGGCGGGGCCGGAGCCGGCCAGCCACAGCGGCACGGGCTGTTCGGGCACGTCATAGATGGTGGCGCGGTCGGTGTGGTAGTACTCGCCGTCGAAGGTGACCCGCTGCTCGGTCCAGAGCTTCCGGATCAGCGTGACGGCCTCCCGGAACCGCGCGAACCGCACCTTGCCCTCCGGCCATACGAGACCCAGCGGAGCCTCGTTCATCGACTCGCCGGTGCCCATCCCCAGCACGACTCGGCCGGGGAACAGGCAGCCGAGGGTGGCGAACGCCTGCGCGATCACGGCCGGGTGGTAGCGGAAGGTCGGGGTGAGCACACTCGTGCCGATCAGGACCCGCTCGGTGCGGGCGCCCAGCGCGCCCAGCCAGCTCAGCGCGAATGGCGCATGCCCACCGTCATGCCGCCACGGCTGGAAGTGGTCGCTGGTGAACACCGAGTCGAAGCCGTTCTCCTCCGCCAACACGCCGTACCGCAGCAACTCGGCGGGCGCGAACTGCTCCGCGGACGCCTTGTAACCCAACCTGAGCACGCGCGATCCCCTTCCACCCTGCTTGTGGTCTCAACAACCTCCCATCCTGCCCCTGTCCGCGCACTGGTGTCGGCTCGGCGGTGGCGGGCAATATCAGCCCGGAGTTGGACCTTCCACACCCGGGGATCCCGGGGCGGCTCGGACTATGCCGATGTGCCAGCGGTTCGGACGAGGATGCCTGGCGAAGGGAATTGGTGACCACGTGGTACGGCAGCCGGCCACGAGCACATCACCATGCTCCAATATGATCTGTCGAGTGAACACCACCTCCCCAGACGTAGATACCACTGAGAAGGCCATTTCATGCTTACCCGCCGCCAGTGGAACACGTCTTTCCTTCACGGAGTAACCGTTGCAGTTTGCGTCGCACACGAAAAGGTAGGCTACGTTCGCTAAACGGCACTTCCACGTAGGTGTCTCTGGTCACGACGGGTTCCCGGACAGCGGGAAGTCATCCGTCAGACCAACACCGTTGACGGTAATTGATTCACATCTGCCGGACAGGCCGGCATCTTCCGACCAGAGCATGATATCGAATGCCCATTGGCCGGCGTTGCCATCCTTCTCAAGACGAAATTCGGTGATCTCCGCGTAGTTCCACCGACCCTCAATCGCGTTGAAGAAATGGAACTGGCTCAGGCCCGATAAGCGCATCTCGTAGCGGGACGGCTCACCGCGTTCACGCACGCACACGCTCAGCGACAGAGTCTGGGTACAGACGTCCAGGCTCAGTGCTTCGAGGGTGCCTCCCCACAGCCGATCCGTGAACACCGGCCATCACCTCGGATCTTGTTGGTGATCCGAAGGTTATCGGGCGGTGGTGACGTTTGGGTCTCGGCTATCGCTGTTTGTCCAGCCAGGCGTACCAGGCGTCCATGCCGTCGCCACGGGTCGCGGAGACCGGCAGCACCACAGGGTCCGGCAGCACATGGCTGAGATGGTCCGTGAACGCGTCGACATCGAAGTCGACATACGGCAGCAGGTCGATCTTGTTCAGGATCACGGCGTCGGCGGTGCGGAACATGTGCGGGTACTTGATCGGCTTGTCCGCGCCCTCGGTCACCGACATGATCACGACCCGGGCTGCCTCGCCCAGGTCGAACAGCGCCGGACAGACCAGGTTGCCGACGTTCTCCACGATCACCGTCGAGCCGGTCACCGGATCCAGCCTGTGCAGGGCCGCGTCGACCATCTCGGCGTCGAGGTGGCATCCGCTGCCGGTGTTGATCTGCACGACCGGGCAGCCGGTGGCCCGCACCCGCTCGGCGTCGACGGTGGTCTCCTGATCGCCCTCGATGACCGAGATCGCCGGTACGTCGACACGCGCCGACAGGTCGCTGATGGTCCGCACCAGCAGCGTGGTCTTGCCAGAGCCGGGCGAGCTCATCACGTTCACGGCGAGGACATCATGCTCACGCAGCCACGCCCGGTTGTGCTCGGCGAGGTGGTCGTTCTGGGACAGCACCCGCTCCTCGAGCAGCACGGTGCGGTTCGTCGAGTCGGCCAGGTGGTCATGATGGTTATGAACATGCTCATGCTGGTGTTCGGCCGTGCCCGGGATGGTCACGGCCGCGGCTGGGCCTGAGCAGCCACAGGTGGCGCACATTCGGCTCTCACCTCCACCGATCGAATGCGAAGTTCGTCGCCTGACGTAATGGCGACATTGGCGCTGCCACAGCGCGGACAGAGCAGAATCGGGTCGTCGACGTCGTATTCCAGCCCGCATTTCCGGCATCGCGCGGCACCGGACGGCTCGATGACCACCAGTTCGGCGCCGGTAAGCGGCGTTCCGTCGGTGACCACGTCAAAGCAGAATCGCATGGAGTCGACGACGACGCCGGCCAGCTTGCCGATCTCCAGCGTGACGCGGGCGACGGGCGTGTCGCCAAGCTTTTCGGTGATCAGGTCGACAACGGCCTCGGTCAGGGACAGCTCGTGCATTGCCGGCACCTCCCGGAAAGTCCGTGAGTGGGATCTGTCAGCAGATTCGCGGTAGCGGATCTCCGACGAGCATGTCGCAGATCCGGGTTCCACCGAACGCGGTATTGAGGAGTACGAGGCCGGGTGGGTCGTCCTTGACCCGGCCAATCACGGCGGCTTCGCCGCCCAGCGGGTTCGCACGCATCGCGGCCAGCGCGGCATCCGCCTGCCCGCCGTCCACCACAACCACCATACGGCCCTCGCAGGCGACGTACAGGGGATCGATGCCGAGAAGTTCGGACGCTCCGCGCACCTCGGTGCTGACCGGCACGGCCGTTTCGTCCACGACCACCGCGACCTGGGCCGCCTTGGCGATCTCGTTGAGGATGGTGGCCACCCCACCGCGGGTCGCGTCACGCATGAAGTGCACGCCCGAGGTGGCGCCGAGCAGGTCGGCGACCAGGCCGTGCAGGGGTGCGGTGTCCGACTGGACGTCCGCGTCGATGTCCAGTTCGCCGCGCGCCAGCATCACCGTGACGCCGTGTTCGCCGATCGGCCCGGACACCAGGATGGCGTCACCCGGCCGGATTGTGCGCATTCCCAGCGCGCCGGGATGCTGGATGAGCCCGACCCCGGCGGTGTTGATGTAGCAGCCGTCGGCCTTACCGCGCTGCACCACCTTGGTGTCGCCGGTGACGATCCCGACGCCGGCCGCGTCCGCGGCGTCCCGCATCGACGTGACGATCCGGCTCAGGTCGGCGACCGGAAATCCCTCCTCCAGGATGAATCCGGCGGTCAGGTGCAGTGGCTTGGCGCCGGTGACCGCGAGGTCGTTGACGGTGCCGTTGACGGCCAGGTCTCCGATGTCACCGCCGGGGAAGAACAGCGGCGACACCACGAAGGAGTCGGTCGTCAGCGCCAGATTCGCGCCGGCCACGGTCAGTTCGGCGGCATCGCCGAGCGGTTCGAGCTGCGGATTGCGGAAGGCGTCCAGGAAGATCGCCTCGATGAGGGTCGCGGTGGCCTTCCCGCCGGAGCCGTGCGCGAGGGTGATCCGCTCCTCCTTGACCCGGGCGCGGCGGCGCCGGGCCTTGTCGATGCGGTCGAGCACCCGCTGCTCGCGGGCCGCCCGGTCGGCATCCCGCGCCGTCTGGCGGCCGTCGGCGTGCGTGGGGTGAACGTCGTGGGTGGTCACAGCGCGCTCGCCTCCCGAACGCGGGTCCGGGTGAACCGGCCGAAGTTGTAGTACGCGGCGCAGGCGCCCTCCGGGGACACCATGCAGGTCCCGATGGGCGTTTCCGGGGTGCACGCGGTGCCGAACACCTTGCACTCCCACGGTTTCAGCACGCCCTTGAGTACCTCGCCGCACTGGCACGCCTTGGGGTCGGCGACCCGCACCCCCGGCACCTCGAAATGCCGCTCGGCGTCGAACTGGGCGTACTTGTCGCGCAGCCGCAGCGCGGAATGCGAGATGAACCCGAGGCCGCGCCATTCGAAATAGGGCCGCAGTTCCATGGTCTCGGCGATCACCCGCAACGCGGTCGGATTGCCCTCGTACGGCACCACCCGCGCGTACTGGTTCTCCACCTCGCAGCGGCCCTCGGACAGTTGCAGCATGAGCTGGTAGATCGACTGCAGGATGTCCAGCGGCTCGAATCCGGACACCACGATCGGCTTGTGATGCTCGCGGGTGATGAACTCGTACGGCCGGCAGCCGATCACGGTGGACACGTGACCGGGACCGATGAATCCGTCCAGCCGCAGGTCCGGCGAGTCGAGAATCGCCTTGATGGCCGGGATGATCGTGACGTGGTTGCAGAACACCGAGAAGTTCTCGATGCCCTCCTTGGCCGCGCGCAGAATGGTCATCGCGGTGGACGGCGCGGTGGTCTCGAATCCGATGGCCATGAACACGACCTTGCGGTCCGGGTTCTGCCGCGCGATCTTCAGCGAGTCCAGCGGCGAGTACACCATGCGGATGTTCGTGCCCTCGGCGTTGGAGTCGAAGAAGTTCCCGCCGCTGCCGGGCACCCGCATCATGTCGCCGAACGACGTCATCAGCACGTCGGGCTGGCGGGCGATATGGATCGCGTCGTCGACCCGGCCCATCGGAATCACGCACACCGGACAGCCGGGCCCGTGCACCAGGGTGATGTTCTCCGGGAGGTAGTCCTCCAGGCCGTGTTTGTAGATGGTGTGCGTGTGGCCGCCGCAGACCTCCATGAACTTGTACTCCCGGCCCGGTTCACACAGGCTGGTGATCTTCGCGGACAGCGCGCGTGCCGCGTCGGCGTCGCGGAACTCGTCTACGAATCGCATTCCGGTTCTCTCCCTCAAACGATCCGCGAATCCTTCAGGGCGTTCATCTCGTCCTCATACGCCTTGCCGATGCCCTCCAGGAAGTCCATCGCCGCCTTCGCCTCTTCCTCGTCTATTTTGGACAGAGCGAAGCCGACGTGGATGAGCACCCAGTCGCCCGGTTCGATGGTCTGGTCATCGTCGGTGACCAGACCGATGTTGATGACGCGCTTGACGCCGGAAACGTCGACCCGCGCGAGATCCTGTCGGTCGGCGAGGATCTCGATCACTTCTCCCGGAATTCCCAGGCACATGTCACACCTGTTCCCTTCCCGCCGGCCCGGCCGGCGTCATCGGGGCGTCCTCAGGGGGTAGGTATTCATCGGTTCGCGCCTCGCGGATGATCTCCGCGACGGCGACCATCGCGGTGTCCAGGGCCGCGGTGACCACCGGGCTCAGGCCCATGCCGGGGTCGAGAGTGGCCGGCTCACAGCCAACCAGCAGCACCCGACCGGGATCCGCGCCGAGCAGCGCGACCAGGTTGAGCACCACGTCCGGCGAGATGCCGTGTGCGTCGAGCGCGGGCGCGGCGTCGCCCGGGTTCTCGGGCGGTTGAGGCTCGGCGGGCGGGTCGAGTTCGATCACACAGACCGTGCCGGGCTCGTCGCCCTGGCTGGTCGCGTCGACCAGCACGGTGGTGTCGTAGTCGCCGCCGGCCAGGTCATAGGCGAGGTGCATGCCGCGGATGCCGTAGTCGACCACCGACACCCAGTCCGGCAACTGGCCCGACACCCTCGTATCGGCGAGCCGGCGGGCGACCTCGACGCCAAACCCGTCGTCGCCGAGGAACACGTTGCCGACCCCGGCCACCAGCATCCGGCCTGTCACGGCGCACCCCCGTCCAGCGGTTCGACCTCGTCCGGGCCGAAGTACCGATACCGGCCGTGCTGGGCGTAGAGCTCCGCGCCGGGGTCGTCCTCCAGGGTGATGGCGAGATGCGTGTCGCCGTCCACGTCGAGCAGTACGGCCTGAACGATGGCGGTCCGGCCGGCGAGGAACATGTCATGCGCGTCGGCGCGCTTGCCGGGGTGCAGTCGCACCCTGCTGCCGGCCCGCACCGGCACGCCCTGGACATAGGTCATGTCGGTTTCCGGCGAGACGGACGCATCCGCCCCGGGATCCCACCAGGGCACGTCGCCTTCCAGGCGGCGCGGTGCCGCGTTCTCGGCCGCTCGCGTACCGCTCGCCGCCGGTGCGGTCGCCGACCGGAGATACCGGATCGTGCCGTGCAGCCGGTCGAGCAGCTCCGGCGGCAATCCGTCGATCCGGTCGATCAGCTCGGCGGCGCGCGGATCCGTGGCTCGGGCCTCGCGTTTCTCCTCGTCGGTGAGGGTCATCGTGCGCAGCGTCAGCAGTTCGTCGATCTCGGTGCCGTCGAACAGGTCGCCGGCGCTCTGCGCGGCGATCTCCGGGTGGTCGTACAGGATGATCGGCGAGCAGAGCATCACGTCGGCCTCGCCGGGTTCGCCGGCCAGCACCGGCCACACGCCGTCGTTGTGGCAGTCGGCGGCGGCCGGCGCGGCCCACTCGGGTGGGTCGACCAGTGACAGGAACCGGCCGTCGGTGAGCGTCAGCAGGCTGTGCGCGGCGATCAGCGCATGCGGCAGCGCATCGTCCCGGCCGGCGCCCGGATCGTCCCATGTGGACGTGTTACGGGTGTCCAGCCGTAGCCGCACACCGCCGTAGGGGCCGGGCAGCGGGTCCATCCGCACCGACATCTCGCCGGACATCGGGACACGGCGCCGGCGCAGCCGCGCGTCCGGCCGGCCCGGGATCGGCTCGAACTCCTCCCCGCCGGGCAGGCCGAACGGCACGACATGTTCGGCGCCGTACAGGTCGGCGACCGGGATGGTGGCGCACACCTCCCGCTCGACCGCCTCATCCCAGGTCGAGTAGTCGGTGCCGGCCACGGTGAGCGTGCCGACCGGCTCGCCATCGACCTCCACCGTGCGCCGCTGCACCTGCAGGAAGCGCAGCCAGATACGCAGGTCGGCGTCACCACGCGGTTCGGCGAGCAGCTCGGCGCGGGTGCCGGAGCGCTCGCCGGTGCCGTCGGCGGCGACCGCGGGCGGCATCAGCACGCCCCACTGGAACCGCATCCCGGCGTTCTTCACCGCCGACGCCCGGTAGGGATACAGCACATAGCCCTCGTAGAGCACGGCGTCGGCGATCCGCCGGGCATGGGCCAGCCCCGCCGGCAGCGACGGTGATGCCGGCGAGGCTGGTGGACTTGGGGAACTTGGCTGGGGGTTCGGACTGGTCATGGCGACACCGCCTCCAGATCGGCACGGTCGATGCGGTCCAGATGGGCGACGGTCAGTTCCCACAACAGGTGGTAGAGCGTGGTCTGCGCCTCCTGGATGCGGTGCACCGAGGTCGACGGCACCACGAACAGGTGGTCGATGCTGGGCAGTTCGGCCATCCTGCCGCCCTGGTAGCCGGCGATGCCGACGGTGAGCAGGCCGAGCCGGCTGGCCTCGTCGAAGGCGCGCACCAGGTTGGCCGAGTTGCCGCTGGTGGACAGCCCGAGCGCGATGTCGGTGGGACGGCCGGACGCGGCGATCTGCCGGGAGAACACCACGTCATAGCCGATGTCGTTGGACAGCGCGGTCATCACCGCGATGTCGTTGGTCAGGCACAGCGCGGGAAGTGGCGGCGCCGTGCCGGCGAACGGGCTGCCGACCGGCGCGAGGAACACCTGCGCGAGGTCCTGGGCGTCGGTCGAGCTGCCGCCGTTCCCGAAGGTGAAAAGGCGGCCGCCGGCGGCGAACCGCTCGGCCATGTCCCTCGCGCAGTCCAGGATCAGTTCGGCATCCCGCTCGAACATGGTCTCGCGCAGTTCGGTGATCTCCCGCGTCTTGTCCACTGTGGATCGGCGAACCTGTTCGACCACGGCGTCCACATCGGAGCTGTCCGCGTACAGGAACGGATACAGCGACTGGACGTCCTCGCTGGGCTCGTCGGGCCTGTTCACGCCGGGCCACCTCCCCCGGTTCCACTGGCGGCCCCGCCCAGCACCGCGATGGCCTCGCTGGCGTGCACGAGAATCCGGTCCCCCACCCCGGCGGCCACCAGCGCGACGCTGACCTGTTCGGTGCCGGCCTCGGTGCGCACCACGGCGAGGTCGTCGTCCAGCAGCTCCAGCACGGTCACCTCGACGGCGGCGTCCGAGCAGGTAACGCACACCTCGTCATGACACTCAGGGTCATGACACGCGGGGTCATGACACTCGGGCACGTCCATGGTCATGTCACCACCCGCGGATCCAGCACGCCGGGCTGCTCGAAGAACACGTGCACCAGTTCCCACAGCACGTGGTAGGTGGTCACCTGCACCTCCTTGACCAGGCGCGGGTCGGCCGACCGGGCCACCAGCGGGTGGTCCACGGCGGGGCTGGTGGCGATCGGCGCACCGTCGCCGCTCTCGCCCGCGCCGACTAGCGCGACCGTGAGCAACCCCAGGTCGTGCGCGCACTCCAGGCCGCGCAACACGCTCGGGTCGCGCCCGTCCGAGGAGATCCCCATCGCGATGTCCGCCGGTTCGGCCAGGACCCGGATCTGGTGCGCGAACACCTCATTGAACCCGGCGCGGGTCGCGATACCGGTCAGCGTCGCCACGTCGGCGGTCAGCGAGCAGGCCGGCAAGGCCCTCTTTCCGACGATCACCGGATGCACGAACTCGACCGAGACATGCTGCGCGTCGGTGCCGCATTCGCCGTTGCCGAACACCACGAGCCTCCCGCCGCGATGGAATCGCACCGCCATGGCATGACAGGCGCGGGCGACATCGCCGGCATGCTCGGCGAGATCGGCCAACGGGGCCGCCCGCAGTTGGGCGAGGCGCACCACGTGATCCGAATCCAGCGCAGGGTCCGACACCCTGGTCACAACGCACTTCCCTTGTCGCGCGATGAATCTTGCTATGGATCTTCAGGGAACCTTGAGAAACGAATATCAATGAGCGAATTCTCAAGAGCCATTTATGAAAGTGACTGAAAGAGACTTCCGAGTGAACGCCGGGTCTCAGCCGGCCGCAACACCACGGCGCCGGGCGCGACCCGGCGCGGCGAATCCCGCGGGCAGGTCCGGGCCGAGGATGCCGGGCGTCCGCCAGGACGGTGGCCCGGTCACCCCGTCCGCCCTGCCAGGCGGCTCCGGGCTCGCTGCTGCCGGAACGGGCAGTTGTTCAGGGATCACCGGGTCCACATCATCCGGATGCCACGCGGCCGGGTCGTCCACCAGTCCGAGCAGATAGGTGACGGAGCAGCCCAGGGACTCGGCGAGATCGGGCAGCAGCCCCACATCCAGGCCCTGCCCGTGCTCCATGGCGCTCAACGCGCGGTTGGTGGTGTTGCTGCCGCAACCGCGCAGCCGGTCAACGACCTCGCGTTGGGTCAGGCCCAGTGCCAGGCGCCTCTCCCGCAGGCGCTGCGCGCAGATCCAGTGGCGGTCGCGGGTCGAGTTCAGCTTGGGAATGCTCATCCGACACCTCTGTCGGGAGGGAACAGACACAAGTGTTCGCTGTCACAGTGAACGCCGTCCCGGCGCCGCCGTCAACTTCCCGGTGGGCGGCGGGGACGCCGTGCTGAGTTCGCTGAATCGACCGCGAGACAGCCCCAGTGACCTCAGGGAATGGGCTGTGGCGGTGTGCCGGGCCGTGTCTCGGGTGGAGCCCCGAGCGGGTCGGGCATCTCGGCCAGCGGGTAGATCTCGTACCGGGCGAAGTTGTAAACCGGGGACAACGCGAGTGACCTCTCCAGTTCCTCATGCGAGGACACCTCGTAGATCCACGCGCCGCCATGCTGGCCGACCAGGTGATAGCGGGCGATGACCGTGCCGCGCTCCTCCAGCGGCCGGGCGTAGTTCGGCATCCGCGCGACGGCGGCCGCCATCTCGCCGGACAGCAGTGACAGCTCCATCCGCCACATCACCAGGAATTTCATGGCCGGCCGCTACGCGGGCTCAGCGGGTGCCGCGCCGTCGGTCAGCCGCACGTCCGCCACGACCTCGACGCCGTCGGACACCTTCAGCGCGCCCAGAAATCCCGTGTAGGGCTTGATGCCGAACTCGCTCTGCACGATCGTGGCGGTGCCGCGGTAGTGGTTGCCGCCCAGGTCGGTGACGGTGAGTTCGACCGGCCGCTCCGCGCCGTGCAGGCTCAGCGTGCCGGTCACCGTGCCGCCGTTCGTCGCGGCGGTGACCGACGATGACACGTACTTGGCCTCACCGCCGCCGATCAGCTTGTTGGCGATCGTGTAGATCTCCCGCTTGTCCCGCTCGGACAGCGGCTTCACGCCGCCCGTGCCGGCGGTGACGCGCAACGACGAGGTGTCGATCGTGACCTCCACCGAGCCCTCGGAGAGGTCGTCGCCGAGGGAGACGGTGCCGGACCAGCGATCGATCTGGATCGTCAGGTCGTGGCCTGCCTGGGACGCGAGCCCACGCCTGCTGGTGTGGAGGACAAGCGTGCCGCGCTCGGGACCGATGTTTACCTGCCGTGTTGTCGCCATGTTCGCACGCTAAGACGCCCGGTACCGGCCCGTCCACCGCAACGCGCGGTAAACCGGACACCCGAGGTCAAGGCGCGGCCGATCCACCGAACCGTTCCTGGATGCGCCGCAGGTCACGCAGCCGCGGCTCGGTCTCGCCGCCCACCCACCGGCTGACCGTCCGCACCGACACTCCCAACTGGCGGGCGGCGGCCTCGTGGGTGAGGCCCTCGCGGCGCAGCACCTCGGACATCCACTCGGCGAAACTGGCCGAACCCGACACCGGCAGCGGCCCCGGCGGTGCCGGCGGCACGGTTCGGGTCGGAGCCGCCGGAGGTTGTCGCGCCTGGGCGGGCGGTACCGGCGGCGGCAGAATCGTCTCGCCCGGCAGCCGCTCGGAGTGCAGTACGTCCACCTCGACATGCTCGGGGAAGATCCGGAACGAGATCTGGATGGTGCCGGTGGGCCCGGCGGCGTCCAGCAGGGCACGGAACACGGTCTGGCTGACCTGGAGGTTGCCGGCGGCGGTCAGCGGCGAGTCGGCGAGGCTGCGCTGGACGAAATCCCGGATTTCCGGAATCGCGGATGGTCGCGCCGGGAAATTCTTGGAAAGAACGACAACCGGCAGTATCTCAATGGAGTCTGACGGCTGCCCCGGATTCCCCTCGGCATTAGAGTAGTCCAACGCGGTCACCGCCCCTCCACAGGTTCCGGACAGCCTACCTGCCAGGGCGGATGCCCGGTGTAACCGCGACGGAAAAACTTTCGCCGATCACGCCACGTCGACATCTTGCCGGCCCGCCGTCACCGGTCTACCGTGGCAATCAATCGGACTGGGAATTGATCCGATTCACGAATGGCAGCGTCCAGTCTTCAGGCCGGACGAGGATCGCAACGGATTACACAACGCATCGGCCGCGCGGAGCGCACCTGTGACGGTGTGGCACGCCCTGAATCGGCTCGATGTGTCGCCGGTGAGACAGTCCCACGGGCCGCGAGGAGGTGGTCATTGATGACCACGGCGGAACAGACCGAATCCAGTGCGGCAGCCGCCGCCGAAGAGGCTGAAGAACCTGTCGTACACGTGCTGTGGATGAACGGCGGGCTGGGCTGCGACGGCGACTCGGTCGCGCTGACCGCGGCCACCCAGCCGAGCATCGAGGAGATCGTGCTGGGCGCACTGCCCGGTCTGCCCAAGGTCGCGGTGCACTGGCCACTGATCGACTACGAATGCGGTCCGGAGCAGGGCGCGGACACCTTCATCGAGTGGTGGCACAAGGCCGACCGCGGCGAGCTGGAGCCGTTCGTGCTCGTCGTGGAGGGCTCGATCCCCAACGAGTCGATCAAGGAAGAGGGCTACTGGTGCGGGTTCGGCAACGACCCGGAGACCGGCCAGCCGATGACCACCAGCGAATGGCTGGATCGGCTGGCGCCCAAGGCACTCGCCATTCTCGCGGTCGGCACCTGCGCCACCTACGGCGGCATCCACGCGATGAGCGGCAACCCGACCGGCGCCATGGGCGTGCCCGACTACCTGGGCTGGGACTGGCGTTCCAAGGCCGGCATCCCGATCGTGTGCGTGCCGGGCTGCCCGATCCACCCGGACAACCTGTCCGAGACGATCCTCTACCTGCTGTATCAGGCGGCCGGCCAGGCACCGATGATTCCGCTGGACGAGGCACTGCGGCCGGCGTGGCTGTTCGGCGCCACCGTGCACGAGGGCTGCGACCGAGCCGGCTACTACGAGCAGGGCCAGTTCGCTACCGACTACGGCACACCGGAATGCCTGGTGAAACTGGGCTGCTGGGGACCGGTCGTGAAATGTAATGTGCCGAAACGCGGCTGGATCAACGGCGTGGGCGGCTGCCCGAACGTCGGCGGAATCTGCATCGCCTGCACCATGCCGGGATTCCCGGACAAGTTCATGCCATTCATGGACGAACCGCCGGGCGCGAAGGTGTCCAGCGCGGCGAGTGGAATGTACGGGACGGTCATCAGGGCGTTGCGTAGCTTCACGCTCAAGACCGCCGACGAGGAACCCAAATGGCGCCAACGGGGTAAGGAACTGCTGACCGGCTACCAGGCTCCCTGGTGATCGAGCGGAGGACGACGATGACGACCACGTCCAGCGATTCAAACCTGGTGGAGATGACCTGGGATCCGATCACCCGGATCGTCGGCAGCCTGGGGATCTACACGAAAATCGACTTCGGAAAGGGTGAGGTGGCCGAGTGTCACAGCACCTCGTCGATCTTCCGTGGCTACAGCATCTTCATGAAGGACAAGGACCCGCGCGACGCGCATTTCATCACCAGCCGCATCTGCGGGATCTGCGGTGACAACCACGCCACCTGCTCGGTCTACAACCAGAACATGGCCTATGGGGTGCGCCCACCACACCTCGGCGAATGGATCATCAACCTCGGTGAGGCCGCCGAGTACATGTTCGACCACAACATCTTCCAGGAGAACCTGGTCGGCGTGGACTACTGCGAGAAGATGGTCCGCGAGACCAACCCGGGTGTGTTGGAACGGGCCAACCGCACCGAGGCACCGCATGCCGCCGACCACGGCTACCGCACCATCGGCGACATCATGCGCTCGCTCAACCCGCTGGAGGGCGAGTTCTACCGCGAGGCACTGGCGGTGTCCCGGTACACGCGGGAAATGTTCTGCCTCATGGAGGGCCGGCACGTCCATCCGTCCACTCTGTATCCCGGTGGCGTCGGCACGGTCGCGACCGTGCAGTTGTTCACCGACTACCTCACCCGGCTGATGCGCTATGTGGAGTTCATGAAGAAGGTCGTGCCTATGCACGACGACCTCTTCGACTTCTTCTACGAGGCGCTGCCCGGTTACGAGAAGGTCGGCCAGCGGCGCATTCTGCTGGGCTGCTGGGGCAGCCTCAACGACCCGGAGTACTGCGACTTCAGCTACGAGAACATGGAGGGCTGGGGTCGCAAGATGTTCGTCACGCCGGGCGTGGTGGTGGACGGAAAGCTCGTCACCAACAGCCTGGTCGACATCAACCTGGGCATCCGCATCCTGCTCGGTCACTCGTTCTACGAGGACTGGGAGGACAAGGAGATGTTCGTGCGGCGCGACCCGCTGGGCAATCCGGTGGACCGCCGGCACCCGTGGAACCAGCACACCATTCCGCGACCGGCCAAGCGGGACTTCGACCACAACTATTCGTGGACGATGGCGCCGCGCTGGTTCGACGGCAAGGACCATCTGCCGCTGGACACCGGTGGCGGCCCGATCGCCCGGCTGTGGTCGACGGCGCTGTCCGGCCTGGTCGACACCGAGCATGTCAAGGCGACCGGGCACAGCGTGCAGATCCACCTGCCGCGGACCGCGCTCAAGCCCGAGGTCACCCTCGAGTGGAAGATTCCACAGTGGAGCAACGCGCTGGAGCGCAACCGGGCGCGTACCTACTTCCAGGCGTACTCGGCCGCGATGGCGCTGCACTTCGTGGACCAGGCGCTCGCCGAACTGCGTGCCGGCAACACCAAGACCTGGGAGCCGTTCACGGTCCCCGAGGAGGGTGTGAGCTGCGGGTTCACCGAGGCGGTGCGCGGCGTGCTGTCGCACCACATGGTGATCCGGGGCGGCAAGATCGCGAACTACCACCCGTACCCACCGACGCCGTGGAACGGCAGTGTCCGGGACGTCTACGGCACACCCGGCCCGTATGAGGACGCCGTGCAGAACACCCCGATCTTCGAGGAGAACTCGCCGGAGAACTTCAAGGGGATCGACATCATGCGCGCGGTGCGCAGCTTCGACCCGTGCCTGCCCTGCGGCGTTCACATGTCGCTGGGCGCCGGCAAGGTGCTGAAGAAGATGCACACGCCGTTCGCGTTCAACGCCCAGGAATGACGGGTGACCCATGACGGCGACCGACATGACGGCGACAGACATGACGGCTAACCCCGCCTCGGTGGGTGACCGCATCGAGGGCCTGCTCGCCGGTCTGCCTCCCGGGCGCACCCGGGAGGCGGCCGAGGAGTTGGTCAGGCTGCTCGTCGGGCTCTACGGCGAGGGGCTGGAACGCATCGTCGGCACCCTCGGCGAGCAGGACCCGAAGCTGGTCGACCGGCTCGCCGAGGACGACCTGGTCGGCAGCCTGCTGCTGTTGCACGGCCTGCACCCGGTGGACCTGGAGACCCGGGTGCAGCGCGCCCTCGACCAGGTCCGGCCCTACCTCGGCTCACATGCCGGCGGGGTCAGCTACCTGGGCGTGGACGCCGACGGTGTGGTCCACCTGCGGTTGGAGGGCCACTGCGACGGCTGCCCGTCGTCGACCATGACGGTGCGCAGCGCCATCGAGAACGTCCTGCACGACGCGGCGCCGGACCTGACCGGAATTGACGTGGTCGGTGTTTCCTCCGAACCCGGTGACGCGTTGCTGCAGGTCGGCATGGGGCCGCCGGCCAACTGGCATGCGCCGACGGCCCCAGCGCAACAGCCACAGCAGCCACAGCAGTCACAACCCGGCGCCCAGTCCGGTGGTGGCTGGGCGCGTCTGCCCGATCTGGGACCGCCGACCGGGCACGCGGTGAGCATGCCGGTCGCCGGGACCCGAATTGTGCTGTGCTCGGTGCGCGGCACCGCCTACGCCTACCGGGACGCCTGCGCCGCCTGCGGCGCGAGCCTCGACGGCGCCAAACTGGACGGCGAGACGCTGTCCTGCCCGGCCTGCGCGGCGCGGTTCGACGTGCACCTGGCCGGCGAGGCGGTTGACAACCCAACTGGCAACCCAACTGGCAACCCGGCTGACGACAGGTCACGGCACCTTGATCCGCTGCCGCTGCTGTCCGACAGCGCCGGCCTGCGGGTCGCGCTACCCGAGCCGGTGCCGTCATGACCGCCGGTTCCGGGCTGCGCCGTTTCGTGGGGCCAGCCCCGGCCCCACCGCCGGACGCGCAGTCGGAAAAGGTCGAGCGTTGCGAGATGTGCGGCGAGCCGGCCGGTAATCCACACGGCCATGTGGTGGATGTGACCAACCGGCGGCTGCTGTGTGCCTGTCGGCCGTGTTATCTGCTTTTCACCCGGCCGGACGCTGGTGGCGGCAGGCTGCGCGCGGTCCCGGACCGCTACGCCTTCGACCCCGCGCATCCGATCGGCCGCGCCGAATGGGACCGGCTCGGCATCCCGGTCGGCTCGGTGTTCCTGCTGCGCGGCGAGAACGGCGTGACCGCGTTCTATCCGAGCCCGGCCGGCGCCACCGAATGCCTGCTCGATCTCGACGCGCTCGCGGATCTCGCCAAGAACCATCCGCTGCTGTCGGCGGCCGAGGATGAGGTGGAGGCCGTGCTGGTGCGCGCCGAATCGGACACCGATCCGGTCGATTCCTATGTCGATGCCTATGTCGTCCCCATCGACGCCTGCTATGAGCTCGTCGGCACGGTTCGGCTGTACTGGCGCGGATTCGACGGCGGGCCCGAGGCCAGGTCGGCGATCGACGCCTTCTACGACCGGGTGCGCGCCGCCGCGCGCCCGCTGGCGGAGGGCTGAATCATGGCGGACCTGGTGTTCGACTGCGTGGACGCGATCGCGGAACGCTATTCGGCGGCCCCGCTGATCACCCTCAAGCTGCGGATCGCGGAAAGCAGCGGGCAACGGGTCGACGCGATCGCGCTGCGCTGCCAGATCCGCATCGAGCCGACCCGCCGGCGTTATTCTCCGGAGGAGGCCGAGCACCTAGTCGACCTGTTCGGCAGCCCGGATCGCTGGTCCGAAACGGCCAAACCGTTGCAGCTCACCACGATCTCCGTGATGGTGCCCGGTTTCACCGGATCGACCACCGTGGACCTTCCGGTGCCGGTCAGTTACGACCTGGAAATCGCGGCCACGAAGTATTTCCACGGCCTGACCGAGGGGTCGATCCCGCTGTTGTTGTTGTTCAGCGGAACGGTGTTCGCGACGAACAACGGACGGTTGGCGGTGCAGCAGGTGCCGTGGAGCAAGGAAACCTCCTACGGCCTGCCGGTCGCCGTGTGGCGGGAGTCCGTCGACGTGCACTACCCCAACAGCGCCTGGCTGCCGGTCCGCCGCGACACACTGGACGCGTTGGGCCGATTCAAGTCTCGCCGCGCGCTGCCCACCTGGGACAGCGTTGTCACGGCATTGCTGAAAACCGCCGATTATGAGGAAACCCAGCACGAGGAAACCCAGCACGTGGAAACGGAGTGACCATGATTCTCAAACTGCTCAGGGCGATCTTCATCGCGGTCATCGTGGCCGCGGTCGTGCAGTCGCTGCCGGATATCAAGCGCTACCTCGACATTCGTGAGATGTGACATGGAAACGCTGATTGGTTTCGTCGTCGGCTATGTCGTCGGCAGTCGGCAGGGTCGCGACGGCCTGCGCCGGGCATGGCAGTCGGTCGACGCGATCCGCTCCTCCCCCGAGGTGCACGAGGTCGTGAAGGCCGGGAGGTCGATCGCGGCGACCACCGCGCGCCGGGTCCTCAGCGGCAACGCGGGGTCGATGCTGGCCGAGGCCGTGGACGCACTGGCGCACAAGGCGAACGAGGCGTTCGGGACCACCTCCCCGCACGCCCACGCGGCCTGAACAGCAGCCCCATCACCCACTGGCCCGGGGGTGGACGGGACCGGCTCACCGAGTCCGGTCCCGTCGTCCCGAGCGCTGCGCGGTGTGCAAGGTCGGATTCGCATCCCGGCGGTAAGGTCGGCGGGGTACGAACATCACGGCCGGACATCGATGTTGGAGGCACCGTGCGGTATCGGACGCTTGGCGACAGCGGTCTGCAGGTCTCGGTGGTTGGCCTGGGGTGCAACAACTTCGGCCGCCGACTGGACGTCGACCAGACTCGTTCCGTGGTCGACGCCGCCATCGACGCGGGCATCACCCTGCTCGACACCTCCGACACCTACGGCGAGAACAGCGGCTCCGAACGCTTCCTCGGCCAGGCGCTCGCCGGCCGCCGCGACAGGGTCGTGCTGGCCACCAAGTTCGGCAACCAGAACAACGACCTCGGCTACGGCCCGGCCGCCGGCGCCAAGGGCGGCCGCGCCTACATCCGCCGCGCCGTCGAGGAGTCGCTGCGCCGGCTGCGCACCGACTACATCGACCTCTACCAGCTGCACACGCCCGACCCGGTGACACCGATCGCCGAGACGCTCGCCGCGCTCAACGAGCTCGTCTCCGAGGGCAAGGTCCGCTACATCGGGCACTCGAACCTTACCGGCTGGCAGATCGCGGAGGCCGCGCACACCGCCCACGAACTGGGCGTCACCCCGTTTATCTCCGCGCAGAACCACTGGTCGCTGCTGGAACGCGACGTCGAGCGCGAGGTCGTTCCGGCCGCCCGGCACTACGGGGTCGGCGTGCTGCCGTACTTCCCGCTCGCCAAGGGGCTGCTGACCGGCAAGGTCCGGCGCGGCACCGGGATTCCCCAGGGCTCCCGGCTGGCCGAGCCAGGTCAGGGTCAGTACATCACCGATGCCAAGCTCGACATCGTCGAGCGGCTGGCCGCCTGGGGCGAGAAGCATGACCGCGGCCTGCTGGAGATCGCGATCGGCGGCCTGGCCGCGCGACCGGGCTGCTCGTCGGTGATCGCCGGTGCGACCAAGCCGGAACAGGTCGCCGCGAACGCCAGGGCCGGCGAGTGGGTGCCCACCGACGAGGAACTCGCCGAGATCGACACCATCCTCGCCGGCCCGGCGGCGTAGTGGTTCAGCCGGCCAGCCGGGACTTCGTCCAGAGGTCGATGCCCGAGTCGACGGCGTACTTGTCGATCTCGGCGAGCTCGGCGTCGGACAGCGGCTCGGCATCCAGTGCCCCGAGGTTCTGCTCCAGTTGGGCCACCGAACTGGCGCCGATCAGCGCGGACGTGACACGGTCGTCCCGCAGCACCCAGCTCAGCGCGAGTTGCGCGAGGGTCTGACCGCGCCCGGCGGCGATGCCGTTCAGCGCGGTCACCCTGTTCATGTTCTCCTCGCTGAGCAGGTCGGGAGTCAGCATGGACGGCCGGCTGGCCCGCGAACCCTGTGGCACTCCGCGCAGGTAGCGGTCGGTCAGCATGCCCTGCGCCAGTGGCGAGAACGCGATGCAGCCAACGCCGAGTGCGCCCAGCGTGTCCAGCAGTTCGGTCTCGATCCACCGGTTGAGCATCGAATAGGACGGTTGGTGGATCAACAGCGGCACGCCGGCCCGGCGCAGCAGTTCGGCGGCCTCGCGGGTCTTGGCCGGCGAATACGACGACACGCCGACATACAGCGCCTTGCCCTGTTGCACCGCGGACACCAGCGCACCGACCGTTTCCTCCAGCGGAGTGTCCGGGTCGAACCGGTGCGAATAGAAGATGTCCACGTAGTCCAGGCCCATCCGCCGCAGCGACTGGTCCAGCGAGGCCAGCAGGTATTTCCGCGAGCCACCCTCACCATAGGGACCGGGCCACATGTCGTATCCGGCCTTGGTCGAGATGACCAGTTCGTCCCGGTATGGCCGCAGATCGTCGGTGAGGATCCTGCCGAAGGTCGACTCCGCCGAGCCGTAGGGCGGGCCGTAGTTGTTCGCCAGATCGAAATGGGTGACGCCCAGGTCGAACGCGCGCCGTACGATCGTGCGGCTTGTCTCGTAGGGCCGTTCGCCGCCGAAGTTGTACCACAGCCCCAGTGAGATCGAGGGCAGTCGCAGGCCACTGCGGCCAGTCCGCCGATATGCCATCCGCTCGTAACGAAGCGCGTTCGCCTGGAATCCCATTCGCCGAAGTCTACGAGCCGACGCGAACGTCAGCGCCGCTGGCGGCGGCGAGCAGCGGCGTCGCGGCGAGTTCGTCAGCCAGGCGGTTCGCCTGTTCCGCCAGGTCCCGCAGGAACGTCACGGACCTGTCCCAGTTCACGCCGAGATGCACGAAATCCACCCGGCCCGAACCGTCCGGCGCCTGCACGTACAGCCGCAGGTGCGTCGGGCTGGCGCGGAAGATGCCGATCTCCGCGTCGGCGCCGTCGGTGTTGGTGCGGAAGCTCAGAGCGGCCTCCATGACCTGCTGATCCATTGTCTTCCTTCTCTTGCCTTGCCTTGGTCTTCGCCTTGATTTCCGTCAGATTCCGAGCGGGTGCCAGCGATCGGCACCCGGCCGGCAGAGTCCGCGCAGTTCCGGCGGATACAGGTGCACCGCCGCCAGCTCGGCCGGGTTCACCCAGAGCAGGCCGTCCTTCTGTGGCCGCTTCAGTACCGCGCCCGGTAGCACGGTCTCGAACAGCAGGGTCACGCCGTGATCGTCGGACGCCACGACGCTGCCCCGCTCGATCACCGACTTCAGATCCAGCACGTCCGCGCGGACGCCGGCGCTCTCACGCACCAGCCGGCGCACCACCTGCTCGACGGTCTCCTCGACCGTGACCAGGTCGAACGGGAAGGTCCACCGTCGCGTTCCCCGCCCGCGGGCCACCAACACCAGGTCGGCGACGCGCATCACGACCTGCGCCTGCACCCATGCGGCGGGCGGATAGACGGGACGACCCGTCGCCGCGCCACCGTTTCGATCAAGGTCACCGTTTCGATCAAGGCCACCGTTTCGATCAATGCCACTGTCCGTCACAGGACACCCCATCACTCCGACCCCTTCTGGCGCCTGTCGTTGTACGATGACGACGGTAGCAGCTCGATCAACCGGTATCAAGCGTTATATCCGCTCGGCAGACCGATCGCCATCTGCTACCGTCCGTCACGTACCAGCAAGCCCTGAGGGAGACCGCACGTGAGCAGTCGCGTAGACCTGCCGGCCATCGTCGAGCGGGTGATGGCCGGCAGAGCCCTGGAAGACCTGCGCGATCGACTGGGCCTGACGCAGCAGGAGGTCGCGGACAAGCTGCACTGGTCGCAGCCCAAGATCGCCAACTACGAGACCGCCCAGTCCGCTCCGCGACCCGAGGACCTGTCCGAACTCCTCGACGCGCTCGGCGCGACGGCCGCTGAGCGCACGCTGATCGGCGACCACTACGACCGCAGCCGCACCACCGCACCCAGGGGCCACCTGCGCTGGAGGTTCCAGGGCGACATGCGCCTGGTCGTCGACATGGAGGCCACCGCGCCGATGGTGCGGTGCCATTCCGCCATGCTCGTGCCCGGCCTGCTACAGACCGAGGCGTACGCACGACACCTGATGGGCGCACACCGCCCATGCTGGACACCGGAGGACGTCGAGACCTTCGTCGCCAACCGTCTCGCCCGGCAACGGGTCCTGGACAACGACAACCAGCGGTTCGAGTTCATCATCGATCAAGCCGTGTTGAACAGGATGAACAACATGCCGGCGCGGCATGACCAGCTACGACATCTGCTGGATCTAGGTGATCGACCCAACATCGACATCCGCCTGGTCCCAGACTCCCACGGCTACTACCTCGGGCAGTCAGCGGACTACTGGATCTTCAAATACGAAGATGATCCCGGAGTCGATCTCGCGTACGTTGAGGGTTACGACGTCGTGGACGTCCTCCATAGCAGCAAGGCCGTGCGGAAGTTCCGGACCCTGTGGCGAGAGCAGTCCCATGCCGCCCTCAGCCACGCCAGCTCCCGGGTCTACCTCGCGATCCTCGCCGGCGCGTCCAGGGCGTCATGAGTGATCCGCCGCCCTGGAAGGATTCCGATGAACCCGGAGCCCCGCGCACAGTTAACGAAATGGCGCAAGTCTTCCTACAGCGAGAGCAACAACAATTCCTGTGTGGAGGTCGGACACGCCACGGACGTCGTCGCCTTCCGCGACTCGAAGGCACCCAAGGTTGGCCTGCTCACCTTCCCATCATCCACATGGGTTACCTTGGTCCGGCGGTTGGGCGAAGATCGCTTCTCCTAACCGATTCAGCTAGACCGCCGACACTTCGGGCTCGGCGGTCTAGCGCTAATCCTTTCGTGTGACCTTCCTGTTCAACAGACACATTTGCCCGGTATGGTTCCTAGATCAAAGACCATCAGTCCGATCTGGGGAGCAGGCCGTGACAGAGGGGTCCACACCAAGCGGCGACAGTGCGGATTCAGGATCTTTATCGAATCAGTCGTCTTATCTCGACGAGATCAACGCCGAGGCGGCTGAGAAGCAAGCGCGCGATGTACAGTTCGTAAACTCGGTCAACGACATGGTGATCTTCGGTAACCCAACCGCCTTGGCCCAGTTCCTCGCTCAACAGGGCGCCAGGGCCGGCAAGGGATTCGTCTTCAGTCCACAACAGATCCAAGAGGTCCTGGACGATCTTCAGGCCGTTCTTCTCAACCTTCAACGCGACCTGCAGTTGGCCCGGCGAGCCCACGATGCGATCAACGCTCCCTCGCCGGATCCCGTCAGTTTGATGTACGAGAAGAATGCTCGGGACTTGACGGCCCGAAATATGGAGGCCGTTGAGAGTCATTACAACGCAATTCGGGACTATCACGACAAGCTTGCCGCAGCCAAGGACAACTACATGCAGACCGAGGGACTGACCAAGGACCAATGGAACCGGCTCGCTAGCGGACTGGACGCGTGATGACGCGCGCCATCGTTCCCGTCGCACTCGGTCTTGTCGCCCTCGCTGCCTTGGCCGCTTGCTCGTCCGACAACGCCAATGCCGTCACTCCGTCCACCACATCGACGACGTTGCCCACCTCGACGACATCTGACACGATTACTGCTATTGCAACCACGGCACCAAAGGTGACGAATCCCCTGGACGCGAGCAAGTTCTTGCAGTCGCCATGCACTGCATTGACCACCAGCGACTTGGACGGCATCGCGGTCGGTGACGCAAAAGTCCAGTCGTCGCCCAGCAACCTTGGTCCAGATTGTGATTGGCAGGGCGGAGCTTTTGGCGCATCGGGCGCTATCAGCATCTCGTGGGAAACGATAGACAAGAACGGCCTATCGGATCTGTACGCGCAGAGGGCGAATGCGTATTATTGGATTCCGACTACGGTGTCGGGCTATCCCGCAGTGTTCTCCGATCCCCTCGCTGACCTCCGCTCTCAAGGTTCCTGCACGATCAACGTCGGCGTGAGTGACAGTCTCTTCTTCCTTGCCAGCACCAACGGTGCGCCTGATGCCAACACCGCCTGCTCCCGGGCACAACAGGCTGCGGCGGATGTGATCAAGAACCTTGGGGGATCATGATGGCCGGACTGACTGCGGAACAAATCTACGACTACTTCTACAACCAAGCCACCGGAACAGGCCCCCTAACGACCGCACAGTCGGACCTGCGGCAACTCGCCAGCAATTACCTCGACCGTGCGGCGGCCACACAGCGGTCGTTGGACAAGATCCGAGCCTGTTGGCAGGGTGATGCGTCGGATCTCGCGTCGCAGGGACTGGTGCCGATCGCCGAGGCGCTGCTCGCCCACGGTGAGGCCCTGACCACCGCTCAGGACGGTGTGTCGCAACAGGTGGATGCCTGGCATCAAACGCGTAACGCGATCCAGCAGGTTCCTCCGCAACCAGTTCCCCAGGATCTCGTCAAGGCAGCGGGCAACGGCACCCTGTCCGGCGGGGCACTGATCCCACAGGGCGTGACCCTGATGAATCAAGTCAAGGCGTACGACGCGGTCAGCCAGGCCAATGTGGACGCCTACAACACCTATAGCGGGACGACGGACAACAACACCGGCAGGATGCCACCGTTGAATCCCTTACAGCCCAACACCAGCGCGCCGCTGACGGTCGCCGCGGCCTCCCCCGCCACGCCGAGCACCGAACATGCCTCGTCGGGCTCGGTCGCCACTGGCCACACCAAGCGCAGTACGACCAGCCAGACCAGCCCTGCGGCCGCACCCGCTGCCGGCCCAGCGCCGGCCGCACCAAGTCCCGCCGCTCCCCCGACGGTCGACATCACCACCACATCCGGTGCCACAGCACCGTCGGCATCGGCCGTCACCTCCCCCGGCAGTACATCGACCGCCGGTGTCGGCCCTGCGGATGACCTTCCGCCCTATGTGCCCGGCTCGATCAGCAACATCCTCAGCGGTGACGCGGCCGAGCCAACGTTCTCCGGCAACCCCAGTCCAAAGCCCGGTTCCGGAGCGGGATCCGCCGGTTCTGCCGGCAACGCCGGCACCGGCGGTGGCCCGCGCAGCGGCGCCCGTGCCGTCAACGAACCGACGCCGGCGGCTCGCCGGGTGGAGGCAGTGGCCGGAGAAAAGGCCGGCACTGCCGCCGCACCCGGCATGGTGGGCGGGCCCGGCGCGGGCAAGGACGAGGACACCGAACACAAGCGCAAATACAAGTACGGCCCCGGCCCCGAGGAGTACCAGGACAAAGAAACCGTCGCTCCCGATGTGATCGGTGAGTCCGAGGCACACCGCCGGGCGCGCATCGAAGCCGCCGAACTCGGCGAAACTCGGTTGGACAAAGAGAAATGATGCTACGCAAGCCGGTCGTGGTCTCGGTCGCCGCGCTGGAGCGGATGTGCCGCGTCCAGAGTCTCGGTGAACTGCCCGTTTTCCTGCGCGGCCCGGTACGGTCCGTGGATGTCGATGCCAACGCCGATCAGACCGAGCGCGTCGCCGACCACGCGATGTGGGCCCAGTTCAAGAACCTGGGCCTGGTCGATGGACGAGGCCGGCTCGACGAGGACGCGCTGGACACGTTGTCCTGCCTGGTCAGCGCGCCCGTGCGATACCTGGCCTGCATCGTCGAGCCGCAGCGCCGCTGGTATTCCGTCACGGTGGCGGGCAGCAGCTTCGAGTCCGTGGTTGCCCGACGAGACGGCGACAATGTCTATCTGAGGAGCATGCGCGGCCAGTCACCGGCGTACACGCTGATCAATCAGCTGCCGGACCAACCGCCGGCACGCTACGGCTCGGTCAATCTCCGGCTGGACGGCTCGGATCGGCACCGCGCTCCGCACGACGTCGAGACTCTGACCGCTCTGATGAGCCAGCCGCGGCAGTCCGCCGGCGAGTTATATGTCAGCGTGCGTGATCACGGCGTTTACCGGTCGAACGATGACCGGCCCGTCCTGTACGCCGACTACCGGTCCGGCCGGATGCTGGTCACGATCAGCGGCGGCTACGTCAGCTTCGCCCCGGCCACCACCGACATGTTGGTCCAACGCCTCAACGAGGAACACCGGCTCCTGACCGAACCCTCCTGGTGAGACCGGCGGAGTAGTCCCGTGCGGCGGAGTCGAGAACGGGTGGCCGGGGCTGACGAATCCCGGCCACCCGTTCCCGAGCCACGTGTTACTCCGTTCAGGCGGCCGAGGTGGGCGCGGTGGCGAGAAGCTCTTCGGCCATTCGGGTGGCCTGGTCGGCGAGTACCCGGAGGAAGTGGACTGAGCGATCCCAATTGACGCCGAGGTGGACGAAGTCGACCCGGCCGGAGCCGTCCGACGCCTGCACGTACAAGCGGAGGTGGGTGGGGCTGGCACGGAAGATGCCGATCTCGGCGTCGGCGCCGTCGGTGTTGGTGCGGAGGCTGAGGGTGGCCTCCATGACCTGCTGATCCATTGAGGTTTGTCCTTGTCCTGTGTCAGATGCCGAGTGGGTACCAGTGATCGGAGCCGGGCCGGATCACTTCGTGCAGTTGTGGTGGGTAGAGGTTCAGGGCTTCCAGTTCGACGGGGTTGAGCCAGAGCACGCCGTCTTTGGGTGGGCGGTTCAACACGGCGGCGGGCAACGTGGTGTGGAACAGCAGGGTGACGCCATGGTCGTCGGAGTCGACGGTGCTGCCGCGTTCCAGGACGGCCTGCAGATCCACCACGTCGGCGCGAACACCGGCGTGCTCGCGGACGAGCCGGCGGACGACCTGTTCGACGGTTTCCTCGACGGTGACGAGATCGAAGGGGAAGGTCCAGCGCCGGGTTCCTCGGCCTCGGGTGACCAGAACCTGGTCGCCGGCCTGCATGACCACCTGCGCCTGCACCCACGCCACCGTCGGATAGGTCGGACGATTCGCCCTCACAGGACCACCCGCACTCGGGTAGTGACGGGACGACTGTCCACAGTCGACGCTGACTCGCGGGCCGGCTGGTTGACTGTTGCAGACCGAGGCGTATGCCCGCGCCCTGATCAGCTACCACGCGGAGATCACACCGAATGTTGATGCCGAGCTCAGCCTGTCGCTGCGTCTGCGCCGCCAAGATGTGATTCTCCGCGATCAGCCGGCCGAACTGTGGTGCGTCGTGGAGGAACAGGCCCTGCGACGCCCGATCGGCGACAGCGGCCTGATGGGCGAGCAGCTTGGCCACCTGCTGACCATGACCGAGCGCCCGAACATCACCGTCCAGATCATCCCGCAAGGCGTCGGCCTGCACCCGGCGCTGCAAGGTGCCTTTTACCTGCTCCGGTTCGGCGATGATTGGAGGGTGGCGTACGAGGAAACCCGGCGCTCCGCCTACTACTACGACGCGCCCGAGGCCATCGAGGACTACGAGCGGGTGATGAACCACCTTCGTCACCTGGCTTTGAGTCCGAAGCGGTCGAGGTCGCTGATCTCGCAGGTCAAGAAGGAGGTGACATCGACGTGACGAGCCACCAGACGTCCATCACCAACTGGCGCAAGTCAACTCACAGCGCCAACAACGCGACATGTGTCGAGGTCGGCTGGTCAGCCGGCCAGGTCGGCTACCGCGACACCAAGCAGGCCGGACTCCACGACAGGCCGATCCTGTTGTTCGGCCAGGCCGCTAACCGCGCGTTCCTCCGCGCGGCGACAGACGGACAGTTCGACCACTCCTGATCGCAAAGAGTGAGGCCCCGGCAATCCATGCTTGCCGGGGCCTCGCCACATCCTCGACCACCGAACCGCCGCCGGCCACATTCACACGGGCACGTAGCGTCCGGCGCGCCGCTGCTCCGTTCGGGTGATCTTCCTCTGCTCACCGCACTGCCGGAGCAGCGAGTTTCCCTGTTCTGCCCCCATCCGTGTGATCGGCTCGGTATGTTCCTGGATCGGAGCACCACGGGGAGTCGATGTGGGGAGCGGACGATGACCGAGGGGACCACGCCGAGCGGAAGTGGCAC
>DASVLX010000145.1:0-22997 GCA_036384655.1 Pseudonocardiaceae bacterium
CTCCAGACCACCGATGGTGGCACCGCCACCATCACCAACCTCAGGCTGTACCACCAGACGACCACCACCTACGACCTGACCATCGGCGGCCTGCACACCTACTACGTCCTCGCCGGCCCCACCCCCCTCCTCGTCCACAACTGCGGTAACCAGACGTTCTCGACGCGGTCGGAAGCGAAGGCCGCCGCCTATGCACGGGCGGGACTTGCGCCGGACGCCACCCCGGATGCGACCTGGACCGTGGGCGACGACGTGACACAACGGGGTATGCCGGGATATCGCTTCGACACGAACCCCACCGCGCACGGCAACTACGAGCAGTTCGAGACGGAAAACGGCTCCCGCGTTGTCGCCGAACACACCAACGACCCGAACCAACCAGGTCCGCACTTCCACGCAGGCCAGCCGAAAAGTCAACCTTCACAGAATGGTGTAAACTTCGGCTGGGATATAAGTGCTCCGTTCGAACGATACAGGAAAGTCGGGGGCGATCACCATCTCTACTATCCGTCGAACTAAGAGGTAACGCGGTGGATCTGGAAGCGCGTAAGCGTTTGTTGGAGTCGGCTGGTCTGACGGTCGTCGATCCAGCCTGGAGTGGACCGGCGCCCGAACCGATGGCAGCGTGGCGGCTACTCATCTTGGGCAGTGTGGTTCCGACGGCGACCGTGCCGATCGCCGCGCACGCCGCACACCTGCCCGCGGTTGAGGCCAAGTGGGAAGAGCTGGCCAGAGAGGCCGGCATCCTCAATGGTGAAGACGGATTTCTAATTAGCGTGGAGGGGACATGCGCTGAGGATGTGCGTTGGGCACGAGTCACGCCCAACGCGCCATTGGATCTGGCGTCTAAACTGGGCCTCGACTATGGGAATCCGGAATTCGTGGCGATGGATATAGCTGGACGGAATGTGTGTGGAGTCACCTCGGAAGAGTATGACATTTGGATCGTCAAGGACGTGCTGGATTAGCATGTGAAGGTCGGAGGCTTGAAAATCCTCACAGGGGGATCGATCCATTCAAGGGGAGCAGGCTAACCTACTGAGTTGTCGGCGGTGTACTCGGTGGTGCCGGCGGGGCGTTGAGTGGCCTGCGGTCCGGAGCCCGGGGCGGCAAGGCGGCCGAGGCCGGTACCGAGGACGAGGCCCCGGGTGCCAGTTGCCCGATCCATAGCTTCACCGGCCAGACCGCCGTCCTGTTGGCCGACGGCAGCAGTAAACCGATCAGTGAGGTCAAGGCCGCCGACCAAGGTCGCTAGCGCCGTCCCCGGCGACACCCACCAACAGACCCACACCGTCGAGCGGGTCATCGTGACCACCACTGACCACGACTTCGTTGACGTCACCATCACACCCGACAAACCCACCAGCGGTGTGAAGGCCCTCGCCGGGAAACTCCGTACCGCCGTGGCCGGTGTGGCACTGACAACGGTCGCGCTGACCGGCACCACCACACCCGCTGCGGCGGCCACACCGCAGACCAGCCCGGCGACAGATCCCGTGACGGTCAGCCCGTCGACTGCTGGCGGGTCGACGGTGACGACGACGTTCCACCACCCGTTCTACGACATCACCCAAGCCGCGTTCACCGAAGCCGACCACCTCCACACCGGCGACCAGCTCCAAACCACCGACGGTGACACCGCCACCATCACCGGCCTACGCCTCTACCACCAAACCACCACCACCTACGACCTGACCATCGACGGCCTCCACACCTACTACGTCCTCGCCGGCCCCACCCCCCTCCTCGTCCACAACTGCGGCGGCGGCGATGTGAGATGGACGACACGTCACGAGACAGCTGATGACGTCGGCAAAAAATACACCCCAGGACAATCGACTCGGGATCCGGCGTCGCAGTGGTACCGTGAAGAACTTTCCAACGAGGAACTTCTGAACTCAATCAATAATGCTGATGAGGGAGACGGAATCGCTGTGTCGGCAGAAGGGAGGATTCTTGGAGGACATCACCGGTGGGACGAGCTTCGGGCAAGAATCAATGACGGGCGCATCGACCCGCAAACGTCAATCCGAATCGACGTTCTCAACAAGAAGTGATCTTTGATGTCTGTGATTCGTACGACTGACCCCGACTTCCGCGTATGTCAGATTAGTTTTGGCACGCTGCTCGAAATCCAGACGGAGGCAGAGGTGCGGGGCTGGGGGACTCGGTGGACTTCGGTTGATGCGCTTCGTAGCCAGGTCGCGGAAGGGAACGCCCTCCTTGAGCCGCTGATGCGTGAAGAGTGGGGGGGAACTGTGCGGACATACCGATGCCTTCTGTTGTTCTCGGCCGCAGGTGAAGGAGATGCTGCCGGAGTGGTGACGATTGATCTTGATCCAGGGAGGTTTCTCTCACTGGAGCGGATTGATCGGGATCCGGACGTTCGGAATGTATTGGCCAGAATATTTCTTCTGGCAACGGGCGGGATTTCAATGATGTCGAAGACGTAGCAGCTGACGTCGGGTATCGACGGCGCGTCGGATTTGATAGGGGAAGTTTGCCTCCTGTCGATTGTCTCTGTCGCCTCAACGCACCGAGGACAGCGCAGCCGGGGAAAGCTGCCCGGTGAACCTGCCGATCCATAGCTTCATCGGCCAGACTGCCGTGTTGTTGGCCAACGGTAGCAGTAAGCCAACCAACAGCCCGGTGGCAGATCCCGTCTCGGTGAGTGGTTCGACGTTGACGACGACGTTCTACCATCCGTTCTACGACATCACCCAAGCCGCCTTCACCGAAGCCGACCACCTCCATACCGGCGACCGGCTCCAGACCACCGACGGTGGCACCGCCACCATCACCGGCCTGCGCCTCTACCACCAGACGACCACCACCTACGACC
This sequence comes from Pseudonocardiaceae bacterium, assembly GCA_036384655.1. Classification (GTDB taxonomy): domain Bacteria; phylum Actinomycetota; class Actinomycetes; order Mycobacteriales; family Pseudonocardiaceae; genus DASVLX01. The sequence continues at coordinate 2,843 of DASVLX010000145.1, forward strand.
TCACCATCGCAGGCCTCCACACGTACTATGTGCTGGCAGGACCGACCCCCCTCCTCGTCCACAACTGCGGCGGCGGTCGGATCCAGTCCCTCACGCCATCCGGTGTGCGCCTGAGTCAAAGTTCTGTCAACGGCGCTGCTAAGATTATTCAAAGTATGCGGGTAGATGGCTGGGTAGGTGATCCAATCGATGTGGTTCGGATGCCTGATGGTGGTTTGACGACGATCGATAACACGCGCGTTGTTGCCGCGAATCAAGCGGGGATCAACGTGCAAGCGGTGCTTCACGAGTTTGATGAAGCACTGCCTGAAGAATTTGTTGGACGCTTTACCACACCCAAGGGTGGAGCGCCGTCCACGTGGGGTAGGCTGGACAGGAAATTGACATGGCTGACCTACTGAGCACTAGTGATCTGCCGGATAATTTCGAGTACCCGCGTGAATTCATTCGTGTTGTCGAACTCGGGCTCACGAATATCGAACCATGGTGGATCATTGAAGGCGATCGCTTGCGGAGGCGATACCTGGGACTCAAGAAAAGATATCATGGTCGTAGTTTGGTTCCCTTTGCCATCCGACAGGACAATGATGACGTGGCCTGTTGGGACGCCGCTACGGGCAGAGTGGTAATTATACACGACTTTGCCTCATCGGGATTCGAACAATACGCTGAGCTACCCAATTTCAATGCGTGGCTTCGTCTGGCCATTGAGGATTTCATTGATTTCGAATGAATGGTCTCGCGCGAGGTTCTCGCCTTCGCGCAGACCAGTACGTCACGCTGACCCAGACACGAACTGGCCAACCTATGAACTGGTCACGCTCCCGGACTTCTCGTGACGCCCGTCGACTCTCTCATCGCGGAAGTCGCGGCCGAGCGCGGATGGTTTCGACTGCGCTCGGCTGACGACTTCATTGAAGCGTGGCAATCGTTCGTGACCGAGTGCGCGCGGGGCTACTCGATGAGCATCTACGAGTTCGAGAACGACCGGTCAGTGCGCGGCATGATCGAGGAGTTGTTGGGCGACGAGCGCATCGCCCGTATTCGGCAGTACGCAGAGTTTCGCCGGAGCATTGATGCGTCGGATACCCGCTATCGAGCGCTGCTCCAGGCCGACATCCATGTCGCGCGGCCTGACGCGCCGTGGTGGGAACGGGGTGTGCCGCGCTACGGGGCGCTGACTTGGTCGCCGACTTCGCCGATTTGTACGCCATCACTGTCGAGACGCGGTGATGAACCCGTCAACTGAACTCGGCCGCGTCGAAGCGCGTGGTCTGGGCTGAACGCGTACTCGTCGATCGCCTGTTGGGCAGATCGTTCCCTTGCGTCGCAAGATGATTCCGTGCAGGTGCCATCGGTGACCAGAGCGATCCCAGCGTAAAGTACCAGTAGGACTTTGAGAACAGAGGTTTCACAGGAATGCCTACGCGGATGGGCGCGTCGGTTGGGTTTGAATCGTGCCTTTGATGCAGGCATCAATAGAGGCCCAAATTGGTTGGGAGAATCATCTTGATCCGTATGAATAGGTCCATGCGGCGTCGACTTCCGGCAGCGCCACTTCAGGCAGCGAACTGGTATGATGTGCCTGAACCGTTGCGCCAAGTGATCCGACAGGGTTGGACCGTCGATGAAATGGGGGCTTATCTTCTGCAAGCGCTATTGGACGGATATAACGGGTCGAGAGCTAGTTTTGTGGACCTGACAGCATGTGAGTCCTCGGTTAACGGTCTAGGTATCCCGGATTGGGACATGCAGCAGTCGACTGATGTGGAAGATCGCCTTGTTCGGCGAGCTATTTCCTATGCCTACTTTGCACTCAATGCTGCACGTGATGTGGCAGGCGCAAACGTGCTGACGGCGGTTGTTTCGGCGTCGAAATCACTGGTGAATGACGCCAAAATGACGGCTCGAGTTACATTCGTTCTTGACCGCGCCGATGAGCCAACATTCATCGACGATGTAGAAGCATATCGGAACGAAGATCTCTTGATGTTCTCCATGGAAGATATTTCTCAGTAGGGATCTTGGTAGTGCTTTGGTTGAGAACACGAGAACTTGACCAAGCTTCGCGGATGATCCTGGCTAGGTTCTCTGCGCCGTTCACATCTCGTCGCACGCAGGCCGCAAACCGATTCAGGCAGTTCTCGAGGTTCGGGACGGAATGTCCCTTCGTCGATGAGGATCACGATGCCAGTCGCACAGTATGGCGTGTGCGGATAGGTCAAGTCGAAGGTGCCGCATGGCGGTCAGTCGAAGACGGCGATGAGACGGCCCTCGACCTGGCCGTTCTTGAGGCGTTCCAGGCCGCCGGGGATCTCGTCGAACGAGATCCGCGTGGTCTTGGGCGACAGTTGGCCGGTCGACATGTACCGGTAGACGCCGGCGATGTCCTCCTTCGAGCCGCCGTTGGAGCCACGCAGGTCGCATTGGTTGAGGATCAGCGACTTCGTGCTGATGGTCGATTCGAGCCGGCCCATGCCGACGACCACCACCACGCCGTCACGGCGAATGATGTCGACGGCATCGGCGCTGGTCGTGCCGAAGCCGGCGAAGTCGACGATCACGTCGAAGGTCACGCCCTCGAACTCCTTGATGGACCTCTTGACTCCCGCGGCGCCGATCTGCTTCGCCAGCGGCCAGACCTTCTCGTTCACCTCGGCGACGTACACGGTGGCGCCGGCCAGCACCGCCACGCGGGCGCCGATCTGCCCAAGCCCGCCGAGGCCGATGATGCCGACGGTGTCACCCTTCTTCACCCCGCCGCGGCTGATCACAGCCGCATGGGACGTCATGCCCGCATCCGTGGCCGCGGCACCCAGCACGTAGTCGACGCTGTCGGGCAACGATACGAGCGCCTCCGCGCCGACTGCCATCTTCGGTGCGAAGCCACCGTCGAAGCCGTAGCCGGGGGCGCCGGCCGGAGTGGTCGGGCACACGCCAACACGGTCGCCGACCTTGACGTCCGAGACGCCCTCGCCGACCTCGATCACCTGGCCCGCGTTCTCGTGGCCGATCGTGATGGGACGCTTCGCCAGCATGGAGAGCCAGCCCTCGTCCTCCAGAAGACCCACGTCGGAGTGGCACAGGCCGGCCGCCTTCATCTGCAGCACAACCTGTCCTGGGCCGGCCTTCGGCTCGGGAACCTCAGCCAGGTGCAGCGGCTGGTGAGTGTTCGTGAACTGCCACGCGCGCATGATCAATCCTTCCGCTCGGTGATCACCAAGCACGACAGGGGTCTCGGAACGTCACGCGGCCCCCACCAGCCTAGGTCGCATGGCGATCTGCTGACTTCCGCGCGACCATCGCCCGGTTGGTGCCGAACCGACGAGTGCTGTTGACATTCGTGGCCTGGCACTTACGGTCGGTGTACCTGTATGCCCAGGATGGAGGCCCGGATGACCGACGTAGCCGCCGACACGATCACGGTCGACCTTCGCGACCAGATTGGCACGATCACGCTCGACAATCCCGCCCAGCGCAACACGCTGTCGGTGGCGATGATGCAGTCGATCACCAGCACTCTTCGTGAGTTTGGCGGCTCGTCCGAGGTGGGTGCGGTGGTGATCCGCGCCGAGGGACGCGCGTTCTCCGCCGGTCACGACCTGCGCGAGATGCTCGACCGCACGCTGGAGGACGAGCGGCACATCTTCGCGGTGTGCACCGAACTGATGGAGACCGTCCAGTCCATCCCGCAGCCGGTCATCGCCGCCGTGCAGGGACCCGCGCTGGCGGCGGGGTGCCAGCTGGTGGCCACCTGCGACCTGGCGATCGCGACCGAGACGGCGGTGTTCGGCACGCCAGGGGTGAAGATCGGGCTGTTCTGCTCGACCCCCATGGTCGCGGTGAGCCGCGCGATCGGCCGGAAGCGTGCCCTGCAGATGCTGCTGACCGGCCAGGTCATCGACGCGCGCACGGCCGCGGACTGGGGGCTGATCAACGAGGTCGTCGTCCCCGAGCGGGTGGACGAACGGGCGAGGGAGCTGGCCGCCCAGGTCACCACCGCGAGCCCGCTGACGTTGAAGATCGGCAAGCAGGCGTTCTACCGGCAGATCGACCTGCCCCAGGCCGACGCCTACGCCGAGATGCGTGAGGTCATGGCCAGCAACGCGATGACCTGCGACGCACAGGAGGGGATGAGCGCCTTCCTGCAGAAGCGGCCCGCGGTCTGGCAGGGCCGCTGACCGCGCCGACCGGGCCCGTTGGTCGCGGTCATGGACCCGAGCCGGAGTTGCCGAGTCCACACGGTTCCCACCACAGTGGACCGGTGACTCGTACGGCGCTGCCCGGAACAGCCCAGTGACCTGGACTCATGGCGTAACGGGTTTCCTGGCTGGGCTGCTGATCGCCGTCGTGACCACCCCGGTCGGGGTGTCCGGGGCGGTGTTCCTGCTGCCGGTGCAACTCAGTGTGCTGGCGGTGCCCAGCCCCGCGATCACCCCCACCAACCTGCTGTTCAACATCGTGGCCGTGCCCGGTGCCCTGCTGCGCTACCGCCGGTACAGCGACCTGATCAGTCCGTTGGCCCGCCGCCTGCTGCTCGGCACGGTGCCCGGTGTCGTCGCGGGCGCGGTGATCCGCGTCTTCGCCGTTCCCGGCGCTCGCGAGTTCCGGCTCATCGTGGCCGCGGTTCTGCTGCCGTTGGGTGTCTGGCTGTGGGTGCGGACCCTGCGTCCGGGCGCCCAGCGCACTCGGCCCGAGCCGGCCGCCCACACGATCGTCGTGCTGGCGCTGGCCGCCGGCGTCGTCGGCGGGATCTACGGCATCGGCGGCGGTTCGCTGCTCGGCCCGCTGCTCGGCGGGCTCGGCGTGCCGATGGCGACGCTCGCGCCGGCCGCCCTCACCTCGACGTTCCTGACCTCGATCGTCGGAGCGGCCAGCTACGCGATCCTGTCGCTGGCCGCCACCGGTCCCATCGCCCCGGACTGGCCGCTGGGCCTGTTGTGCGGATTGGGTGGGCTGCTCGGCGGCTACCTCGGCGCCCGGCTGCAGCCGCACCTGCCCGAGAAGGTGCTGCGGCTGCTGCTCGGTGCGTTGGCCATCGGCCTCGCCGCCCTCTATGTCACCCAGGCCGTCACCTGAACCGTGGCGCGACGCTCGGTGGACCGTGGGGGCGCCCGTCGTGCGGACGCCCCCCACTGGTCCGGAACCGCGCTACAGGGTCACGTCACCCACGGTTGACGCCCGCACCGACGCGGTGGCCGGGATGCCGATCGGGTCCGGCACGGGGAAGGCCGGGACGGCGACCCGCGACCGGCTCGGGCTGCGCCTGGCCGCGGCGAACAGGTGCTCGACACGCCGTTTCTCGGCGTCCTTCTCCGGGATCGCGTAGGCGCATACCAGATAGACGAGCAGGTTCACGGCCAGCGCGACGACGCCGCTGGTGAGGCTGCCGAGCGCCTTGATGTCATCCGGGAAGAACATGGTGAGCCCAATCGCGATGACGAAGCCCGACACCATACTTGCGATGGCGCCCTGCTTGTTGCCCTTCTTCCAGAAGATGCCGAGGAACAGTGGCACGGCCAGCTGCACGATGCCCTGGTACGAGACCTGGGCGAGAAGTTGCAGACGGTCGAAGCTGAACGTGAAGTAGCCGCCGATCGCCGCGAGGATCATGAAGCCGATCATCGAGAGCTTCGCCACGTGGGTGACTCTGCGATCATCGAGGCGCTTGACCTTGCCGCCGTTGATCAGGTCGTTGGCCACCTGCAGGCCGCAGATCTGGACGGCGCCGTCGACCCAACCCATCGAGGCCGCGAACACGATCGTCACCGCGAGGCCGAGCACCCAGCTGCCGCCGAAGTCGTTCATCAGCGTGAACCACGCGGCCTGCGGATCGGCGGTGATCGTCTGAAGGTGCGTCGCCGCGACACCAACCAGCATGAGCAGCGTGTAGAAGACGCCCGAGATGAGAATGGTGACGACGGTGCCCGACTTCACCGAACGCACGCTCGACGCTGTGTAGATGCGCTGGAAGCTCGTCGGCCAGCACAGCGATCCGACGACGCCGGTGAAGATCAGACTGAACAGGTAGAGAGGGCCGTAGCCGCCACCGTCTCCGGGCACTCTCAGGAAGGTGTCCTGCACGGTGTCGAGCTGGCTCCAGCTGATCGGGCTGTGGCCGAGGCCGAAGAGCATCACGGCGCAGATCACGGCGGCGAACACGTACGCGACGATGCCCTGGAACATGTCGGTCATGATCAGGCCACGCATGCCCATACGGATCGTCCAGATCTGGCGGATCACGATGACCAGGAGGCCGAGCAGCAGGCAGACGGTCAGGTTGATCGAGTTGTGCGAGCCGATGCGGAACAGGGCCGCGAAGGACTGCACGCCCAGGATCAGCCAGGGGAACAGCGAGACCACGCCGATGACGCTCGCGATCCGTTTCACGGTGGGCGAGTTGAATCTCAGGCCGATCAGATCGGACTGCGTGCGCAGGTCGAACTTCTTGCCCCATCTCCAGGCCCGCGTCGCCATCAGATACATGAAGGTCACGCCGAGGATGGAGTAGGCCAGAGCGTAGAAGCCGAAGACACCGGAACCCGCGGCCAGACCCATGAAGGCGATATAGGTCGAACCTGGCCACCACGAGTTGGTGTACGACATCGCCACATACCACGGGCCGTAGGAGCGCCCGCCAACCGCGTATTCGTCGAGGGAGCCGTTGTTGGCCTTGTTCGTCAGGTAGAGGATCGCGATGACGATCACGAAGAAGATCCCCATCAGGAGAAACGACGGCGTGGCGATCATGCCAGCACCTCCTGTGCGGCCTCCGGGCCGTCAGCGACGGTCGGGATGACCTCGTCGTCCAGCTCGCCCCGGATGTGTTCGATCGCGTAGTAGACCCACAGCGCCAGACCACAGATGGCCGAGTCGATGATCCAGTACGCGAGGGCGAACGGGACACCGAGGATGGCTGCCCGCACGCCGCTCGCCGCGAGATAGAACGGCGGGAACAACGCCCCGAGGAGCGCGACAACGAAGAAGACCCCGAACGCGACAGCGATGCTGCGCGAACTGAGCCCCCGGATAAATGGGATCACAATGGTTCCTTTCGACGCGGGGAACGCACTGGGCCAACGAACGCTGTTCGGCCACCTACGTCATCGCCGCGAATAGCGCACGGCGATATACGCGTCGATCGTGGAAGTAGACCATTTCTGGTCCTTAACGTGGTTCGTAAAAACAGTGTTAACCAATCATCCGGCGCCGGTCACCCGCATTGTCTCCTCGGTGATGCGGGAGAGCGGGCCCTCGGTGACGTGGAACCGCGTCCGGTCGGCCCGGAAAAGGTCGAATGAGAACTCGACCGGGCGGTGCTGGCCGTCGTAGGTCTGCCTGGTCAGCTTCACCACCGGCGCGCCCGGATCGATGCCGAGAAGCGCGGCGACATGGCCGGGCGCGGGGACGGCCTCGACCCATTCCTCGGCACCGTGCAGGACGCAGCCGAACTCGGTGGCGAGCAGCTCGTACAGCGACTGGGTCAGGTCCGTCCGCAGCAGCCGGCCGAATCGACGGGAGTCGAGGAAGGCATGTTCGAGGGACAGAGTGTCGCCGTCGGCATAGCGCAGCCGGAGGATGGACACGACCGGTGTGCCGTCCGGCAGTTCGAGCGACTCCGCGACCTGCCGGGACGGTTCGGCGAGGGTCAGCGACAGCACTCGGGTGCCGGCCGCGAAGCCCTGGCTCCGCAGCATCGACGGGATGCCGACCGGCCGGTTCAGGGTCCGTTCGAGCCGACGCCCGCGACTCGGTGCCTCGACGAGTTCCGGATCCGGGGTCCGCGCCACAGCGCCCGAGAGGTAGGCCCCGCCGGCTCGGCCCCGCACCCGCCGAATGATGCCCTGCTGCTCGAGCGCCGCCAGTGCGCGACGCACCGTGGAGCGCGAGGTCGCCAGTCGTTGGGCCAGCTCCCGCTCCGGCGGCAGCTTCACCGCGGAGCGTTCGAGAAGCTCCGACGCCAAGTGGGTGACCGCCGCAAGCACGTCCCGGTAATCGGCCAACGTCACTCGCCCTTTCGAGATTGACACGAGGTGTTTACAAAGGGCCCGCGCACCAGAAATGGTCCAATTCGATGTTGGTCTGGTTCCCAAATGGTGTGGCAACTTTAGCTGGTCGTTCAGCCCCGGCGGGTTGTCCGCCGTCTGGCGATCTTGTGAAGGAGATCACGACCATCATGACCGAGATCATCCATCTCAGCGCCGCCCAACTGCGCGACGGTTACCGCTCGGGCGACATCACCCCCGCCGACGCCGTGTCGGCCACGCTCACGCAGATCACGAAGGTGAACGGGCGGATCAACGCCGTGCCGTTCATCGTCGACGAGCCGGCCCTGATGGCCCAGGCCGCGGCCTCCGCCGCCCGCTGGGCGTCCGGGACCCCGCTCAGCCCGCTCGACGGCGTGCCGGTGACGATCAAGGACAGCTTTCAGGCGGTCGGGATGCCGTGGCTGCACGGCCTCGCGCCCAACGCCGGTCTTCCCGCGTCCGACGTCGACGCGCTGCCGGTGCGGCGGCTCAATGAGGCCGGCGCGATCATCGTCGGCAAGACCGCCATGCCCGACTTCGGCATGTACGGCGCGGGAGTCAGCTCCGCCTATGGAATCGTGCGCAATCCGTGGGACCTCGCCACCAATCCGGGTGGCTCCAGCTCGGGTGCGGGCGCGTCCCTGGCCGCCGGCATCGGCTGGTCCGCGATCGGCACCGACATCGCCGGTTCGGTTCGAATCCCGGCCTCGTACTGCGGTCTCGTCGCGCTGAAACCGACCCAGGGTCGCATCCGTACCTGCCGTCGAGCAATGTGCGCGCCGCCGGACCGATGGCCCGCACCGTCGCGGAGGCGAGCGACCTCTACGAGGTCATCTCGAAGGCGGACCCGAGCGACACCTATGCGCTGCCGCCCGAGCCGCCGCTCGAGAAACCCTTCGACCCGGCCGGACTGCGCATTGGCGTACTGCCCGACCTCGGCTACGGCTTCGCCGCGTCGGATGCCGTGCTGGACGTGCTGCACGCGGCCGCCGAACTGGCCGCCCGGGCGGGTGCCATCGTCGAGACGATCAAGCCACCCTTCGAGGCCGACCCGTATGACTCGCTGGACATCCTCTTCAAGGTCCGGGCCATGACCGAGTGGGAGACGTTCACTCCGGAGCAACAGGCGCTCATCGACGCGCCGGTCGCCGCATGGATCCGCACCGGCGACGGCTTGACCGCCACCGACTACGACCGTGCGCTCGACGAGACGTACACCTCGCAACTGCGTTTCGCCGCCACCCACCAGTGCTACGACCTGGTGTTGACCCCGACCCGGCCGGTGTCGGCGATCCCGGCCGAGTCGGTCGGCATCGACCCCAGCCGTCCGCTCGCGGACACCGGTTTCACCTGCTGGTACAACCAGACCGGACAACCTGCCGCGTCGCTGTGCTTCGGCCTTGAGAACGGACATCCCATCGGCCTGCAGCTCGCCGGCCAGCGCTTCACCGACCGGCTGGTGCTGTCGGCGGCTGCCTGGTTCGAGGCCCACCGCGGCTTCGAACCAGACTGGCCATTCGAGCCACGCGGACTCGTCGGCGCGCGGGAACCCCGGGGCGCGGTGGCATGGCGATGAGCGCGGCGATGAGCATGGCGATGAGCGCGGCGCTGCCGGTCACCCCGACGCTGGCCAGCCCGAGCTGGTGGGGTGCGGACTCCACCCGCCAGCGCACGCCCGACGGCGTGTTCGTGAAGACCATGACGTCCTTCTCCCGCGGCTACGCGGACCCCGAGACGGCGTTCGCGGCGGCGACGGCCGCGGGCGAGGCGGGAATCGGCCCACGGGTATTCGGCGCGGACCCGGAAGCCGGGGTGATCGCGATGGAGGACCTCACCGACACTCACAAGACCGGCACCCTCTACGACTTCGTCGACATCGAGAAGGCGGCCGCGCTGGCAGCGCGGCGCCGGTCCGTTCGCGCTCTGCGCCCGGCGACGACTCGCCGGGCCATCGTCTTCGAGGACATCCGCGAGATCCTGGAACGGCTACTGTCACTCGGCGCCGAGCTGCCGTCGGACCTCCCATGGATGGTGCGCGCTGTCGGGGATTTCGAGAAACGCGTCGACACATCCGGCTACGACCTCGCCTTCGCCCATGGTGACGGCAACGTGTCCAACACGCTCGTCCACCGCCGAACTGGCGAGGTCGGCCTGATCGACTGGGACAGCGCCGGACGGATGGACCCCATGCAGGACCTCGGCACCCTGCTGGGCGAGTTCGCCCGCTTCGACCTTGAGGGCCGTGCCCTGTTCGAGGCGTACTGGGGCCGTTTCGACGCGTCCCTCTACGCCCGCGCACGGCTGTACGCGGCCGCGGACGCGCTCAAGTGGGGTCTCATCGGCGCCTACGCGGACGCCGCCGACCCTGGCACCTTCGAATACTCCAAGTTCTCCGACTGGCAGTTCACCTGGGTGCGTCAGTGGCTGGCACCCGAGTGTGCCGACGAACTCATCCGCATCGTCTGAAGGAGCCGCGATGTCGATCACTGAGGCCAGCGGCTGGGCCGGCATGTCTCTCGGCGCGGCAACGAACCCGATGACCAAGGCCGTCGAGGACACCGTCCGCCGCGTTCCCGACTGGAGCGGACGCCGCATCGAGTACGCACCCGTGTTCGGCGGACTGTTGAACAGCAACTGGCGGGTGCGTGTCGACGGCGCCGACGACTATTTCGTGAAGATCCCGGGCCCCGGTTCCGAGTCGTTCATCGACCGGGTCGCCACCCATATCGCGGCCAAGCGCGCCGGCGAGGTCGGCATCAGCGCCAGGCAGATCGCGTTCTTCTCCGACACCGGGGTCGAGGTCATCGAATTCCTCGATGGCTACCGCGCCTGCACCAACGGCGACATGAAGAAGTCCGAGATCATCACCGCCGTCATGGGGGTGCAGAACGCCTTCCACGCCATCGAGCCCCTTCCGCTGACCAAGACGATCTTCGACATGATCGACGAGCATGGGGAGCAGGTGCGCCAGCTCGGCGTGAGGATGCCGCCCAACTTCGAGTTGGTGATGCGCGAGTACGAGGCCGCGCGTGCCGTCATCGTCTCCAGTGGCATGGACATCGTGCCGTGCCACAACGATCCGATGCCCGGCAACTTCCTCATCGCCGAGGGCAAACCGATGATGCTCGTGGACTACGAGTTCGCGTCCAACAACGAACGCGCCTACGAGCTCGGGCTGACACTCTGCGAGTTCTTCTACGACGAGCGGCGCGTTTTCGAGTGCGTCGAGGAGGTCTACGGCCGCGTCGAGTGGAGCACGCTGGCCCGCGTGCAGGTGTGTATCGCCCTCGCCGATATCAAGTGGGGCATGTGGGGCTGCGTCAACCAGCGGCTCAATGACACCTGGGACTTCGACTACCACAAGTACGGAACCTGGAAGTTCGGTCGCGCCGCCGCGAAGGTCGCCGACCCACGCTGGCCGCTGTGGTTGGCGTCCGTCTGACCCGTTTCGCTCGGGGCGGCCCCGCCGGGCGCGGCACAACCCGACCCCGACACGCACTCCCAATCGACCGGCCAAGGAGCGACACATGGGCAAGTCGACCATTCTCGACGGCAACTCATTCGACCTGAGGGACGCGAACGGCGTCAGCGAGGCCGAACTCGCGCTGATCGGACAACGCATGCGGGTGCTCGGCCCGAGCTACCGGCTGTTCTATGACCGACCGGTCCATGTGGTGCGCGGCGAGGGGACGAAGATCTACGACGCCGACGGTGTCGAGTACCTCGACGCGTACAACAACGTCGCCAGCGTCGGGCACTGCAACCGCCGGGTCGTGCAGGCCGTCACCGCGCAGCTGCGGACGCTCAACACGCACTCCCGCTACCTGCAGGACGGCGTTGTCGGCTACTCGGGGCAACTCGTCGCGACCCTCCCACCAGAGATCTCGCAGGTGATGTTCACCAACAGTGGCTCGGAGTCCAACGACCTCGCCCTGCGGGTGGCCGCGAGCGCGACCGGCGGCACCGGCATCGTCGTGACGAGCGAGGCATACCACGGCACGACCGCACTGTGCGCCGACGTGTCGCCGGCGATGGGGACCAACCACCGGCTCGGCGACACCGTCGTCAAGGTCGCCGCACCCGACTCCTACCGGCTGGGCGGCGGCGCGGCCCTCGGCGCCTGGTTCGCGCGACGGGTGACGGACGCCTTCGGGCGGCTGGATTCACGCGGCATCCGGCCCGCAGCGCTCCTGGTCGACACCATCTTCGCGTCCGACGGCGTGCTGTCCGATCCCGCCATCCTCGGTCCCGCCGTCGATGCCGCGCATCGCGCCGGCGCGATATTCATCGCGGACGAGGTGCAGCCGGGGTTCGCCCGCACCGGCGCCGCGTTCTGGGGATTCGCCCGGCACGGCACCGTGCCCGACCTGGTCACGATGGGCAAGCCGATGGGCAATGGCATCCCCGTCGCCGCGATGGCCGCGCGCCCGGAGGTACTCGCGGCATTCGGCACCGACGTGCCGTACTTCAACACCTTCGGCGGTAGCAGCGTGTCGATCGCCGCGGCCCAGGCCGTCCTCGACGAGATCCAGGAACGGGACCTGCACCTGAACTCCGAACGGCTCGGAGAGTCGATCCGCGCCGACATGCGCGAGCTGATGACCCGCCACGAGGCGATCGGCGACATTCGTGGCGCGGGCCTGTTCATCGGCGTCGAACTCGTCGCCGACCGCGAGACGAAAACGCCCGACAGCGCGCTCGCCCACCGCGTCATCAACTCCATGCGCGAACTCGGCGTGCTGGTCTCGGTCGCCGGCCCGGCCAACAGCGTGCTCAAGATCCGTCCGATGCTCACCTACAGTCAGGCGGACGCGGACCGCCTCGTCGAGACGCTCGACAGGGCGCTCGTGCTGTCCACCCAGAGCGCGGCGGTCGGCTGACCATGCTCACCGCGCTCACCGCCGTGCTCTTCGACATGGACGGGACGATCACGGACACCGAGGCGCACTACGTCCACGCCTTCGATCGGCTCGCCGCCGCCGCCGAGGTGCGGCTCACCAAGGCACACCACCAGGCCGTCGTCGGCGCGTCGTTCGAGTCGATGGCCGAGACCGCCGAGCGTGCCGGGATCGCCGGCACCCGCCGGGAGATCATCGCCGCCATCGAGGCCGCCGTGCTGGACGGCATCCGTGGCAGCGAGCCGGTCTGGCAACCCGGGGCACTTGAGCTGGTCGCGCAGCTCCGCGCGGCGGGTGTCGCCACGGCCCTGGTGACGATGTCGTACCGCTCGCTCGCCGACGAGGTCGTCGCGCGTATTCCCTTCGAAGCCTTCGACGTGATCGTGACGGGCGACGAGGTCGAGCGCGGCAAGCCCCACCCGGACGCGTACCTGCGTGCGGCGGAGCGGCTCGGTGTCGACATCGCGGACTGCGTCGTGATCGAGGATTCGGCGACCGGAGTGGCGGCCGGCCTCGCCGCCGGCGCCAGAGTCATCGCGGTGCCGTTCTACCTGCCGCTGCCCGAATCCGACGACTACACCCTCTGGCCCGATGGCCTGGCCCGACGCGGCGTCAACGACGTGGTTCACGGTGTCCGGTAGCCGGCCTGACCGCCATCGGACGTGGAATCGCTGAGCGGCCGGCCGTCAGGCGTTCTCGAGGTTGTGGGCCGTCTGGCGCAGCAGTTCGATGAGCTGTGCGGGTGCGTCGGCCGGCAGGCCCTCGAACGCGGCCTTGTTGATACCGCGAGCGAGGGCCTCCACCTGTGGCACGAGCGCCTTGGCCTTCGGCGTGAGACGGATGATCAACCGGCGACGGTCCGCGTTGTCCTGGACGTGGAAGATCAACCCGTCGCGTTCCATCCGGCGCAGGGTGACCGCCATCGTGGGCTGCTGGATCGCCGACGCCTTCGCGAGTTCACCCTGTGTCGCGCCCGCCACCTCGGACAGGGTGAACAGCACGGACAGGTACGCCGGCGTGATCCCGAGCGGGCGCAGTGCCTCGGCCATTCGACGTTCGAATATCCGTGAGCACCAGTTGATCACGAACCCAGCGGAGTCGAAGCGGTTGAAGTCCATTGGTCTCTTTCGGCCTGCGGGCGCCGCTGCGCTCGCCATTCGTACTGCTCATGGTGCACCAACGCACCCGGCACCTGATTGAGCTTTCGTTGGACGATAGCTATGAGCCCGGCCGGCCCGCACAGGTACCAGGCGGTTCCGGTGGGCTTGCCCGCCACCAGGCGGTCGACCGTGTCGTCATCGAGCCGGTCGCCCTGAGCACTGAACGCCGGGGTCAGCGTCAGCCACGGCAGGTCGCGGGCGAACGTCGAAAGCTCGTCCCAGCAGGGCATGTCGGCGGCGTCCCGGGCCGCGACCACCAACTCGACCTGGCGGTCCGTCGACCCGTTCGCGGTCCGCAGCACGGAGAGGAACGGCGTGATCCCGGCGCCACCGGCCACCCAGACCTGGTGCTGCGGAGCGCCGGTGTCCACCGAGGGTGTGAACGCCCCGAACGGGCCGTCGACGCGGACCCGATCGCCGACCGCGAGGCCGGTCCGCGCCTGGCTCGTCCAGTCGCCGGAGGAGCGGATCAACAGGCTGAGCTGCCCGGCGTCTCCCATGTTCGTCAACGTGAACGGGTGCGTCTCCGGCCTGTTGCCGGCCGCGGCGGTCAGGAAGACGAACTGGCCGGGACGATGTGGGCCGATTCCACCGGAACCCTCGGGCCGGAGCACGATTTCGAGTCCGCGCTCTCGCGGCAGGGCGTCGACGATCGTGTAGCGGACGCCGCCGCGAGCCTTGTCCACCAGCCGAATGACGAGGCTGACCACGCCGAGCAGGGCGAACAGGCCCAGTACGACTCCGGCGGGACTGGCCAGCGAGACCCACGCGCTCGCCCCGGCCAGCATGTGCGCCGTCAACACGAGAAACGCCAGGCCGGTGGCCAGGTGCACCCGCTGCCAGGTGGAGTAGGAGACGTTCGGGTTTACGGACAGCACGATCGAGCCGACGAGCAGGAGAATCCCCAACACGCCGAGCGGAATGGCCGCACCAGGGTTGGTCAGGATGCTCACGCCACTGTCGACGACCGACGCGATCGGGATGAGTACCACGTGCAGGGTGAGCACGCCGAGGATGCTCGTGCCGATCAGACGGTGAGCCAGGTAGACGCGATCAAGTGGGCCGAACAACTTCTCCAGGAACGGCCGTCGAATCGCGAGGAACAGGTTGGTGGCCATCATGGCGTACGCGACCGCGCCGACCAGGATGGCGAGGCCGGACAGCCAGTGCGATGACATGACAGCGAAATGCACGACGCTCGCCGCCAACGCGACAAACGCACAACCGATGATCCAGGGACCCCAAAGCACTCGGCGCCGTGTGTATGGCATACATAGCATGCTATACATCTTTCGGCGAATCGTCACGGGACGATGGCGGTGACCTTGGTCGCAGGGCTGGTTGTGACGTTTGGATCGCGTTGCCGGCGAGGTCGCCACATCATTCCGCGCTGTTTACCTCCGGCGCGGTGTTCGCCACGGCGGCGACCGCCAGCGGCTCGGTGTTCGCGCCGGCGAGGTGCTTGGCCAGCTGGGCCAACGTCATGTCGCCGGCCTCTTCCGGCAGTTCCTCGACGCCGAACCGGTCGCGCAGCACCACGCCCAGTTCCACCAGGGCGATGGAGTCGAATCCGAGATCCCCGAGCGCGACGCCGGGAGCGTCGAGGAGCGTGCTCTCGTCCACGCCCATCTCGTCGACCAGGATCTGCCGCAGT
This sequence comes from Pseudonocardiaceae bacterium, assembly GCA_036384655.1. Classification (GTDB taxonomy): domain Bacteria; phylum Actinomycetota; class Actinomycetes; order Mycobacteriales; family Pseudonocardiaceae; genus DASVLX01. The sequence goes on from DASVLX010000145.1 coordinate 18,582, forward strand.
TCGTCCACCCCGATGGTGTTCGTGTCCGTCATGGGTCCTGCCTCCTTGGATTCGTTACTCAGAATTGGTCAGCTTGCGGTTGGTCAGCCGTCGTTGATCACTGGCGGCCGGCGAGAATCCTGTCGACCAGGTCCGTGCTGTGCTTGGCCGAGCGGAACAGCGGATGCGCCACGATCTCCGCGGCGAACCCCCTGGTGGTGGCCAGGCCGGGCCCGTCGATCACCAGCTCGTCCAGGGCGCGCGCCATCCGGGCCAGTGCCCTGGGCCGGTCCGGCGCCCATACCGCGACCTTGGCCAGCAGGCTGTCGTAGCAGGACGGCACCCGGTAGCCGGTCGCCACGTGGGTGTCGACGCGGGTGAAGGCGCCGCCGGGCAGCAGGCAGGTGGTCAGCACGCCCGGTGTCGGCGCGAACGCGTGGTCGGGGTTCTCCGCGTTGATCCGGCACTCGATCGCCGACCCGGACAGCCTCACGTCGTCCTGGGAGAAGCCGAGCCGTTCGCCGGCCGCGACCCGGATCTGCTGTTCGACCAGGTCGATGCCGGTCACCAGCTCGGTCACCGGATGCTCCACCTGGAGCCGGGCGTTCATCTCCATCAGGTAGAACGCGCCCTCGTCGTCCACCAGGAACTCCATGGTCCCGGCGCCGGTGAAGCCGACGGACAGCGCGCCGGTGACGGCGGCCGCGCACATCTCGGCCCGCGTCGCGTCGGGCAGGTTCGGCGCCGGCGCCTCCTCGACGAGCTTCTGGTGGCGGCGCTGGGTGGAGCAGTCCCGGTCACCGAGGTGCACGCCGTTGCCGTGCTCGTCGCACAGCACCTGCACCTCGATGTGGCGCGCCCCGGTCAGGTAGCGCTCGACGTACACCCGGCCGTCGCCGAACACCGCGGCCGCGGTGGCCCTGGTCCGCCGGAACGCGTCGCGCATCTCGTCGCGGTTGTGCACCACGGTCATGCCCCGGCCGCCGCCACCGGCGATCGCCTTGATGATCACCGGGTAGCCGAACTCGGCGGCCGCGGCCACCGCCTCGCTCGCGGTGGCGACGGGCTCGACGGTGCCGGGCAGCAGCGGCAGGCCGGCGGCCCGCATCAGCGCGCGGGTGGTCGCCTTGTCGCCGAGTTTCTTCATCACATCAGGCCGGGGCCCGATGAACACCAGGTGGTCGTCGGCGCAGACCTCGGCGAAGTCCGGGTCCTCGGACAGGAAACCGTAGCCGGGGTGCACCGCGTCGGCACCGGCCAGCCGGGCCGCCTCGATGATCGCCGGAATCGACAGGTAGCTGCGCCGGGCCGGCGCCGGTCCGATGTGGATCGCCTGGTCGGCCAGCCGCGCCACGGCGGAGTTCCGGTCCGCCGACGAGTAAACGGCGACGGTCTTGATGCCCATCTCGCGGCAGGTGCGCACCACCCGGACCGCGATCTCACCCCGGTTGGCCACGAGTATCTTGCTGAACACGGTTCAGTCCTCCGACGGCAGCGGATCGAGCACGATGAGCGGCTGCTCGAACTCCACCGGCTGGCCGTTGTCCACCAGCACCTCGCGCACCACGCCGTGCTGGTCGGCGGTGATCCGGTTCATCAGCTTCATCGCCTCGATGATCCCGACCACGGTGTCCGGCGCGACGACCCCGCCGACGGCGACGAACGGCGCGTCAGCGGGTGCGGCCGCGTGGTAGAAGGTGCCCACCATCGGCGCGCGCACCAGCAACGCGTCCTTCTCCGGCTCCTCGTCCACATCGGACAGATCGGCCACGATGTCCGGCGTGGACAGCGCGGACCGAGGGGACCGGAGCGCCGGCGCCGGCCGGGCCGGCGCGTCGGCGACGGTCGCCCACTCCAGTTCGACGGCGTCAGCGCCGGACCGCAGCCGGATGCTGCGCAGCGGACCGGTCACGCTGGCGGCCAGCCGGCGCGCCTCGTCGGACAGTGTGCGCAGGTTGTCGTCCGTGTTGCCATCCGTGTTGCCGTCGGACGTCGCGCCCGCCGGTTCGGTTTCGATCTCGGGGTCGATCTGGCTCATCTAGCCACTCCGTTCTGGCAGCCTGGAGTTCCGATGTCGCGCAGGTGCTTGCGCCGTTGGGCCACCAGCCGGTCGGCCGGTGTGTGTTCGAGTTCCCCGAGGCTGGCCCGCAGGGCCGCGCCGAGAGCGTCCGCCATGGCGGCCATCTCGGCGTGCGCGCCCTCGCCCGGCTCGGGGATGACGCCGTCCACGACACCGAGGCGCAGCAGGTCCGGCGCCGTCAGGCGCAGTGCCGCCGCGGCCTTGGCGGCGGCCGAGGGGTCCCAGAGAATCGCGGCGCAACCCTCCGGGGAGATCACCGAGTAGACGCTGTGCTCGAACATCAGCACCCGGTCGGCCACGGCCAGCGCGAGCGCGCCGCCGCTGCCACCCTCGCCGGTGATCACCGCGACCACCGGCACCCGCAGCGTCGTCAGCGCCAGGATGTTGGTGGCGATCGCGGCCGCCTGGCCCTGTTCCTCCGCCTGCAGGCCGGGGTAGGCGCCGGGCGTGTCGACCAGCGTGACGACCGGGATGCCCAGCTTCTCGGCGAGCCGGAACAGCCGCAGTGCCTTGCGGTAGCCCTCCGGTCCCGCCATGCCGAAGTTGCTCGCCAGCAGGTCCCTGGTGCCGTGGCCCTTCTGAGTCGCCACCACCACGACCGGCTTCCCGGCCAGTTCGGCGATGCCGCCGATGATGCTGGGCGAGTCTGCGGACTGGCGGTCGCCGTGCAGCTCCAGGAACGACGACGCCAGCAGGTTGACGTACTCCCGGCCGGTCGGCCGGTCGGGGTGCCGCGCCAGGCCGACGGTGTGCCAGGCGTCCCGGGCGGGCAGCAGGTCCGGGTCGGTGACGACCGTGTTGTCCAGCCGTTGGCTGGCCGGTTGGTCGACACGGTGTTGATCGACACGGTGTTGATCGATATGGCAACCGGCGGCCATCAGCAGGCGGGCCAGCACCTCGCGGAGCTGGCGGCGTTCCGCGATCAGGTCGATGGCACCGTGGTCGAGCAGGAACTCCGCCGTCTGGAAGCCGTGCGGCAACTCGGCATGCAGGGTGTCCCGGATGACCCGGGGACCGGCGAAACCGAGGCGGGCGCCCGGTTCCGCGATGATCACGTCGGCCTGGGTGGCGAACGACGCGGCCACACCACCGTAGGTCGGGTCGGTGATCAGCGTGACGAACAGCAGCCCGGCCTCGTTCAGGCCCGCCACGGCCTGGCTGACCTTGGCCATCTGGAGCAGGGACAGCGCCCCCTCCTGCATCCGCGCGCCACCGGACGCGGTCACCACCAGCAGCGGCAGCCGCTCGCGCAGTGCGTGCTCGGCCGCCAGCACCAGCAGTTCACCGACCCCGGTGCCCAGGCTGCCACCGAGGAAGTCGAAGTCCATGACGGCGACGACGAGACGGTGTTCGTCGATGGCGGCCTCGCCGCAGATCACGGCCTCCTGCTCGCCGGTGCGTTCGCGGGCGGCGGCGACACGGTCGGGGTAGGGCCGGCTGTCGGCGAACTCCAGCGGGTCGGTGGCCGGCAGCCGGATCCCGAGATCGCGGAACGAATCGGGATCGACCAGCAGGGCGATCCGTTCCCTGGCGGACAGCCGGGCGTGCGCGCCGCATTCCGGGCAGACGAAGTTGTTCCGCCGCATTCGTTTCGCGTAAATGAGTTCCCGACAGGCCGGGCACTTCAGCCAGTCGGCGGCGCCGACTGTCCCCTCCTGCTTTTCACTCAATGACGTCACCGCTGCCTCCTGGTGCACCGCGGCAATTGCACCGAATAATCCCGATGCGCTCGGTCAGATTGCGAAACAAGTACAGCCGCGCCGGATTGATGTGTCAAGAACGTCCGGGAAGATCTTTGCCGTGTCATGTGGAGGTGCACAAATCACCGGCTCCGTCGTTGTTCCAACCCACACGTGAAATACATTCGCGCTGCTCAGGAACGGTTTGGTGACCGTTGATAGCAGGCTCACATCCTCGTTGTCACTCTCTCCATTGTCCGTCGGTACGGCGCGTGCCTATGGTTTTCGAGAAACGGCTTCCCGGAAATCTGAGAGGTGCTCGCATCATGCGAACGACGATTCTCGCGCGGCCTTGTGGGGTGACGCCATGTCCCGTCGGGTAGTCATCACCGGCGTCGGCGCCGTGTCCCCGGCCGGTCCGAACTCGCGGGCTCATCTGGCCGGGCTGCTGGCCGGGCGGTCCAGGGCCCGCGCCCTGACCAACCCGCTGTTCGAGCGGTTCGACCACGCGATCGGCGCGTCCGTCGATCCTCTGCCCACCGATACCGTGCCGACCGAGACCGACCTGCCCGACCTGCCCCGCCAGGTCGCGTACGCGGATCTGGCCATCGCCGAGGCGCTCGCCGAGTCCGGTTTGGACGATGCGGAGAAGGCGGCCACCAATGTCGTGGCGTCCAC
>DASVLX010000146.1:0-7726 GCA_036384655.1 Pseudonocardiaceae bacterium
CCGACGTACGGGTCCTCGACCACCGACACGCCGACCACCGACACCACCCCAACCACCACCTCCGGTAGCGAGGTTTCGTCGTCGGCCGTGGTCTGAGCGGGCGGGTTTAGGCCTCGAAGCGATAGCCCATGCCCGGCTCGGTGAGCAGGTGCTTGGGATCGGCCGGGGTGCGTTCCAGCTTGCGGCGCAGCCCGGCCAGGTAGACGCGCAGGTAGTGCGACTCCGTCGTGTACGCGGGGCCCCACACGTCCTGCAGCAGTTGCTTCTGCGTGACCAGCTTGCCCCGGTTGCGCACGAGCACCTCCAGCACGCCCCATTCGGTCGGCGTCAGATGCACCTCGACGCCCTCCCGGTGGACCTTCTTGGCGGCCAGGTCGACGGTGAACGCGTCGGTGGTGACCACCGGCTCCTCGCCGTCCGCGGTCACCACGGCCGACCGGCGGACCGCCGCGCGCAGCCGCGCCAGCAGCTCGTCCATCCCGAACGGCTTGGTCACATAGTCGTCGGCGCCGGCATCCAGCGCCCGCACCTTGTCGGCGGACTCGGTCCGCGCGGACAGCACGATGATCGGCACGCTTGACCAGCCGCGCAGGCCGGCGATGACGTCGGCGCCGTCCAGATCGGGCAGACCGAGATCGAGCACCACGACATCGGGCCGTCCCTCGGCGGCGGCCCGCAACGCGGCGGTGCCGTCATGCGCGGTGAGTACCTGATAGCCGCGGGCCGTCAGGTTGATGCGCAGCGCGCGGACGAGCTGCGGCTCGTCGTCCACCACCAGCACCCGGGTGGGTCGCGCGGGCGAACCGGACGCGGGTTTGGTCACGCCAGGTCCTTCTCCCGCGGCCCCTCGACCGGCGTGGGTTCGGCCGCCGAGCCGTCCGCCGAGGCGGGCTGCCCACCGACCGTCGGCAGCGAGATGACCACCGTCAGCCCGCCACCCGGGGTGTCCTCCGCGGTGATCGTGCCGCCCATCGCGTCCATGAATCCCTTGGCGACCGACAGGCCGAGCCCGAGCCCGACGCCGGTGTCCCGGTCGCCGGCGAGCCGCTGGAACGGCGCGAACACCGTGTCCGCCGTGCCCTTGGGCAGACCCGGGCCGTGGTCGACCACGCGCAGCTCGGCGTGTGTACCGAGGGCACTGGCCCGCACCGCGATCGCCGGCTCCCCCGCCGCTGGCCCGGTACCCGCGTGCGCCGGCCCGGTACCCGCGTGCACCGGCCGCAGCCCGTGCCGGACCGCGTTGTCGATGACGTTGGCCACCACCCGTTCCAGCAGGCCGGCATCGGCCAGCACCTCCGGCAGATGCTCGTCGACGTCGACCGTGATCTGGTCGCGGTGCTCGACCCCGGTCATCGCCCTGGCCACCACCTCGTCGTAGCCGACCGGCCGGATATGTGGTTCGACCGCGCCGGTGGCCAGCCGCGAGGAGTCCAACAGGTTGTCCAGCAGGGTCGTCAGCCGGTCGGCGGATTCCTCCACGGTGGCAAGCAGTTCATTTCTGTCCTCATCGGACAGCCGGAGGTCCTTGGCGCGCAGGCTGCTCACCGCGGCCTTGATCGAGGTCAGCGGGGTGCGGAGGTCATGGCCGAGGGCGGCCAGCAGTGCGGTGCGCAGCTCGGTGGCCTCGGCGCGCCGCCGCGCCTCGGCGGTCTGGGCGGCCAACCGCTGCTGGCGTGAGGCGAGCACCGCCTGCCTGGCGGCGGCCTCCAGCACCCGCTGGTCCGCCGCTCGCAGCATCCGCCCGCGCAGCGCCAGGTGGACGTCATCGGTGACCGGCACGTCGACATCCGCGTCGTCTGGTTCATCGCAGGGCGCCGACCCCACCCAGGCAACTCGCTGCCACTGGTCATGCTCACGTTCCAGCAGCGCCACCGAGGTCATCCCGAAGTTCTCCTGGATCTTCCGCAGCAGCCTCGCGAGTGGCTCCTCGGTGCTGAGCACGGTGCGAGCATAGGAGGCCAGCAGCGACGCCTCGGTGCGCGCCTCGGCGGCCTGCTGGGCGCGCCGCGCGGCCCGGTCCACGACGAGGGCGACCAGCACCGCGACCACGGTCATGGTGATGAGCGTGACCAGGTTGCGCGGCTCGGCGATGGTCAGCGAACGCACCGGTGGCGCGAAGAAGTAGTTCAATGCCAGCGCGCCGAGCACGGCCGAGGCGACCGCCGGCCCCAGCCCGCCGACCAGCGCGACCGCCACGGTGGCCAGCACGAACCCGGCGGCGTTGGTGGACACGTCCAGCGTGCCGTACAGGGCCAGGCCGATACCGGTGACCGCGCCGGGCAGCAGCAGCGAGAGCAGATAGCCCAGCCACATCCGGCCGTGTCCGAGGGCGCTGGCCGGCCAGCGCAGGTGCGGCCGGCCGCCCGCCTCGGCGTGGGTGACGATGTGCACGTCGATCGGCCCGGAGTCGCGGACCACGGCCGCGCCGATGCCCTCGGAGAACACCCGGGCCAGCCGGGAGTGCCGCGAGGTGCCCAGCACGAGTTGGGTCGCGTTGACCGCGCGGGCGAACTCCAGCATCGCGCCCGGCACGTCCTCACCGACCACGGTGTGGAAGGTGGCGCCCACGGTCGCGGCCAGCTTCCGGTAGTGGGTGGTGGCGCTCGCCGGTGCGCCGTGCAGGCCGTCGCCACGCAGCACATGCAGGACGAGTAGTTCCGCGCCGGACCGGTTGGCGATCCGCCGGGCTCGCCGGATCAGCGTCTCGCTCTCCGGCCCGCCACTGATGGCGACCACGACCCGTTCCCGCGCCTCCCAGGTCTCGGTGATCTCCTGCTCGGCGCGGTAACGCTGCAACGCCACATCGACCTGGTCGGCCACCCACAGCAGGGCGAGCTCGCGCAGCGCGGTGAGGTTGCCGGTGCGGAAGTAGTTGGCCAGTGCCGCGTCGATCCGGCTCGCCGGATAGACGTTGCCGTGCGCGAGCCGGCGGCGCAGTGCCTGCGGGGTGATGTCGACCAGTTCCAGTTGGTCGGCGCGCCGGACCACCTCGTCGGGCACGGTCTCGTGCTGCGCGACACCGGTGATCCTCTGCACGACGTCGTTGAGACTCTCCAGGTGCTGCACGTTCACCGTGGACAGCACGTCGATGCCGGCGTCCAGCAGCACCTCGACGTCCTGCCAGCGCTTCTCCCGGGGGCTGCCCGGCACGTTGGTGTGCGCGAGCTCGTCGACGAGCACGACCTCCGGCCGGCGCGCCAGGATCGCGTCGGTGTCCATCTCGGTGAACTCGTGCCCGCGGTAAGTGAGCCGCGTGCGCGGCACCACCTCCAGGCCGTCCACCAGGGCGGCGGTCTTCTCCCGGCCATGTGTCTCGATCAGCCCGACCACGACGTCGGTGCCGCGTTCCTTCCGCCGGCGAGCCTCGCCGAGCATGGCGTAGGTCTTGCCGACCCCGGGCGCCGAGCCGAGGTAGACGCGCAGCTCGCCCCGGCGGCCACGATCAGACTGGTGATCAGCCTGGCGGTCCACCTGAGGATCGGACTGGGCGGGTTCCTCCACCCGCCCAGTCTGCGCCCGCCCGGTCGACTCGGACCGGTTCACGCCGGTCATCTGGGGTGTGTCGACCCTTGACCGGCCTGCGCCGTGACGTGCGCCACCGCCTGCGCCACGGCCAGGTTCAACGCCTGCACGTTCACCGACGGGTCACCGAGGATGCCGATCGGGCGGTTGCCGACGTTGGCCGCGATGATCTGGTCGACCTGGCTCACCGGCAGGTGGTTGACCCGGGCCACCCGGGCCGCCTGCAGGTAGGCGTAGGCGGGGCTGATGCCCGGGTCCACGCCGGACGCGGACGCGGTGACCGCGTCGGGCGGCACCTGGTCCGGGTTGACGCCCTCGCGCCTGGCGATCAGCGCCCGGCGCGCGGTGACCTGTGCGGCCAGCGTGCTGCTGTCCTGGGCCAGGTTCGACGCACCGGAGGAGGACGGGTCGGTGCCACCCAGGCCCAGCTTGCTGGCGTCGGTGCCGGAATAGTCCGACGCCAGCGCCGAGGGCCGGTCGTGGAAGTACTGGTCGTTGGTGATGTCGGTGGCGGCGTTCGGGTCGACCAGGTTGACGCCGATCCTGCTGGACCCGACCGGTTTGCCGTTCTCGCTGACGATCGACCCCTCGGCCCGGCTTTCCAGGCCAGGGATCCGGGACACCGCCCACACCGCCAACGGGTAGACGATCCCGCAGATCACGATCAGCACGATCAGCAGTTTCAGGCCGGCCCAGGCCTGTCGGAGCAGTCCGGACAGTCGCATCGCGATCACCCAATTCCCGGGAAGTGCCGGACGACGAGGTCGATGAGGAAGATCCCGACGAACGGGGTGATGATCCCGCCGAGGCCGTAGATCAGCAGGTTGTCGCGCAGCAGCCGGTTGGCGATCCTCGGCCGGTAGCGGACACCACGCAGCGCCAACGGAATGAGCGCCACGATGATCAGCGCGTTGAAGATGACCGCCGACAGGATCGCCGACTGCGACGAGTGCAGGTGCATGATGTTCAACTGGCTCAGGCCCGGATAGATCGTCGCGAACATCGCCGGCAGGATCGCGAAGTACTTGGCCAGGTCGTTGGCGATGCTGAAGGTGGTCAGCGCGCCACGGGTGATGAGCAGCTGCTTGCCGATCTCGACGATCTGGATCAGCTTGGTCGGATCGGAGTCCAGGTCGATCATGTTGCCGGCTTCCTTGGCCGCCATCGTCCCGGAGTTCATGGCGACGCCGACATCGGCCTGGGCGAGCGCGGGGGCGTCGTTGGTGCCGTCGCCGGTCATCGCGACGAGCTTGCCGCCCTCCTGTTCCTTGCGGATCAGGGCCATCTTGGCCTCGGGTTTCGCCTCGGCGAGGAAGTCATCCACGCCGGACTCGTCGGCGATGGCCTTGGCGGTCAGCGGGTTGTCGCCGGTGATCATCACCGTCCTGATGCCCATCCGGCGCAGTTCCGCGAACCGCTCCTTGATGCCCGGCTTCACCACGTCGGACAGCTGGATGACACCGCGCACGACCGGCACGCCGGCGACGAGTTCCGCGCACACCAGCGGGGTGCCGCCGCGCTGGCCGATCTGGTTGACGACGGTGTTCACGTCGTCGGGCATCACGCCGTGATGCTCGGTCACCCACTCCCGCACGGAACCGGCCGCGCCCTTGCGGACCTTCCGCTCACCGAGGTCGATGCCGCTCATCCGGGTGGCCGCGCTGAACGGCACGAACTCGCCGAGCTTCTCGGCGTCACTCGCCTCGGTCGGCAGGCCGTGCTGTTTGGCGCACAGTTCCACGATGCTGCGGCCCTCGGGCGTGCCGTCGGACAGACTGGACAGCCGCGCGGCGGCGGCCAGGTCCCCGATCGTGGAGTCGCCGACCGGGAACATGTCGGTGGCGCGCCGGTTCCCGAAGGTGATCGTGCCGGTCTTGTCCAGCAGCAGGGTGTCCACGTCCCCGGCCGCCTCCACCGCACGGCCGGACATGGCCAGCACGTTGCGTTGCACCAGTCGGTCCATGCCGGCGATGCCGATCGCGGACAGCAACGCGCCGATGGTGGTCGGGATCAGGCAGACCAACAGCGCGGTCAGCACGATCACGGACTGCGCGCTGCCGGCGTAACTGGCCATCGGCTGCAGCGCCACGACGGCGAGCAGGAAGATGATCGTCAGCACCGACAGCAGGATGGTCAGCGCCACCTCGTTCGGTGTCTTCTGCCGGGACGCGCCCTCCACCAGCGAGATCATCCGGTCCACGAAGGACTCACCGGGCCTGGTGCTGATCCGCACCACGATCCGGTCGGACAGCACGGTGGTGCCGCCGGTGACGGCCGACCGGTCGCCGCCGGACTCCCGGATCACCGGGGCGGACTCGCCGGTGATGGCCGACTCGTCCACCGAGGCGATGCCGTCGATCACGTCACCGTCACCGGGGATCACCTCGCCGGCCTCCACGACGACCAGGTCGCCGATGGCCAGTTCGGTGCCGGGTACCCGGTGTTCCTCGCCGTCCTCGGTCAGGCGCCGGGCGACGGTCTCCTTCTTGCCCCGCCGCAGGGTGTCGGCCTGGGCCTTGCCGCGGCCCTCCGCGACCGCCTCGGCGAGGTTGGCGAACAACACGGTGAACCACAGCCACACCGTGGTGCCGATACTGAAGGCGCTCGGGTTGGCGATGGCGAACACGGTGTCCAGGGCGGAGCCGACCCAGACGACCATCATGACCGGGTTGCGCATCTGCTGACGGGGGTTGAGTTTGCGTAGTGCGTCCGGCAGCGAGATCAGCAACTGTCTCGGGTTGAAGGCCCCGGCCGAGATGCGTCCGGCGTTCTCGATGTGGTGCTGGGTGGTTTCCGCGCGGCTGCGTTGCCGGTTGTGCTGCCGGGTGTGGGTGACTGTCATGATGTCAACGCCTCCGCGAGAGGACCGAGGGCGAGAGCGGGAATGAAGACGATGGCCGCCACCAGCAGGACCGTGGCGCCCAACATGGTGGCGAACAACGGACCCGTGGTGGGCAGCGTGCCGGCGGATACCGGCACCTTCCGCGCGGAGGCCAGCCCGCCCGCCAGCGCCAGCACGGCGAGGATCGGGATGAACCGGCCGAACAACATCACCAGGCCCAATGTGGACTGGAAGAAGTTGCTCGTGACGGTCAGCCCGGCGAACGCGCTGCCGTTGTTGTTGGCCGCCGAGGTGTAGGCATAGAGGACCTCGGAGAAGCCGTGCGCGCCCGAGTTGTTCATGGCGGAGGGGCTGCCCGGCAGGGCGATCGCGAGGCCGGCGCCGACCAACACCAGCAGCGGCATGGCCAGCATGGCCAGCGAGGCGAAGGTGACCTCCTTGCGGCCCAGCTTCTTACCCAGGTACTCGGGGGTGCGGCCGACCATGAGACCGGCCAGGAACACCGCGATGATGGCGAACACCAGCATGCTGTAAATACCGGTGCCCACGCCGCCCGGCGAGATCTCGCCGAACATCATGTTCGTCATCGTGCCGAAGCCGCCCAGACCGCTGAAACTGTCGTGCATGGCGTCGACCGCGCCGGTGGAGGTGCCGGTCGTCGTGTTGGCGAACAGCGACGAGGCGGCGATCCCGAACCGGGTCTCCTTGCCCTCCATGCTCGCGCCGGCCAGTCGTGCGGCGATGCCGGTCGGGTGCAGTTCGGCCCACCAGATGACGGCCAACATGCCGCCCCAGAGGATGCCCATCACCGAAAGGATCGTGTAGCCCTGCCGGCGGTTACCGACCATGGTGCCGAAGGTCCGGGTCAGGCTGACCGGGATCACCAGCTCCAGGAAGATCTCGATGAGGTTGGTCCAGGCGTTGGGGTTCTCGAAGGGATGCGCCGAATTGGCGTTGTAGATGCCGCCACCGTTGGTGCCCAGCTCCTTGATGGCCTCCTGGCTGGCGGTCGGGAACAGCGTGAGAGTGTGTTGGGTACCGTCCAGGGCGGTGATCCCGACGCCGGACCTCAGGCTGTCCGTCACCCCCAGGCCGACCAGCACGATCGCGAACAGGAACGCGACCGGGATGAGGATGCGGACCACGGCGCGCACCATGTCCACCCAGACGTTGCCGATCCGCCCACTGGACCGGTCGCCGCGACTGCGGACGAAGCCACGGATCAGCGCGATGGCGACGACGATGCCCATAGCGGCCGAGGTGAAGTTCTTCAGCGTCAGCCCGGCCATCTGCACCGTCGCGCCCAGCACCTGTTCGGGCACGTAGGACTGCCAGTTGGTGTTGGTCATGAAGGACAGCGCG
>DASVLX010000147.1:0-55250 GCA_036384655.1 Pseudonocardiaceae bacterium
CCGTGGACAGCACAAGCAGCCCAATGAACCGGGAATCCGTGGAGCGCCGGATGCGTGGAAACACGCACGTCCGGTGCGGTGAGCGGGCCGGAGAAACGGGCCGGGAGTAATCCCGGAACCGCGCTCCGGTCCGACTCTCCCATTCGCCGTGGGTGTTCGGCACCTCGCCGGCCGCTCTCGCCCGGGGCTTCTGGCACGCCCATATGGGATGGCTGTTCGACCGGGACGTGACCAACCAGCGCCGGTTCGCGCCCGACCTGCTCGCCGACAAGGACATCGTGCGGGTCAGCAGGCTGTTCGGGCTGTGGACCACGCTCACTCTGCTGCTTCCCGCCCTGCTCGGCGGGCTGATCACCTGGTCCTGGCTGGGCGCGCTGACCGCGTTCTTCTGGGCCGGCCTGGTTCGCGTCGCCGTGCTGCACCATGTGGCCTGGTCGACCAACTCGATCTGCCACATCATCGGCAACCGGCCGTTCGCCTCCCGCGACCGGGCCACCAACTTCTGGCCGCTGGCGATCCTGTCGTTCGGCGAGTCCTGGCACAACCTGCACCACGCCGATCCGACCTCGGCGCGGCACGGCGCGCAGCGCGGCCAGATCGACATCTCGGCCCGGTTCATCCGCTGGTTCGAGCAGGCCGGCTGGGCGTGGAACGTGCGCTGGCCGACCCCACAGCGGCTGGCGAGGATCAGCGCGCGCGCCACCTAGCGTGACGCGAGGTGATCCCCGGCACCGTCCGGGCGGCAGCCGGAACGTTTAAGGTTCGAGCGTGACCGAACCCGCGAACGAGTACCTGCGACTGTCCGTCGACGGCCGGGTGGCCACCCTGACGATCGACCGTCCGGAGCGGCGCAACGCGCTGAGCTTCGAGATGTGGTCGGCGATTCCCGGGCTGATGGACCGGGTGCGCGCCAACGATGACGTCCGGGTCCTGGTGATCCAGGGCAATGGCGGATTCTCCGCGGGTGCCGACATCAGCGAGTTCAAGACGTTGCGCCGAGGCGCGGAGGGCGCCCGCCGCTACGGCGACGCCGTGCACGCCGGTGAGCGCGCCATCGCCACCCTGGAAAAGCCGGTGATCGCCGCGATCACCGGCTACTGCGTGGGCGGCGGCTGCGAGATCGCGTTGGCCGCCGATATCCGCATCGCGGCCGCGAACGCCAAGTTCGGTATCACGCCAGCCAAACTCGGCATCATCTACAGCTTTACGTCCACCAAGCAGTTGGTCGACGCGGTCGGCCCGGCCTGGGCGAAGCAGATCCTGTTCAGCGCCGATCTCATCGATGCCGCGACGGCGCTGCGCATCGGGCTGGTCAACGAGCTGCACCCGGCGGAGGAACTGGACGCCCGGGTGAAGGAACTGACCGAGACGATCGCGTCCCGCTCGCAGGTCAGCGTGCGCGGCGCCAAGACGATCATCGGCCGGATCGTGGACGCCGAGCACGAGAACGAAGAGGTGCACGCGCTGTATGACACGGCGGTCGCCAGCCCCGACTATGTCGAGGGCGTCAGGGCTTTCCTGGAGAAGCGCGCCCCGAAATTCTGAGCGCTTTGCTCCGCGCGCCGTCTCCTTTCTGCCCGGCGTCGTGCATCTGGAGCACACCCTTGGTGTGGAGCGCTGGGAGAATCCCCAGTGGCTGACCATGGCTAGACTGCGATTTGGCCATTTGCGCTCGCTTGCGCTGAGTCCAGCGGGCTCGGCCGCGCTGATCGAGCGCGTGGCCGAGCAGGCGTCGTCGGAGTAGGGAAGAGGTACGGGATGCCCACTGTGGACCTGTTCGGTGCGCGGTGGCGCAAGAGCGGCGGCACCGGCGGCGGTAACGATAACTGCATGGAGGTGGCGTTCGGCGATGAACTGGCCGCCGTTCGCGACTCGAAGCAGGCTGGAGGCCCGGTACTGGCTTTCCCGGCTCGCTCATGGGCCGCACTCCTGGCCGCGACCCGCTGAAAGCGACGACTTCATGGCCGACTGTGCCTTCTGCGCGATCATCCGAGGTGAACAGAAAGCCACGCTGATCGCCGAGAGCGAGCGGCTGATCTCCTTCCTGGACCATCGACCGGTGTTCCACGGTCACGTTCTGCTGGTGCCCAAGCTGCACGTACGAGTCCTCAGCGAGCTGCCCGCCGATCGTGTCGCGGAGTTCTTCACCGAGGCACAACGCCTGGAAAAGGCCGTGGAGACCGGTCTTGAGGCCGACGGCTCGATGGTCCTGATCAACAACATCGTCAGCCAGTCCGTGCCGCATCTGCACCTGCACGTGATCCCGCGTAAACGCCACGACGGCCTGCGCTTCTGGCTCGGCCCGCGCCACCCCTACGACGACAAGCACCCGCCCGAGCTCTACGCCGCCAGAATCCGCGCCGCCCTCGATGAGTCGGGCGGGGATTAGCGACTCCCGACTGTCGCCGACAAGTCAAGTGACCCGATCGGTGCGCCGCGCTGAGCGGCGGGGCGTCCGGGCGAGCCGGGCTGCCCTGCCGCTCAGCGTGACAGCATTTCCTTGATCAGGGTGGCGATCTGTTCCGTTTCGATCAGGAACGCGTCATGTCCGAACGGCGAGTGGATCACCCGCGCCTCTTCCGAGGTTGGGATTCCCTCGGCCATCTCCACCTGTTGGTACAGCGGGTAGAGCCGGTCGGAGTCCACCCCGGCGACCACCGTCCGGGCGGTCACCCGGGCCAGCGCGGCGGCGACGCCACCGCGGTCACGCCCGACATCGTGCGTGTTCATCGCCTCGGTGAGGACAACGTAACTGCCCGCGTCGAACCGATGAATGAGCTTGTCAGCGTGATGGTCCAAATAGGATTCGATGGCGAAACGCCCGCCGTCGAGCGGGTTCTCGTCGCCCTGCGGCTGACGCCCGAAGCGGGACTCGAGCTCCGCCTCGGCGCGGTAGGTGACATGCGCGATCCGTCGCGCGATTCCCAGCCCGGCGGTCGGTGCGGTGCCGGTGCCGTAGTAGTCGCCACCGTGCCAGTTCGGATCGGCCCTGATCGCGTGCAACTGCGGCGAGGCCCAGCCGATCTGTTCGGCCGAGCTTGCCGCCGGGCAGGCCAGGATCAGCGCCCGCGCCACCCGGTCGGGCTGCCCGACCACCCATTCGACCGCGCGCATGCCGCCCATCGAGCCACCGAGCACCGCCGCCCACCGCTGGATGCCCAGTACGTCGGAGAACAGCGCCTCCGCCGTGACCTGGTCGCGCACGGTGATGCGCGGAAACCGGCTTCCCCACGGCCGCCCGTCCGCTGCGGGTGAGGACGGTCCGGTCGAGCCCCGGCAGCCACCCAGCACGTTCGGCGCGACCACGTAGAACTCGTTGGTGTCCAGCGCGAGACCAGGGCCGACCAGCCCCTCCCACCAGCCGGGAGTGGGCTGGTCGGGGCCGGTCGGCCCGGTCACGTGGCTGTCGCCGGTGAGGGCGTGCAGCACCAGGATCGCGTTCGACCTGGTGGCGTTGAGGGTGCCCCAGGCCTGATACGCGATCCGCACTTCGGCCAACTGCCCGCCGCCCTCGAGATCGAGAGCGACGGGCAGCGTGACGAGGTTCGTCACACGTGCGCCTTGGCGGCCCGGAAGCCGGCCTCCAGGTCGGCCTTCAGGTCCTCGACGTTCTCGATGCCGACCGACAGCCGAACCAGGCCCGGCGTCGAACCCGCGGCGATCAGCTCCTCTTCGGAGAGCTGGCTGTGCGTGGTGCTGGCCGGGTGCACGATCAGGCTGCGCACGTCACCGATGTTGACGAGCTGGGTGAACAGCTCGGTCCCGTCGACGAAGGCCCGAGCGGCCTCGGCACCGCCACGCACCTCGAAGGACACGATGGAACCGGCACCACGGGGCAGGTACTTCTGCGCGGCCGAGTAGTACTCGTTCGACGGCAGACCCGCGTAGTAGACCTTCTCGACCTCGTCGCGCTGCTCCAGCCATTCGGCCAGCGCCTGAGCGTTCTGCACGTGACGCTCGAGACGCAGCGACAGCGTCTCGATGCCCTGCAGGATGAGGAAGCTGTTGAACGGCGCGATGGCCGGGCCGACGTCGCGCAGCAACTGAACACGCAGCTTGGCGGCGTAGGCGCCCGGGCCGAGGGCCTCCCAGTACTTCAGGCCGTGGTAGCTCGGGTCGGGCTCGCTGAAGGCCGGGAAGCGGTCAGCGTGCGCGCCGAAGTCGAACGTGCCACCGTCGACGACCACACCGGCGACGGTCGTGCCGTGGCCACCCAGGAACTTGGTGGCGGAGTGCACGACGATGTCGGCGCCGAACTCGATCGGGCGCTCCAGGTACGGGGTGGGCACGGTGTTGTCCACGATCAGCGGCACGCCGACCTCGTGTGCCACGTTCGCGACGCCGCGGGTGTCGAGCACGCTGTTGTCAGGGTTGGCCAGCGTCTCGCCGTAGAACAGCTTGGTGTTCGGGCGAGTCGCGGCGCGCCACTGCTCCAGGTCGTCCTGGTCGTCCACGAAGGTGACCTCGACGCCCAGCTTCGGGAGTGTGTAGTGGAACAGGTTGTAGGTGCCGCCGTACAGCTTCGGGCCCGACACGATGTGGTCGCCGGCGCCGGCCAGGGTCAGGATCGCGGTGGTGACCGCGGCCGAACCGGAGGCCAGCGCGACCGCCGCCACGCCGCCTTCCAGAGCGGCGACCCGCTGCTCCAGAACGTCCTGCGTCGGGTTGTTGATCCGGGTGTAGATGTTGCCCGGCTCGCGGAGGGCGAACAGATCCTCGCCATGCTTCGTGTCACGGAACACATACGAGGTGGTCTGGTAGATCGGTGTGGCGCTGGCTCCGGTGGCCGGATCCGGCTGGTGGCCGGCGTGGATCTGCTTGGTCTCGAACGACCACGACGCCTGGGGGCTGGTCATCTAACACTCCTGTCGTGCCGGATGGGCACCGAAAAATGTGGGGGCTTCACACCCCGGAATCAGGTACGGGCGGAACCGTAATCAGGCCCGTTCGCCCATGCCAGTACGCCCACAATGTGGACAGTCCGACTTCATCCGTAACGGATGCAGTCGGTCTCGGCGCCAGTTCTGGCTGCAATGTTGAGTTTGGCCTACTGCTCGGCCTGCTGGCCGTCCAACAGGTGGTGAGCCCGGTCCGGGCCGATCGACAGCAGCAGGGTGGGCAGCCGGGGACCGGTGTCCGACGAGCACAGCAGTTGGTACAGCGCGGCGAAGAACGCGCGTTGCGCCTTCTTCAGCTCCGGGCTCGGCGCCGCGTCCTCGGGCAGGCCCTGCAGGAGCTTCGGCACCGCGTACACCAGGGTAGTCAAGCCCTCCAACGACCAGGCGTCGTCGATCCGCTCGTCGAGCAGTTTCACGCCCCCGCGGGTCTGCTCGTCCAAGCCGGCCCAGGCCTCGGCGTTGAACTCGGTGCGGATGGTGGTCCGCTGCTCCGGCGGCAGCAACCTGGTCGCGTAGTTGATCGCACAGGTCAGCCGGGGCTCAAGCTCCTTGCGAAGATCGTCTCCGGCGGGCACGTCCGGGCCGTCCAGGTGCGCGCTGATCAGGCGCTCCAACTGTTCTGGGTTCGCCTGGGTGACGTCGGCCGCCGAGGACAGCAGCCGGAACGAAACCGGCCGCTGACTGTGGTCCACCGGACCGGCCGAGGTCTCCAGGCACACCTTGCGGAGATGCTTGTCGATCGGGGAGGCATCGGGAGCGTCGGCGCGCTCACCGAAGTGGTCCCACTCGTCGTACAGGCGCTGCACGGCGCGCGGCGACAGGTCGATCGTGAACGTCTGGGACGGCGTGCGGCGCAGGTAGAGCCAACGCAGGATGGCCGGTTCGAGCACGTCCAGGGCGGTCGCCGGGATCGCGGCGCCACCGACGGAGCTGGACATCTTGCTCGACCCGCCGGCCAGGCCGACGAACGAGTACGCGAAGGAATATGGCGCGGTGCCACCGAAGATCTTCCGCACCAGCACCTTGCCGGAGGCGTAGCTGCTGGACGGGGCGTGGTGGTCCTCGCCGGCCGGCTCGAAGTCGACGCCCTCGTGGACCCACCGCATCGGCCAGTCCACCTTCCACACCAGCTTGCCGGAGATCTTGGCGTCGTCGGCGAGCGTCATCTCGCCGGAATGCCCGAACCGGCAGGTGTAGGAGACGGTCGTGCCGTCATAACCGGTGACGGTGGTGAAATCCTTGCCGCAGGTCTGGCAGTACGGCTTGAACGGGTAGTACTCGGCGCGGCGTTCCTCGACCGGCCGATCGTGCAGGCCCTCGGTCTGGAATCCGGCGAGAATGTCGAAGATCTCGCCCCGGCGATCCATCGCGGCCCGGATGGCCGGGTTGTAGGCGCCGCGCGGATAGTTCTCGGACTGCCGCACCTCGTGCATGTGCACGCCCAGCCGGGCCAGCGCGTCGGAGAACTCCGCGATGAAGTGCGAGGCGTAGGAATCGCGCTCGCCATACGGGTCGGGGATGGTCGCCAGCGGCTTGCCGACATGCTCGGCCAGCGCGGGGTCCAGGCCGGCCGGCACCTTGCGGAGCCGGTCGTAGTCGTCCCAGGAATGCAGGTGAACCGCCGACAGGCCACGAGACTTGATTTCCTCGGCCACGAAGTGCGCGGTCATGACCTCGCGCAGGTTGCCGAGGTGGATGGGGCCGGACGGGGACACACCCGAGGCGCACACGATCTTCTTGATGCCGTCCCGGTGGGCGTGCGCGATCGCGGCGTCGGCCGCCCGTTGGATCCAGCTCAACTCCGTCTCGGACACGAACCCTCCGCACACCAATCTTCACAACGGCTTCGCAGTGGCCTTACGCTGGCCAGAAGCGCCCAAACCAGGCCCCGTAGAAGTAAGCCTAGGCTGGCGCCCCCCATCGACGACGAGCACCCTGCGTCGTTGCGATTATCGCATCAACCGACACCGGAGCACGGAGCATGTTGCCTGGTATCCGCGATGTTCGGACATGGCGGGCCGGGCGGAGAGGACCTGGCGAGCGGTGGCAAGCCGTTCCGGTGGGCCAGCCCGGAACTGACCAGATCATGACCATTAAGACGCCGCGCTTGCGGGACAGATGCGATGCCGTACGTTAAGATCGCGAAATGGAGTTGAGCGGCCCGAATAGCTGGTTCCTGGGCGAGGCGAGGCTGTGA
The DNA here is from genome assembly GCA_036384655.1 of Pseudonocardiaceae bacterium. GTDB lineage: Bacteria > Actinomycetota > Actinomycetes > Mycobacteriales > Pseudonocardiaceae > DASVLX01. The sequence continues at coordinate 7,096 of DASVLX010000147.1, forward strand.
TGCCGAACGAGCAGGTTGGCGGAGAACCTGAACCGGTGGATCGGAAGAACGTTCGGTTCACCCATATTCGGCTCGCCAACTGGCGCAACTTTGTCCGGCTGGATACTGCTCTGCAGGAGCGTATGTTCCTGGTTGGCCCCAACGCGTCGGGAAAGTCCAATTTCCTTGACTGCTTCCGGTTTCTCGCCGAAATAGTTTCTATTGGTGGCGGTTTTGAAGCGGCGGTCAATCATCGTGGTGGCGTGCAAATGATTCGATCGCTGTCGGCGGGCAATGAACCGGCGGTATCCGTGCTGTTCGCGCGCATGCAACGTCGCTCGGGGCGTCAGATTATTGTCAGTTCGCATTCGCCGCAACTCCTCGGCGATCCGGGGATTGGTAACGACGAGATACTGGTGTTGCTACCCAGTTCGGAAGGATCGGTCGCCCGGCTGTTCGCGGACATGGATGAGCTGTGCAACATGCGCACGGCCGGACTTGATGTTGGCGAGATATTGCAGCGGTTCACCTCTCCTGAAAAGCCGATCAACTCGGCCTGCTTGCGAGCTGATCCATGACGCGGGTTTCTGTGGTCGTTGAGGGTGCGTCGGATGAGGGAGTAGCGCGGAGCCTGGTCGCTCATTGTGGGCTGGAACTGGGTATCATGTTGGGCGGCAACGGCAAGGACGCCATTCGTAAGAAGATTGAGAGCTACAACCAGGCGGCGAAATTCAGTCCGTGGTTCGTCCTGGTGGACCTGGACAACATCGCGCGACTCCGCGAGCTCGCCTGCTGAACGCAGCGGTCACGCGGGATACGTCGGGTTTGGACCTCAGGTCAGAGTGACCACGATGTTGGTTGGGTCGTCGAGCCAGATCGTCTGGACGGCATCGGTGATCGTCATGCCGAACCGGGAAAGGCCGGGGCGACCCATGTCGTACCACCAGTCGAACGCGGCGACGACCTCGTCCCAGAGCTTGCGCGGACCGAGTTGGTGCACGAAGAGCTTGTCCGGCGACGTGAGGTGCGCGTCGAAGCGTGCCCATGACCGCGTGCCGATGTCATCGAGTTCGAGGCTGTGCCGTGCATTACCGGAGTGGTCGATGTGAACGGTCAGGTTGCAGTGCGGCACCCGCAGCCCGATGGACATCGCGGCCTCGTCGGTGTTGATGATCTGCCAGAAGTCGCGTCCATGAACGTCCGTGGTGGAGGTTTGGGCATTCCGGATCCGCGCGGGCGTCGGCGAGTAGTAGCGGCGACGTTGCGACCGGAGCGCCATGAATCCCAACGTGCCGGTGAACCGCCCGGTCGCGTTGCCGTTCGGGCCGACCGTCAGGACGAGCTGGGCGCCGGCGATGTAGTCGTTGGCCCACGGGAGGACGACCAATCCGCCTGGCCGGGTCTGGGTCAGCCATGCGCGGGGAACGATCCCGCGCACGGTCGCCGTGGCGATCAGCCGGTCATAGGGCGCGTCCTCGGCGTAGCCGAGGACGCCGTCGCCGGTCACGACCAGTGGCTCGTAACCGGCCCTGGCCAGGGCGACCCGTGCCGCGTCGGCCACGCCGGGATCGACCTCGATGGTGACCACCCGGCCGTCCGGGCCGACGCGCCGGCACAGCAGTGCCGCGTTCCACCCGGTTCCAGTGCCGATTTCCAGGATCCGCTGCCCGGCGCGCACATCCAACGCGTCCAGCATCGCGGCGACGACGGTCGGCTGCGAACACGAACTTGTCGGCATCCACCCGACGCCCTCGGGACCGGCCGCACCGTCATCGACCTGCGTCACGACGGGCTGATCGCTGTCGACCAGCGCCTGCCAACCTTGCGGATCGTCGTGCCGTGACAACGGCACCAGATCCGCGCCTTCGTCACCCACCCAGATGGTGTCCGGGATGAACGGAGTGCGGGGAACCTCGGTCAACAGGTCCGACCACTCGGTCTGGGTCATTGGATCACGCTAGTTGTCGCTCTGCGGATTGCCCTTGTCGTGCCTGCCACGGCCATAGTCATGCGGGTTTTCGACCTTGTCGGCCTGGTAGTCGCCCTGGCCGTCGCGGCGCGCATCGTGCCGCCGCCGCGATGGTTGGGCGGGGGTGGTGGCGGGCCGGCTAGTCTTGGGGGTCGAGAACCCCTGGTCCGGTGGCTCGTCCCGGGCAGGGGTGTGTCGTGTGCCGTCTTGATGGCCTTCGTTTGGCGCGGTAGAGGGGTTCGTAGTGTCCGAACCTGGACGTTTGTCCGGTCTGTTGTCTGTTCTGCTGCCCGATGCCTCCCTGCGCACCGTCGTCCAGGCGGCCGGCACCGCCTCGCTCGAACTCGAAGGCCCACCGGCCGCGCGGCCACTCGTGGTGGCGTCGCTGGCTGCCGATGCGGACTGTGACGATGCGGACCGTGACGATGCGGACCGTGACGACCAGGACCGTGGCGGGGCGGGCCGCACGGTGCTGGCCATCACCGCCACCGGCCGGGAGACCGAGGAACTGGCGGACGTGCTCGCCGATCTGCTCGGCCCCGACGAGGTGGTCACCTTTCCGAGTTGGGAAACCCTGCCGCACGAACGCCTCTCGCCGCGCGCCGACACGGTCGGGCAGCGGCTCGCCGTGCTGCGCCGGCTCGCGCATCCCGAGGAGCACCCGACCGGCCGGCGGCCGCGGGTCGTGGTGGCCGCCGTCCGCAGCCTGATCCAGCCGCTGGCCCCCAACCTGGGCGAACTGGCCCCGGTGATCCTCCGCGTCGGCGCCGAGCAGGACTTCGACGAGACCGTGGCGCGTCTCGCCGATCTTGCCTACCTGCGGGTGGACATGGTCGAGAAGCGCGGTGAGTTCGCGGTGCGCGGCGGCATCCTGGACGTGTTCCCGCCGACCGCCGAGCGTCCGGTGCGGGTGGAGTTCTGGGGCGACGAGGTGGCCGAGATCCGGCCGTTCTCCGTGGCCGACCAGCGGTCGCTGCCCGGCGACCTCACCGAGGTGACCGCGCCGCCGTGCCGGGAGCTGCTGCTCACCGACGACGTCAAGGCCCGTGCCGCGGAACTCGTGCCGCGGCATGCCGGTGACCTGAACCTGGTCGAGATGCTGGACAAGCTCGCCCAGGGCATCCCCAGTGAGGGCATGGAGGCGCTCATTCCGGCGCTGTGCGCGGGCGAGATGAAGCTGCTCACCGATCTCATGCCGGCCGGCACACATGTGTTGCTGGCCGATCCCGAGAAGGTCCGTACCCGTGCGCACGACCTGCTGCGCACCGGCCAGGAGTTCCTGGACGCGGCCTGGCTGGCGGCGGCCGGCAACGGCAAACCGGGTGGCGAGGGCGGCACACCGCCGATCGACCTCGGCGCGTCGGCCTATCGGACGCTGGCCGAGGTGGCCACGCATGCCAGGGACACCGACCGGCCGTGGTGGACGCTGTCCCAGTTGACCAGCGAGGACGCCGATGTGGTGCGGCTGGATCTGCGGCCGGTGGAGGCGTATCTCGGTGACGTCGACCGGGCGTTCACGGATCTGCGCGCGCATGTCGCCACCGGCGGTGGCGCGGTGCTGGTGGTGCCCGGTGCCGGCACGGCCGCGCGGGCCGTCGAACAGTTGCGGGACGCCGAGGTGCCGGCCAGTCTCGCCGAGAAGGGCCTGATCGAACCACCGGCCACCGGCATGGTGACGGTGGTGCGCGGCGCGCTGGAGGACGGATTCTCCGCGCCGGACACCGGTTTCGTGGTGCTCACCGAGACCGATCTGACCGGCGGTCGCGGTGGAACGTCCACGAAGGACATGCGCAAGATGCCGTCGCGGCGGCGCAACGCGGTCGATCCGTTGGTGCTCAAGCCCGGCGACTACGTGGTGCACGAGCAGCATGGCATCGGGCGGTTCGTGGAGATGGTGCAGCGCACCACAAAGGACTCCACCGGCGCCCGGCACACCCGTGAGTACCTGGTGGTCGAGTACGCGTCCAGCAAGCGCGGCCAGCCGGGCGACAAGCTGTTCGTGCCCACCGACGCGCTGGACGAGATCACCCGGTATGTCGGTGGCGAGGTACCGGCGCTGAACAAACTCGGCGGCGCGGACTGGAAGGCCACCAAGGCCAAGGCGCGCAAGGCGGTCAAGCAGATCGCCGCGCAACTCGTCCAGCTCTACGCCGCCCGGCAGGCCGCGCCGGGTTACGCGTTCGCGCCCGACAACCCGTGGCAGCGCGAGCTGGAGGACGCCTTCGCGTTCACCGAGACCCCCGACCAGATCGCCGCCATCGACGAGGTCAAGGCGGACATGGAGAAGCCGGTGCCGATGGACCGCGTGGTCTGCGGCGACGTCGGCTACGGCAAGACGGAGATCGCGGTGCGCGCGGCCTTCAAGGCCGTCCAGGACGGCAAGCAGGTGGTGGTGCTGGTGCCCACGACGCTGCTGGCCCAGCAGCACCTGAACACCTTCACCGACCGGATGCGCTCGTTCCCGGTGACCGTCCGCGGGCTGTCCCGGTTCACCACGCCCAGCGATGCGGAGCAGGTGATCGCCGGGCTGGCGGACGGCACGGTGGACATCGTGATCGGCACGCATCGCCTGCTGCAGACCGGAATCCGCTGGAAGGACCTCGGGCTGGTGATCGTCGACGAGGAACAGCGGTTCGGCGTCGAGCACAAGGAACACATCAAGGCGCTGCGCACCCACGTCGACGTGCTGACCATGTCGGCCACGCCGATCCCGCGCACCCTGGAGATGAGCCTGGCCGGCATCCGGGAGATGTCCACCATCCTCACCCCGCCCGAGGAGCGGCACCCGATCCTGACCTATGTCGGCGCCTACGACGACAAGCAGGTGGCCGCCGCGATCCGCCGCGAGCTGCTGCGCGACGGCCAGGTGTTCTACGTGCACAACCGGGTTTCGTCGATCGAGCGGACCGCCCGGAAGCTACGCGAGCTGGTCCCGGAGGCGCGCATCGCCACCGCGCACGGCCAGATGAACGAGGACAGACTCGAGAAGGTCATCGAGGCTTTCTGGGACGACGAGATCGACGTGCTGGTGTGCACGACGATCGTCGAGTCCGGCCTGCACATCGCCAACGCGAACACCCTGATCGTGGAGCGCGGCGACCTGCTCGGCCTGGCCCAGATGCACCAGTTGCGCGGCCGCGTCGGCCGGGGCCGGGAGCGCGGCTACGCCTACTTCCTGTATCCGCCCGAGGCACCGCTGACCGAGACCGCGCACGACCGGCTGGCGACCATCGCGCAGAACACCGAGTTGGGTTCTGGCATGGCGGTGGCCATGAAGGACCTGGAGATCCGCGGCGCCGGCAACATCCTGGGCGCCGAGCAGTCCGGGCATATCGCGGGCGTCGGTTTCGATCTTTATGTGCGGATGGTCGGCGAGGCCGTCGAGGCGTTCCGCAAGCCCGCCGGGGCCGAGCCGGTGGAGGGCGAGACGGAACTGGCCGAGGTGCGCGTCGACCTGCCGGTGGACGCGCATGTCCCGCATGACTACGTGCCGGGCGAGCGGCTGCGGCTGGAGGCGTATCGCAAGATCGCCGCGGCGGCCAACGCCGACGACCTGGCCGCGGTGCGGGAGGAACTGGTCGACCGGTACGGGCCGCCGCCCGCTCCGGTGGAGAACCTGCTGGCGGTGGCCGCGTTCCGGCAGGCCTGCCGGAGGTACGGCGTGACCGAGGTGGCCACCCAGGGCGGCACGATCCGGTTCGCCCCGCTGGAACTGCGCGATTCACAGCAGATCCGGTTGCGCCGGCTGTACCCGAAGGCCATGTACAAGCCGACGACCCACATCGTCGCGGTGCCACGGCCGACCGAAGGGCCGGCCGGTGGCCGGATCGGCGCGCCGGCACTGCGTGACCAGGCACTACTGGACTGGTGCGCCGGCCTGCTGGACTCGTTGGTGGGTACACCTGTCGGCGTTCGCTCGTAACGTAGAGTTAGCCTCTCTGGCAGAGAGCTGTAAATTGCGCGTGAGGTACTACGCCGAACGGGTGTAGTGGGCTGCGCCGTACCGACTTTCAGCATTAGGGTCGGCCCTGTCGAGGACGATCGGAAGGGCACCTGCCGCAACGGCGAATCCCGGTCGTCGCACGTGCGCGCACGGGTCTTCTGTCGGTGGTTGTGTCGTTATGGCTGCTGAGGAGCACAAGGTGACGGAGAGAACCGAGCGACCAGCGCGGGGCGTCGACGGAGTAACCGCCCCCCGGCACGCGTAGCCGTCGGTCCACACGGCGAGCGTTCGATTCCGCAGGATCTGCGATGGAACCCCACCCGAGACCATTCCGCGCCGCGGTCGCGACATCGGTGCATCCGGGCCACTTCGGTCTTCCCGATCGGGAGGACGTGGCCCGGAAGTGGGCCGCCGCCCTCAGCACGACCGGCGTCGGCCAGATCAGCGTGGCCGAACTCGAAGAGCTGCTGCTCCACCACCTGGACGGCCTGCTGGCCGGCTGTGTCGGCGAGCCGTTCTCCCCGCAACCGGGTGAGACGGTCGGCGCCGACCTGGTGCGCGCGCAGTTCACCACCGACGAGGCGGTGCGGGTGACGCTGGCCACCCTCACGCCGCCGCTGCTGGAATTCGCGATCACCAACGGCGTCAGCGATCCGGTCAGCCGGGTCGCCGCGCTCACCGCGGAGGTGAGCGCCGGTTTCGTCGCCGCTTTCCGGGACTGGCTGTCCGAACAACAGGAGAACATCAAGCAGTCGCTGCTGCTCGCCGAGTCCAGGGCCGAGGAGGACCTGTACCGGCAGGAAGAACAGTTCCGCGAGATGTTCAACCGCGCGCCGGTCGGGATCGCCCGCGCCGACCTGGACGGCCGGCTGGTGCGCATCAATCCCGCGCTGCGCGACATCCTCGGCCGTGGCGCGAACGAAATCCTCGGCCGCCGTCTGGACGAGTTCTTCCACCCGGAGGACGAGGGCCTGCTGGACGAGGACCAGGAACTGTTCGAGCGGCGCGGCGACCGGTTCCGCAAACGGCGCCGGCTGATTCGCGGCGACGGCGCGGTGTCCTGGGTGTATCTGGCGGTGTCGGTGCTGCGCGAGGCCGACGGCAGGCCCACCGGCTCCCTGACGATCGTCGAGAACGTCAGTGAACTGCACCTGCTGCAGGAGGGCTTCAGCCGGCAGGTGGCGCGTGACGGGGTCACCAACCTGCCCAACCGGCAGTCCCTGCTGTCCCGGCTGCAGACCATCCTCGGTCTGCCGCGCGTGGCGCGCGGCGTCACGCTGTACCACCTCGACCTGGACGGGTTCTCCGTCATCAACAACGGCATCGGGCCGGCGGCCGGTGACCGGCTGCTGTTCACCATCGCGCGCCGGCTGGAGGAACTGTTCGCCTCCGTCGACGACGCGCTGGTGGCTCGAGTCGGCGGGGACGAGTTCGCCGTGATGTTGCCCGACGACTCGGATGAGCCCGACAGCCAACCGGACGTGGTCGGCACGATCAACCGGATCAACGAGGAACTGGCCGAGCCGATCTACCTGGAGGAGGCCGGCGGCATCGGGATCGCGGTCTCCGCCTGCGTCGGCGTCGCGCACGGCCGCACCGGCGAGATCGACCCGGAGGAACTGCTGCGGCAGGCCGACGTGACGCTGCGCCGGGCGCGGGCCATCGGCAAGCGCCAGTGGAGCGTCTACGACCTGTACCGGGACCATCGGGAACGCCAGCGGCTGCGGCTCGCGGCGGCGCTGCCCGGTGCGATGGAGTTTGGCGAGCTGACCGTCGGCTGGCAGCCGTGGACGCGGCTGGCCGGCGGCGGACTCGGTGGTATCGCCGCCCGGTTGCGCTGGGACCATCCCGAGCGGGGCGTGCTCGGCCATGACCAATGCCTGGAACTGGCCGAGGAGACCGGCGCGGTGCTGCCGCTGGGCGCGTGGCTGGTGCGGTCCGCCTACGCGCAGGCGGCCTGCTGGCACGCCCGGTTCGGCTCACGGGTGCCACCGATCGGCGTCGGGTTGACCGTCTCCCAGGCCAGCGACCCGGACCTGGCCGGAATCGTGCGCACCGCGCTGCGTGAGTCCAACGCCGACGTGGCATCGGTCTGGCTGGGCTTCCCCACGCCCGCGCTGCGCGGCGTCGACGGTGACGCGCGGGAGAACCTGGAGGTGCTGATGGGGATGGGAGTCGGCGTGATGCTGAACGACTTCGGCGCCTCCGCCAGTGACCTGCTGTTCATCGACGAGTGGCCGATCAAGGCCGCCGAACTCGGCACCTGGCTGGTCCGGCAGGCCGAGGCGAAACCGGAGGCCCTGCGCACCAGGCTCGGCACCGCGGTCGCCAGCCTGATGCGGGAGCTCGGCTGCGAAATCATCGTTCCGGACGTGGCCGGTGATCATTCCCTGGTGCGGTGGCGGGCCGCGGGAGTGACCGCTGTGTGTCGACACGGCACGATGAGTAGCGACGAGATCAGTGCGATGCTGGCCACTTCCGCACCCGATGGTCCTTGCCCCGAGGGATCTGTGGCACAGTAGGCGCCCGTGAAGAGGATCGCCGTCATGCTCGTCATGTTCGTCGGTGCGGGATTGGCGTTGGCCGGCTGCGCCTCGGGTCCCAGCCAGGTTGACGCCGCCGCGATCGTGGGAAACAACACGATCTCCGTTGATTCCGTGCAGCAGGAGCTGACCACGGTCCTGAACAGCCAGCAGACCGCTCAGGCCTACCAGCAGCAGAACCAGCTGGATGAGATCTCGCGCAACATCGTGACCGCGAAGGTCCGCCACCAGCTGGTCTTGGACGCGGTGCAGCAGAACAAGATCACGATCGACGAGAACCAGGTCGACCAACTGATCGCGAGCGTTGGCGGAACGGACGCGGTGGCCAAGAACCTGGTCACCGACCCGGCGCTGGTGCGTGATCTGGCCTATGACGAGTTGGCGGAGCAGCAGCTGGCACGGCTGTACGCGGGCAGGGTGTCGGCCACCGTGTCCTTCGTCAGCACCAACAGCCGGGACGACGCGATCGCTGCGGCCAACAAGCTGGCCGCTGATCCCAGCTCCGCGCCCGCATTGGTCGCGGCGGCCACCCAGGCCGGCGGCTCCGGTCAGGTTGACGCGACCGTGACGCCCGTCGGGTACATGTGGCAAGTGCAGACCGAGGCGGCCCAGGAAGCCACCGCGCCGGACGTGACCCCGTTGCTCGGTGCCAACGCGAACACGGTGGTGGTGTTCTCGCCGACGTCGGGGCAGGGCGGTGTGTGGGTCGCGGCCCTGATCACCAAGCGCACGGTCAGCGCGACGCCGGTCACCGGCACGTCGAGTGTGGTGGCCAACGCGACCCCCGACACACTGGCGGAGGTCGGTGCCGAGCTGTTGCAGCAGAACGCCAACAAGCTCGGCGTGCGTATCAGCCCCCGCTACGGTTCGTGGGACCCGGTGAGCATGCAGGTGATCGACCCGACCGACGCGGCCACCCAGAAGCTGGCCGGCGAGGAGATCCCGGTCCACAGCTCGGCCTCCTGAGCCGGTTGCCGGAGGCACGTGCCATCCTGAGTTCCCGTGACCGTCTCGTCGGAATCGCCGCTGTCCCAGTCCGCTATCAGTTCGTCGGCCGTCGTCGTCGTTGATCCTCGGTTGGGCGGTGTGCTACCGGCGGCCGCGACGCGGGTGCTGCGCACGGCGTCCCGGGCATATGCCGGCGCCGACCTGCCCGCCGATCTGGTCGCGTTGTTCGGCTCGGAGCTGAACGCCGAACCCGCGCCGGAGCCGGGCGTGCTCGCCCGCGAGGCCGCCGACGGCCCGGTGGTGCTGCTGACCAGTGACACCGAGGACCCGGCCGCCGCCGCCCTGGTGGCCTCCGGCGCGCGGGTGATCACCACACCGGCGCCGCCGGGCGCGGAGCTGCTGTCGGCCGTAGCGGTAATGAACCGGTTGCGCTCGCCGGGCGGCTGCCCGTGGGATGCCGCGCAGACGCATGACAGCCTGCGGCAGTACCTGGTCGAGGAGACCTACGAGCTGCTGGACGCCATCGCCGACGCCGATCGGGTCGCGATGCGCGAGGAACTCGGCGACGTGTTGCTGCAGGTGCTGTTCCACGCCCGGGTCGCGGCCGAGGCGTCCGCCGATCCGTTCACCATCGACGACGTCGCCGGTGAACTGGTGGCCAAGCTGGTGGGCCGGCATCCGCATGTGTTCGTCGGCGACGATCCGGCGGTACGGGACGCGGCGTCCCAGGAACGCCGCTGGGATGAGCTGAAGCGCCAGGAGAAGAAACGCCAGTCCAGTGTGGACGGTGTGGCGTTCGGTCAGCCGGCGGTGGCGTTGGCGGCCAAGCTGGTGCACCGCGCGACCCGCGCCGGCCTGCCCGACGATCTCCTGCCCAGCCGTGATGTCGACGGCGGTGGTGTTGACGGCGGTGGTGTCGACGGCGGTGGTGTTGACGGCCGTGGTGTCGATGCCGGCGCCGGCAGTGATGTGGGCACCGCGCTCTTCGCACTGGCGGCTCGGGCGAAGCTGGCCGGCGTCGACCCGGAGGACGAACTGAGGTCGGTGGCCCTGCGGTTCGCCGCCGACGTCCGGACCGCCGAGCGGGCGGCGCGGGAGTCCGGATTCGACCCCGCGCGGATGGTGCCGGAGACCTGGCGGGCCTACTGGCCCACGCCGAATCGCACCCCCGGGGCATGACGGATGTCAGCCTCGATCGGTGACGCCTTGTAGATCTGCCCTTCGCGCTCCGTCCCTAGCGTTGATGCCAGAAGAGGAAACCGCCGCGAGGAACGGAGATCGCCATGCTGGCGTCCAACACCACCGAGCACCACGACGCCGTTCCCCAGGACGGCACGGTGACCGATCCGGCAGCGAACACAGCGCCGCACACAGCGCCGCACAAAGCGACGAAGGCCGCCGTTCCGGCCGAGCGCGGGTCGGAGCCCGACCGCGGCGGCGGGCTGCTGCGCAGGCTCCTGCCGGCCATGATCCGCGACGTCGGCGCCCCAACCGCCGCCTACTACCTGCTCCACCTGCTCGGGGTCGGTGACTGGGCGGCGCTGCTGGTCGGTGCGCTGGTGTCCGGTGGTCTGCTGATCGGTGAGGCGGTCCGGACCCGCCGACTGGAGATCTTCTCCGGTTTCATGCTCGGTGTCTTCACGATCGGCCTGATCGGCGCGCTGGTGTCCGGCGACCCACGGTTCCTGATCGTCAAGGACTCGTTCGGCACCGCGCTGTTCGGCCTGGCGTTCCTGGTGAGCACCGCGATCGGCAGGCCGCTCGTCTACTACGCGGCCCGCAGGTTCGCCGCACCCAGGGTGGTCGAGGAGATGGAGCAGGCGTACGCGACGGTGCCGGGGGTGCGACGCACCCTGCGGTCGATGAGCCTGATCTGGGGATTCGGTCTGCTGGGCGAGGCCATCGTGCGTATCCCGCTGGCCTACAGCCTGCCGGTGTCGACCATGGCCGCGCTGAGCAATGTGCTGATGATCGGCACGATCATCATCCTGACCGGAATCACCGTGCTGCTCCAACGACGCGCCGAACGAGCCGGTGAGCAGGGCGCGGCAGGACAGTCCAGCCAGGCACAGCCCTGGCCAGACCGGATCAACTGAGCGCGATCCGGGCGCGGATCTCGTTCAGGGCCTCGTGGTACTCCGGCCGCGAGTACATCGCGACGGCCAGCCGCAGCTGCGCCTGGGCCTCGGTGAGTCGCCCCTGCCGCTGCAGGGTCCGGCCGAGCGCGAACCGGGCGTAGTGGTCGGTCGGATCGATCTCCAGGACCCGCGCGAACGACCACTCGGCGCGGTGCAGTTGCGCGGAGCTGAGATAGGCCCGGCCGGCGAGCAGATGCACACTCGGCGCGTCGGGAGCCGCCTCGATCACGGCCGCCAGCTCACGGAGAGCCTCCAGCGGTCGGCGCTGCGCGAGCAACCGCTCCGCCCGCCGGAAGGACTCGAAAACGCCGCCGTCGTCATCCATAGCCCTATCGACGCTACGCCGGAGGGGACACCCAAACGATGCGCTGTCCAGGTGGCGGACACCCGCCCGCCATCGCGTTCCGTAACCGCGCCGCACGAGTCAGCGACGGCCAATACACAACGAAAGAGCCCTGTCAAGCGCGTCTACTCTCGCTGTTCACGGCCTTCCCGCTAGGCTCAACACGGCAAGTCCAACAACGTCAGACGCTGATGAGGAGCGCAGGTGGCGGTCATCGAACAGGTTGGCGCGCGGGAGATTCTCGACTCGCGGGGCAACCCGACCGTGGAGGTCGAGGTCGCGCTCGACGACGGGACCCTGGCCAGGGCGGCGGTGCCGTCCGGCGCATCGACGGGTGAGCACGAGGCCGTGGAGCTGCGGGACGGCGATCCCGCTCGCTTCGGCGGCAAGGGTGTGGAGAAGGCGGTCAACGCCGTACTCGACGAGATCGGCCCGGAGCTGACCGGCACCGACGTCGTCGACCAGCGGATCGTCGACCAGAAACTGGTGGACCTGGACGGCACGCCGGACAAGTCGCGGCTGGGCGCCAACGCCATCCTCGGCGTGTCGCTCGCGGTCGCCAAGGCGGCCGCCGACTCGGCCGGGCTGGAGCTGTTCCGGTACCTCGGCGGGCCGAACGCGCATGTGCTGCCGGTGCCGATGATGAACATCCTCAACGGTGGCGCGCACGCGGACAGCGACGTGGACATCCAGGAGTTCATGATCGCCCCGATCGGCGCCGACTCGTTCCGCGAGGCGCTGCGCTGGGGCTCCGAGGTCTACCACGCGCTGAAGTCGGTGCTCAAGACCAAGGGCCTGGGCACCGGGCTGGGCGACGAGGGCGGCTTCGCGCCGAACCTGCCCAGCAACCGTGAGGCGCTGGACCTGATCGGCACGGCCATCGACAAGGCCGGTTACAAGTTCGGTCAGGACATCGCCATCGCGATCGACGCGGCGGCCACCGAGTTCTACTCGGACGGCGCGTACAACTTCGAGGGCAGCAAGCGCACCGCCGACCAGCTCATCGAGTACTACACCGAACTGCTGGACAACTACCCGTTCGTCTCCCTTGAGGACCCGCTGGCCGAGGACGACTGGGACGGCTGGGTGAAGCTGACCGCCGAACTCGGCGACCGCGTGCAGATCGTCGGCGACGACCTGTTCGTCACCAACCCGGAGCGGTTGGAGGAGGGCATCTCGCGCCGGGCGGCCAACGCGCTGCTGGTCAAGGTGAACCAGATCGGCACGCTGTCCGAGACGCTTGACGCCGTCACCCTGGCGCTGAGCTGCGGCTACCGCTGCATGATCAGCCACCGTTCCGGTGAGACCGAGGACACCACGATCGCCGACCTCGCGGTGGCGACCGGTGCCGGCCAGATCAAGACCGGTGCTCCGGCGCGCAGCGAGCGGGTGGCGAAGTACAACCAGTTGCTGCGGATCGAGGAGTCGCTGGCGGACGCCGCCCGCTACGCCGGTGACCTCGCGTTTCCTCGGTTCGGGCCGGAGGAGTAGAGGCTGACGTGAGATGACCGCATCGGACGAGTCGGACCGGGCCGGCGACGGCTCGGCCACCAGCCGCGCGGACGCTCCGGAGCCCGGGACGGAACCGGGGTTATCGGTGAAGCCCGAATCTCCAGAGCCGGACCCCGCCAGACCGGACTCCTCCATGCGGAGCGAGTCCGCACGGCGGGAGTCCGCGGCGCGGGAATCCACACAGCGGCAGGGTCGCGAACGCGGCCGCGGTGGCAGCCGGGAAGGCCGGTCGACGGGCCGGTCTTCCGGTGGCCCCGCGCGCCGGTCCGGTCGTCGTTCGGCGCGAAGCAACGCGGTGGTGAGCCGGCTGCTGGGCCGGCTCACCACTCGCCGCGCGGCGGTGATCGCGCTGGTGGTGTGCGCGCTGGCGCTGAGCATCGCGGTGCCGCTGCGCACCTACTTCTCCCAGCGTGACGACCTACAGGCACAGCTGGCCCAACAGGAACAGCTGCGCGAGCAGGAAGCCCAGTTGGAACAGCAACGCGCGCAACTGACCGATCCGGCGCAGATCGAGGCCGAGGCGCGGAACCGGCTACGCTATGTGATGCCGGGTGAGACGCCGTATGTCGTCCAGTTGCCCGGCGACGGCTCGTCCACCGGCACCGGGCATGCCGACCAGCAGAACTCCTCCAATTCCGTGTGGTACCAACGACTGTGGCAATCGATCAACCAGGGACAGCAGGGCCAGCATTGACGGCAGCGTCGACACAGTCCACACCGTCGGTCAGCGATGCCGACAGGGCGGCGGTCGCCGCTCAGCTCGGCCGGACCCCCAGGGCCATCCGCGAGGTGGTCGCCCGTTGCCCGAGCGGACACCCGGCGGCGATCTCCACCAACCCCAGGCTGGCCAACGGCACCCCGTTCCCGACGCTGTACTACCTGACCTGTCCCCGGTTGTGCTCCCTGGTCGGCCGGTTGGAGGCCAGTGGGTTGATGCGGGAGATGACCGAGCGACTGGCCGTCGACCCCGACCTGGCCGCCGCCTACCTGCGCGCCCACCGGCGGTATCTGGCCGAGCGGGACGCGATCGAGCCGCTGGGCACCGAGGTCAGCGCGGGCGGCATGCCCGGCCGCGTGAAATGCCTGCACGTGCATCTCGCGTACACCCTGGCCGTCGGCGAGGGCGTCGACCCGTTCGGCGACGAAACCCTCGCCCGCATCCGGGAATGGTGGCCCTCCGGCGACTGCGCGGCCCCGACCGCCTGATCGCTTTGTTGATCGCCGTCCGAGGCCCTGCCTCAGTCGGCGGGGGTGACGCGGGCGGCCAGGGCGGTGGCGTCGACACCGGCGGGCAGGATGCCCAGCGTGTGCCGGTTGTCGCCGAGCCGGGACGCCACGAACGCCTCGGCCACCGTGTTCGGCGCCTGCCGGAACAGCACCGATGCCTGCACGCACAGGGCGATCAGCTCGGCCAGCCGGCGCGCCCGCTCCGGTCGTGGCTCGGCCAGTTCGGTGGCCAGCGTGTCGAGCGCACCGTCGTAGGCCGGGTGCGCGCCGCGCGTGGTGTCCAGTTCGGTCCGCAACGCCTCCACGGCGCCGGGCTCCTTGCGTAGCGCGCGCAGCACGTCCAGCGCGGTGACCGTGCCGGAACCCTCCCAAATGGACAGTACCGGGGCCTCCCGGTAGTACCGGGGCATGTCGGAGTCCTCGGCGTATCCGTTGCCGCCCAGGCATTCCATCGCCTCGGCGACCATGGTCGACGCCCGCTTGCACACGTAGTACTTGGTCGCCGGCAGGGCGATGCGCAGCAGCGCGGTGGCCGCCGGGTCGCTCGCGGAACCGCCGCCGGAACTGTCGACCAGGCTGGCCAGGTGCAGGCCGGCCGCGATCGCCGCCTCGGCCTCCAGCGCGAGATCCGCCAACACCGCCCGCATGGCCGGCGCGTCCGCCAGCAGCACGCCGAACGCACTGCGGTGCGCGGCATGCCAAGCCGCCTCGGACAGCGCGATCCGCATGTTGGCCGACGATCCCAGCACGCAGTCCAGCCGGGTCATCGACACCATGTCGATGATGGTCCGCACGCCGCGACCCTCGTCGCCGACGCGCCAGCCGATCGCGCCCTCGTACTCCAGCTCGCCGGATGCGTTGGACTTGTTGCCCAGCTTGTCCTTCAGCCGCCGCACCCGGATCGCGTTGCGGCCGCCGTCCGGGAGCACCCGGGGCAGCAGGAAACAGGTCAGGCCGCCGGGCGCCTGCGCCAGGGTGAGGAACACGTCGTTCATGGGCGCCGAGGTGAACCACTTGTGCCCGACCAGCGTGTAGCCGCCATCCGCGGACGGCGTGGCGGTCGTGGTGTTGGTCCGGACGTCGGACCCGCCCTGCTTCTCGGTCATCGACATGCCGGCCAGCAGGCCGGCCTTCGTCTCCGGCGGGCGCAGTCCGAAGTCGTAGACCCGGGACCGCAGCCCGGGCTCGTACTGTTCGGCCAGCTCGGGCGTGCGGCGCAGCGCCGGGACCGACGCGTAGGTCATCGAGATCGGACAGCCATGCCCCGCCTCGACCTGCGACCAGAGATAGAAACCGGCGGCGCGCAACAGATGCGCGTGCCGACCGGCGTCCGGCGCCCACGGCGCGGCGTGCAACCCGAACCGCACCGCGTGGGACATCAGCCAGTGCCAGGACGGGTGGAACTCCACCTCGTCAACACGGTTGCCGTAACGGTCGTACGACCGCAGCTCCGGAGTGTGCCGGTTGGCCAGCCGGCCATGCTCCCTGGCCTCGGCGGAACCGGCCTGCTTGGCCAGCGTGCTCAGCTCGTCGACGCCGGGCAGGCCGGCCAGGTGCAGCGCTTCGGCCACCGCGGGATCGCAGGCCAGCGGGTCGAAACCATCCAACGGGGGAACCTGGTTGATCACCTGATGGGTGCTGAAACCCTGCGGTGTGGTCGTCACCACATCAGCTTAACGTTGGTTTCGCGGAAGCATGCTGTTTGATTTTTCTTCGCACGGCATCGCAATCGTTGCCACGGCGAGCAGGCCCCGACGGCATCATCGCTGGGATCATGGGGGAGCCCTGGGGATGACGAACCCCGGGACCGCGCAGGCTGATTGACGCAGAGTCGAAGGGTAGTCACTGGTGGCACACACCGATGGGTTAGACGGGGAGTCGGCCAGAGCCAGACGGCGCCGGGAGCGCAGGTCGGCGGGTCGTTGGACAGAGCGACGTAAGGCATTCGGCGCGGTTGTCGGCGCGTTACTGGCCCTCCCGCTCGTCGCGTCCGCGAACCCGATGCACCTCCCGTCGACCACCACCCAGCAGCCGCAGTCCTGGCCGGACCGGTTCTACTTCTCGATCGACCCCTCGGCGTATGGGGCCACCGGCCGGGCGCCGCAGGACAAGCAACTGTCTCCCCAGGCCGTCACCAACGCGCTGGCCGTCAACGCCCAGCAGGCCAGCCTGCCGAGCGGACCGCTCGGTATCCCCGGTGTCGTGCTGGACGCCTACCTCAAGGCCGAGCGGGCCATGGCCGTGCAGCAGCCGAGCTGCCACCTGCCGTGGTGGCTGCTCGCCGGGATCGGCAAGATCGAGTCCAACCAGGCCGGCAACGGTTACGTGGACACCTACGGCACCACGCTGCGGCCGATCCTCGGTCCGGTGCTGGACGGCAGCAACGGTTTCGCCGCCATTCCGGCCACCAGCGGCTGGGCACGGGCGCAGGGCCCGATGCAGTTCCTGCCGTCGAGCTGGGTCAGGTACGGCGGTGGCGGCGACATCAACAACATCTATGACGCGGCGCTGGCCGCCGGCCGCTACCTGTGTTCGAGCGGGCTGGACCTGTCGGTGCCCGCCAACCAGGCCGCTGCGGTATTCAGCTACAACCACTCCAACGCCTATGTGCAGTCCGTGCTGACCTGGGCGTACGCGTACCAGCGCGGCGTGACCCCGGTGGCGCAGACCCCGGTGCCGATCTCCCTGGTGGGATTCAACGGCAGCAACCCGGTGCTGTTCGGCGGACTGCCGGTGCTTCCGCCGACGACCGACCAGGGGTCCGGTTCGTCCACCAACCCGAGCAGTGGTTCGTCCGCACCGGGCACCTCGAACACCCCGACGTCCGGCTCGACGCCGGGTCAGCCCGGGCCGATCGTCGGCTCGACGGCGCCGGGCACCGGCGACCCGAGCCCCGACCCGAGTGGTGGCACCTGCCCCGCGCCGACTCCGCCGTCGACTACCGACTCCGGGTCGACCAGCGACACGCCGACCCCGGTGCCGACACCGGCTCCACCCACCACCTCGCCAACGCCGTCCGGCGACACCTCGACAAGCCCGACGCCCCCCGGCACCTGCACGGCGGTCCCGGCCGTCGGCTGAACCCTGACCGAACGAGCTCACCGGCGGCCGGCCCGAGCGGGACCGGCCGCCGGTCGTCCGGCGATGGTTTCCCCGCTCCGGCTACCGTGGTCGCCATTGGGAATGGACACCGGCCGACGACCACCGGCCGAAGATCGCCGGCGCCGGGCCGGTGCGTGACGTGGAGGTGACGACGTGGGCAGGGTCGCCGCGATCGACTGTGGGACCAACTCGCTCCGTCTGCTGGTCGCCGATCTGACGGTCGGTGAGGACGGCAAGGCCGCGCTGCGGGACGTGCACCGGGAGATGCGGATCGTTCGGCTCGGCCAGGGCGTGGACGCGACCGGACGGCTGGCGCCGGAGGCGCTGGAACGCACCCGGGTGGGGTTGGTGGACTACGCGGCCATCCTCACCCAGAACAACGTCGAGAAGGTGCGGATGGTCGCCACCTCGGCGACCCGCGACGCCGCCAACCGCGAGGACTTCTTCGCGATGACCAAGAACGTCCTCGGCACCGAGGCCGAGGTGATCACCGGTGACGAGGAGGCGCGGCTGTCCTTCGCCGGGGCGGTCGGCGAGCAGAACCCCGCCGACGGGCCGTTCCTGGTGGTCGACGTCGGCGGCGGCTCCACCGAGTTCGTGCTGGGCGGTTGGGACGGCACCAAGGCCGACGTCCGGGCGGCACGGTCGGTCGACATCGGCTGCGTGCGGCTGACCGAGCGGTGCCTACACGACGACCCGCCCACCGAGGCCCAGATCGCCGACGGCATCCGGGTGGCCACCGACGTGCTGGCGGAAGCCTTCAAGGTCGTCCCGGTCCAGGAAGCCCGCACCTTCATCGGCGTCGCCGGCACCGTCACCACGCTGGCCGCGGTCAGCCAGAACCTGCCCGAATACGACAGCGGCCGGACCCACCTGTCCACGTTGACGCTGCCGACCATCCGCGACCTCGCCACCAGGCTGCTGGGCCTGTCGCATGACCAGCGCGCGGCGATCCCGACCATCCACCCCGGACGGGTGGACGTGATCGGCGCGGGCGCGCTGATCGTGCGGACGCTGTCCGAGCAGCTGGCGGACCGCGCCGGCATCCGCGAGATGATCGTCAGCGAGCACGACATCCTGGACGGCATCGCGCTGTCGCTGGCCTGAAGCGGCTACTCCGCACCGAGGCCGGCGGCGTCGCGGACGAACCGGGTCAGGTCGGCGGACTGCCGCTGCCGGCTCGGTTCGTGCACGTAGGTCATGTGGCCGGACTCGTAGTAGGCGGTGCTGATGTTGGACCGCAGCTCGGCCGGGATGGCCAGATGTGCCAGCACATGCTCGGCCGCGTAGTACGGCGTGGCACCGTCGTAGTAACCGCAGGCCACGTACACCCGCAGATGCGGGTTGCCGCGCAGCGCGTAGCCGAGCCTGTCCGAGACGCTGACCGAGGCGCCCTCGAACTCCTTGTACGACCATGGCTGCACCCGACTGTTGATGATCTCGTAGGGGAGATCGTTGGCGTAGCCGAGTTCGGCGCGCACGTAGTGGTTCAGCGCCGCCGTGTACGGGCCGAGTGTCGCCGTGTAGGAGGGGTCCTCCTCGGGGCGTTCCCGCGCGGCGTCCGGGTCCGGGCCGGTGAACCGGCCGTCCAGCCGGCCCACCACCAGCCGCCGGTGCCGCAGCAGTTCGGCGTAGAAACGCTGGTGCTCGATGCGCAGATCGGCGCGGTCGACGTAGTCCGGCGACAGGCCGGTCAGCGCCGCCAGCCTCGCGACGGTCGTGGCGCGCTCGTCGGCCGTCAGCCGGCTGCCCCTGGCCAGCGCCCACGGATAGTCGCGTTCGGCGAACTCCTCGGCCTCCGCGAGTACCTCGCGCAGCGGCCGGTCCCCGTGCAGGCCGTGGTAGTGCGCGATCGCCGCGTAGCTGGGCAGGAACAGCACGTACGGCAGGTCGTTGCCTGGCGTGAACCCGATGGTTCCCATGTCCAGCACCGAGGAGATCAGGATGACCCCGTTCAGGTACATGCCGTGCCGTTCCTGCAGGTGACCGGCCAGGCCGGCGGCGCGCAGGGTGCCGTAGGACTCGCCGGCGACGAACTTCGGCGACATCCACCGGTCGTTGCGGGACGTCCACAGCCGGATCACCTCGCCGACAGACTCCAGGTCACCGGTGAAGCCGTGGTAGTCCGCCGGCTTCTCACCCTTGATCGTGCGGGAGTAGCCGGTGGACACCGGGTCGATGAAGACCAGATCGCTGGTTGCCAGCAGGGTCTCCGCGTTGTCGGTCAGGCCGTAGGGCGGCGGCACCGGGTTGCCGGCGTCACCGGATAGCACCCGGCGCGGCCCGAGCAGGCCGAGGTGCAGCCACACGCTGGACGAGCCGGGGCCGCCGTTGAACGCGAAGGTCACCGGCCGGCGGGCGGGGTCGGCGCCGTCGAGGGTGTAGGCGGTGATGAAGACCTCGGCCTTGGCCCGGTGGCCGTCGAACTTCCCGTCGGTGAGGACCTCCTCGCGCAGCACCAGCCGTCCGGTGCTGGCGGTGTAGTGCAGCTCGCGGCCCCCGACGACGATCGAATGTTCGGTGGTGACCAGATCGTCGGTCGGCTCCGACCGATCGCGACCGTCCTGTTTGCTCTGATCGTCCTGGTTGTCCCGGCTGTCCTGGTTCTCGTCGCGCTGCTCCACCATGGCAACAGCCTAGGCACACCCGGCGGCGAAGATCGTGGCTCGAATCGGCAGACTCATAGTCGTGATTAATCCGGCCACCGCGTCCACTTTGGCCGAACTCGACGCCATGGTCACCGAGTGCCGGGCCTGCCCGAGGCTGGTCGCCTGGCGGGAGGAGGTCGCCAGGGTCCGGCGGCCCGCCTTCGCCGATCAGCGGTACTGGGGCCGGCCGGTGCCCGGCTTCGGGCCCCCGGACGCCGCGCTGGCCATCGTCGGCCTGGCCCCGGCCGCGCACGGCGCGAACCGCACCGGCCGGATGTTCACCGGCGACCGGTCCGGCGAGGTGTTGTACGCCACGCTGCACGAGGTCGGCCTGGCCTCACGGCCGACCGCGACCGCTCTGGACGACGGCCTGACGCTGTATGCGACACGAATCACAGCGCCCGTGCACTGCGCGCCGCCCGCCAACAGGCCGACGCCGGCCGAGCGCGACGCCTGCCGGCCGTGGCTGGCCCGCGAACTCACCCTGCTGCGTCCAACACTGCGAGTGATCGTGGTGCTCGGCGCGTTCGGCTGGCAGGCGTTGCTCCCCGTGCTGGCCCAGGCCGGCTGGGAGGTGCCCCGGCCGAAACCGGCGTTCGGTCACGGCGCCGAGGTCGTGCTCCGGCCGAGTCCGGGCCACGGCCCCGGCCCGACTGTCAACAGGCTCAATCGCCTCGGGGACGCGTCCCTGCACCTGCTCGGTAGCTACCACGTCAGCCAGCAGAACACGTTCACGGGCAGGCTCACGCCGGCCATGCTCCGCGAGGTCCTGCTCCGCGCCCGCACCCTCGCCGGCATCACGCCACCCGAACACTGACCAGGCCAGCGACGGTTCAGGCCGGTGCGCGCCGGGTTCGGTGGCAGGCTTGGCCGGCGGCCGTGATCCAGGTGGGCCACGGCTGCGCCCTGACCATGCCACCATGGGTTATGGCCGTGGGACAGTCACGACAGCCAACTCGGATCCTGGTGCTGGGCGGGGGTTACGTCGGCCTGTTCACCGCACTGGGGCTGCAGAAGCGGTTGCGGCGCCTGGAGGCGTCCGTCACCGTCGTTGACTCCCAACCTCATATGACGTACCAGCCGTTCCTGCCGGAGGCGGCGGCCGGCTCGATCGAGCCACGCCATGTGGTCGTGCCGCTGCGCCGGATGCTGAAGAGATGCCATGTGGTGACCGCGCGGGTGCGGCGGATCGAGCACGCCAGCCGGACGGTCACCGTGGAGGCGATGGACGGCGAGATCGAGACGATCGGCTACGACGTCCTCGTGGTGGCGCTCGGCTCGGTGGTCCGGCTGCTGCCGGTGCCCGGCCTGGCCGAGCACGGCGTCGGCTTCAAGACCGTCGGCGAGGCCATCTACCTGCGCAATCATGTGCTGTCGCGGCTCGACCTGGCGACCAGCACGCGGGACCCGGACGTCCGCCGCCGGGCGTTGACCTTCACCTTCGTGGGCGCCGGCTTCGCGGGCGTGGAGTCGCTGGCTGAGCTGGAGGACATGGCCCGCTACGCCACCCGGTACTACGAGACGATCGAGCCGAGGGACCTGCGCTGGGTGCTGGTCGAGGCCGCCGGCCGCATCCTTCCGGAGGTCCGCGACAGCCTCGGTGTCTGGACGCTGGAGCAGCTGGACCGGCGCGGCATCGAGGTCTACCTGTCGACGATGGCGAAGTCGTTCGACAACGGCCACGTCGTGCTGTCCGACGGTACCGAGTTCGACAGCGACACGATCGTGTGGAACGCCGGCGTCAAGGCGAATCCGCTGCTCGCCGCGTCCGACCTGCCCACCGACGAGCGCGGTCGGCTGCGCTGCACGGCCGCGATGCGCGTCGAGGGGGTGCCCGAGGTGTGGTCGGCCGGTGACTGCGCGGCGGTGCCGGACCTGGCTCGCCGCACGGCAGCGGACCCGAACGTGCTCTGTGCTCCGAGCGCCCAGAACGCCGTCCGTGAGGCCCGCCTGCTGGCCAGGAACGTCATCGCGGCGATCCGTGGCGGCACGCCCACGGACTACCGGCACAAGAACGCGGGCTCGGTGGCCAGCTTGGGCCTGTACAAGGGGGTCGCCGACGTCTTCGGCCTGAAGATCAAGGGCTTCCCGGCCTGGGCCATGCACCGGGTGTATCACCTCGGCCGGATGCCCACGATCAACCGCAGGGCTCGGATCACCCTGGACTGGATCTTCGCCAGCCTGTTCCGGCGTGACGTGGTCGCGCTGGGGCAGATCAACGACCCCAAGGCGGAGTTCGTCCGCGCCTCACAGATCTGAACAGCGCGTAGTCCGGCGTGACAGCTAGTGCAGCCTGACATCGCACTGTTGGTGACTCTGCGCTGACATGGCACGTATGGCGTAGAAGCTGTGCGTGGTGTGGGCTGTTCGTGGCAGTCGCACTGACTGGGTGTGTGACTTTCCCCGTGCGGATATAGTTCAAACGGCCTAATCGTTGTGTCCTGGTCGTGTCTTGACAATACTTAATGTGAAACACACACTACCGGGTGGCGAGTCACCTGAAAGACTGAGCGGCCTGCGAGGAGCGAGACGTCGTGTCGATCGAAGAGCTGGCGGCGCAACTCCGCAATGGTGAGATGGTGGAGGCGGCGCTCGTCGAGTACGCGGATGATTACGCCAAGGCCCAGGTGATCTTCCGCAACAAGAAAGACGACTGACCTGTCCATGCACGGTCCCACGGTGGGGCCCGAAGGGATGGACGAGCCCGCGGGCCGGCACCGGTCCGCGGGCCTGGACCCCGAGCCCGAACAGGCGCGCCTGCTGCCCGCGCAGCCGGTTGAGCGCCCGATCCCGCTGCTCCTCCAAGGCCAGGATTATCGCCTGCGCAACCCGATCGTGGATCTCGACTTCCAGGAGCGAGTGCATAAGCTGGGGCTGGTCGCCGACGGAGATGGAGATCCAGAGCCCTGCGTGCTGGTCCTCGCCCGGTCGGCCGACATGGAGATGAACGAACTGTCCATCGCGCTGGCCGAACGCGGGGTTCGGATGGTGCGGCTGGACGTCGACCGATGCCTGGACCTGTCCTTGACCGTCTATCCCGACGCTCCCCTGGTCGAGCTCGATCGGTGGATGCTGCGGCCGCTGCTGGTGTGGCGCCGGCACTTCGAGCCCGCGGCGCTGCCGGTCGACCGGGCCACCGTCTACGGTGCCTACGTCGCCGACCAGTGGTTGTCGGTCATCGACTGGATTACTCGCAGAAGCGATTGGGCCCAGGTCAACACGGTGGCCATCGCCTCGCGGCTGAACCGGCTGACCCAGTTGTCCGACGCGGCCGCCTTCGGCCTGGCCGTGCCGCGCACCATCGTGACCACCAAGCCCGGCAGGCACCGCCCAGGTGGCGGTCAGTGCATCGTCAAGACCAGCGGGCGTCACCTCGTCGAGCCCACCTCCGGCGTGCAACACGGGCTGTTTCCCAGGCCGCTGGATCCGCGCAGAGCCGGCCGGGCGCCCGAGCCGGCACCGGTGATCGTGCAGCAGTACGTTCCGGCGGATTACGAACTTCGGGTGTTCGTGGTGGGCGAGCGCCTGATCGCCTATCGGGTGGACAAGCTCGATCCCGCTCAACTGTGGGTAGAACCGGATGCGGTGGACGTGCGGCCGGTGGATATCTCCGCGGCCCTCGCGGACCGGCTGCTGGCCCTGACCAGGTACTGGCGACTCGACATCGCGGCGTTTGACCTGCTGGTCTCCGGGTCGGAGACGGTCTTCCTGGAAGTCAATGTCAACTGCGACTGGCTGTGGTTCGAGCGCCGTTCCGAGACCTCGGACGTGCGTGCCGCGGTCGCCGACTGGGTGACGGCGAGGTTCGAGACCTTACGCGGTGGGTCGTCGGCACGAGGGTGAGGCGCCTGGCGGCCCGGCCGCCAGCACCCGTTGCGCCGAGTGACCGTCATCCTTCTGGGCCGTACGGATGACTTTTTCCCAACTAGGTCCACGAACGGGTGATAACGCCATAGGCTTCGCCTGCCGCCGTAGCCCAAGAGGCAGAGGCATTCCCCTTAAAAGGGAACCAGTGCCGGTTCGAATCCGGTCGGCGGCACCATGTTCGCTCCCGATCCTGGTCACGATGGCGTGCCAGAGTAGCGATTAATCCACGATTTGGATTATCGCGGTAATATTCATACGAGTATTGATCACGGCGAGCGCTGTGGAGTCCGTTTCGGACTTAATCGCAGCCGCGTTACCGTTGTGATGAGTGTCGCAGTGTTGATGCCGTGGCGCCACCCCCGAACGCCCGAGCCGCCGATGACGGTGCG
Organism: Pseudonocardiaceae bacterium; assembly: GCA_036384655.1. Classification (GTDB taxonomy): domain Bacteria; phylum Actinomycetota; class Actinomycetes; order Mycobacteriales; family Pseudonocardiaceae; genus DASVLX01. The sequence continues at coordinate 31,704 of DASVLX010000147.1, forward strand.
TATCGGCCGCACCCGGGTGCTCTCCCGGTCACGGGGAGTGTTTTTGCCCGTCCAAGGCCCCTGACCGGCGCGTTTACGAATGCAACGGACTCACCAGAACGTGAGTATCCGGCACGTTTGACAGTCATCCTGTTACCAACCCATGTCACGATGGGATGAAACGGTCGACGTTGACCGGGAGGTGGGCATGGCCGCCGAGCTGGTGGTGGACCAGCGCCAGGACGTCAGTCTGCGGGCGCGGGTGGTGTTCGGTGCGGCGCGGCTGGCACTCCGGCCGCTGCTCACCTACTGGCCGCTGACGACCTGGGGCATGCGGCCCCTGCCTCTCATCGATATGGCCGCCCGGCTGCTGCCGTCGCCTCGCCAGGTCTCGTTCGAGCCGGTCGACCTCGGCGGGTTCGGAGCGGAGTGGGCATGCGCGGCCGGACATGACCCGAACGGCGCGGTGTTGTACTTCCACGGTGGCGCGTTCGTGGTGTGCGGCCTGGCCACCCATCGGCATGTGGTGTCCGGTATCTCGGCGTCCAGCGGCCTGCCGGTTCTCTCGGTCGGATACCGCCACCTGCCGGTGACGAACCTGGCCGGCTCGGTCGACGACTGTCTGTCCGCCTACCGCGCGGTGTTGGACGAGGGCATGAACCCGGGCCGGGTCGTCTTCGCCGGCGACTCGGCCGGCGGCTACCTGGCCTTCGCCACCGCGATGCGCGCGTTGGCCGACGGGCTGCCGGCGCCGGCCGGCATCGCCGCGCTGTCGCCCTGGCTGGACTTCGACACCAGCACGAAGATGGCTCATCCGAACGCCGCGCGCGACGCCTTCGCGCCGGTGACCAGGCTGCCCCGGCTGGCGGCGATGTGCCTGGACTCGGCCGACGGCACGATCGATCCGGCGCACTCACCGGTCAACGGCGACCTGACCGGGCTGCCGCCGGTGCTGCTGCTGGCCGCCGAGAGCGAGATGCTGCTGCCGGACGCCGAACTGATGGCCAACAGGTTGGCCGCCGCCGGAGTGCCCTGCACCCTGCAGGTCTGGGCGGGCCAGGTGCACGCGTTCCCGGTGCTGGCCAACCTGTTGCCGGAGAGCATGGCGGCGATCGCCGAGATTGGCGCGTTCATCCGCCAGGTGAGCGCGCCCGCGGCGGTCGCCGAACCGAGTCGTACGCGGTCGCGGGCGGGACGCCGGTCGCGTCGCGCCAGCGGGCGTGCCTCGGTCAGCGCGGATGTCGCCTGACAGGCCCGCCGCGCGGGTCCAGACATCATCCGGCCGCCGGTCAGCGGACCGGCGGCCGGAAAATACGCGGTGTCAGTTCTGACGCGGTGTCAGTTCTGACGCGGTGTCAGTTCGCCGCGGCGGCGGCCGTCTGACCGGGCTGAGTGTTCTGCCCGTTCTGACCCTTCTGGCCGTTCGGTGGCTGGTTGTTCCGCTGGCCGGCCTGTGCGGCCTGACCGGCCGCGTTGACGCCGTCGACGGTGTGCTGCTCGTCCCGCAGCGGCTCAAGCAGCGGCGTGGCCTCCCGGATCAGGGCGTGCGCCGAGCGGATCTGCTCGGTGAGCCGCTGGCGCAGCGACTGCAGCTCCTGCACCTGCCGGGTCGCCTCGGTGATCCGACGGTTGCAGTCGTCCATGGTCTCCCGGAGCTTGCGCTCGGCGCGCTCGCTGGCCTCGCGGACGCGGTGCTCCGCCTCCTGGGTGGCCTCCCGGACCCGACGCTCTGCCTCCGCGCGGCTGGTGGCCCGCTGCTGTTCGATCTCCTTGGCCAGCGCCTGCCGCTTGCTGGCCATGGTCCGCTCGAACTCCTGCTCGATCTGGATGCGCCGCTGTTCGGCCTGCGCGTCCAGTTCGTGCCGGCGCTTCACGGCGGCCGTGGTCATCTCGGCGACCTGGGTCCTGGCCTGCTCGACAACCTCACTGTGCTGCGAGCGCACCTGCTGGTGCTGCTTGTTGAGATCGGCGAGCAGCTTCTCGTAGCCGACCCGCAGCTTCGCGGCCGCGTCCTCGGCGCTGGCCCAGCCGTGCGTGGCGGCGGCCTGCGCGCGGGCGACGGTCTCCGCGGCCTGGTGGTTCGCGAGCTGCACCATGCGCTTACAGCGCTCGTCCAGGTCATCGGTGTTCTTCGGCAGCTCAACCAGCTCGGTGACCTGCCGGTTCAACTCGCCGATACGCGAATGAGCGCCGGAGAGCTGATCGGTGAGATCGCTCACCTGTGACAGCGCGGCATCTCGGTCCGACGAGATGAGCTTGATCTCGTCCTCAAGGTCTTCCAGATACTGCTTGACCTGTGCACGGTCGAAGCCGTGCCACACAACGTCGAAACCCGGCTTGAGCGGAACTAGGTCACGGTCCTCTGGGCGCGCCATGCCTCGACGTTACGCGATCGGCCGGAACCCACAACAAGGGGACGGCCCTGGACCAGGCGGCCTGCCGACCATTCCCCCGAACGGCTTAATGATCCGCCGCTGTCGGGTGAGGCTCGACCGCACCGGGACCGGTCCGTAACCTGACGAACGTGCCGCGCGGATCACTGCTCGCGACCAGCGACCTGCATGCCACCCACGATGGCAACACGGAGCTGATCAGGAGCATTCGACCGTACACCGACGATGACTGGCTGATCATCGCCGGTGATGTCGCGGATTCCGCCGCGGTCGTCGAGACCACCCTCAAGCTGCTCGCCGGCCGCTTCGCGAAGGTGATCTGGACGCCCGGCAACCACGAGCTGTGGACAGTCGGCGGCGATCCGGTCCGGTCGCGCGGCGAGTTCCGGTACACCCACCTGGTCGAGATGTGCCGGAACCTCGGCATCGTCACGCCCGAGGACGAGTACCCGGTTTGGCGGACCGAGTCGGAGTCGTTCGTGGTGGCCCCACTGTTCCTGCTCTATGACTACAGCTTCCGTGAGCCCGGGCTGAGCAGGGAGGAGGCGCTGCGCCGTGCCTACGACACCGGCCTGGTGTTCGCCGACGAGCGGCTGCTGCACCCGGACCCGTATCCCAGCCGCGAGGAGTGGTGCCGACACCGGGTCGAGTTGACCGAGCGGCGGCTCGCGGCGATCCCCGACAACCTCCGGACCGTGTTGATCTCACACTTCCCGCTGCACCGGGGCCCGACCAGGATGCTGCGGCACCAGCATCTGGCGATGTGGTGCGGCACCGAGCACACCGCTGACTGGCACCTGCGGTTCCGGGCCGCGGTGGTCGTATACGGGCACCTGCACATTCCGTTGACACTGGAGTACGACGGGGTGCGGTTCGAGGAGGTCTCCCTCGGCTATCCGCGCGAATGGCGGCGGCGCCCCTTCCCGCCGGAGCCGGTGCGCCGCATCCTGCCGGCCGACCCGAACCGCCGGCCGTTCAACCGGAGGAGCGAGGCCTGATGTTCGAGCGTCTGCTGCCGGCCGAGGTACACACGGCGGAGATCCTCGGCGAGGATCCGACCGCCACGCTGCTGCCCGAGGAACAGGTGCTGGTCGCGCGCGCGGTGGAGAAGCGCCGCCGGGAGGTCACCCACGCCCGCACCTGCGCCCGGCGCGCGCTCCGCGAGCTGGGCCATCCGGCGGCGCCGATCCCGCGCGGCGCGAAGGGCGAGCCGGTGTGGCCGAGCGGCGTGGTCGGCAGCATCACGCACACGGCCGGCTTCTACGCCGCGGCCGTGGCGGATGCCGGCCGGGTGCGGTCGGTCGGCATCGACGCCGAGGTGCACGACCGGCTGCCGGACGGCGTGCTGGAGCGCATCGCGATCGCCGAGGAACTGGCCTGGCTGAAGGAACTCGGCCGGCACGGCGGGGTGTGGTGGGAGCGGATGTTGTTCTCCGCCAAGGAAAGCGTCTACAAGACGTGGTTCCCGCTGACCCGGCGCTGGTTGGGTTTCGAGGACGCGCTGATCACGGTCCAGCCGGACGCCGGGACGTTCGCCGTGCGGTTGCTGGTGGACGGTTCGACCGTGTCGGGTCCACCGTTGACCACGCTGTCCGGCCGGTACCTGGTCGACAACGGTTACGTGCTGACCGCGATCACGCTTCCGCACTGACGCGGGCACCGGTCCTCAGCCGGTCGTCAGCCGGTCGTCAGCCGGTCGTCATGGTCACTCTATGGAGCGAAGATTCTCGCAGGGTCACCGTGGACCGGATAGCGTGACGTGCCGTGGATAGATCACCGCGAAGAGCGTGCGCCATTCTGATCCCCAGCGCCGTCGTGGCGCTCGGATCCCTTCTCGTCGGCATCGCGCCGGCCAACGCCAGTTCGATCGGCTCGACCGGCACCGCGACGGCCACCGTCGCCGCCGTACAGCAGGCGCTGGACGCCCTGCCGCCGATCCCGAACACCTCCTGGGGGCCGGCCGCCGGGGGCACCCAGGAACTGCTGACCATCTCGGCCGCGACACCGGCCGCCGGGGCGCGTCAGCTGCTCGACGTCGCCGGGCGGTTCGGCGGTCTCGTCCAGGTCCAGCACACCTCGGGCCCGTTCACCCAGCAGATCTACGACGGTGACGGCATCGACAACGGCACGATCATCTGCTCGGTTGGCTTCAACGTCGTCAAGGGCGGCGTGGACTATCTGATCACCGCCGGGCACTGCACCCAGGGACTGCCCTACTGGCAGGGCGTCGGGCCGACGGTCGCCACGAACTTCCCCGGCACCGACTTCGGCCTGGTGCGCAACGACACCTGGGACGGGCCGGGCGATGTCAATCACTTCGACGGCAGCGTCACGCCGATCACGGCTGCGGGCGACGCGACGGTCGGTGAGTACGTCTGCGCCAGTGGCAAGGCCACCGGGGTGACCTGCGGTTCGGTCACCGCCGTCAACCAGACCGTCACCTTCAACGACGGCACCGTGGTGCGCGGGCTGATCCAGACCAATGTGCACACCGACCACGGTGACTCGGGCGGGCCGCTGTTCGACGGCACGATCGGGCTGGGCACCGTGTCCGGCGGCGACACCGTGACCGACTTCTTCCAGCCACTGCCCCAGGAACTCTCGGCCTACGGCGTCACGCTCGCCCCGTCGGGTGGCGGCGGCATCCTCTGATCGTGGCCCCCGTCTGGTGCGGGCGGGAAGAGGTCCCGCACCAGACGGGGATTCGGGAGGCAGGAGCGGGGGAGGTGTTTCGCTCGGCTGCTCCCTCCCAGGCCGTGTCGTGGCCGGCCAGCCTGGATGGGCTTGGTCACCCCCGATCAGTCCACGGCGGTCCTCTGTGTCGTTGGAAGCCACGACGACGGTGGTGCTTGTCGCCATCGGACACAGGTCGGCCGTTGATGAGTGGTGAGGAACTCCGTTGCTGCCCGGTAGACGGTCTCGACGGGTACTTCTGCCCCCGGTGGCATCTCTGAGTCGTACATGCCGGCCAGGTAGTAGAGCACCGAATGAGTACTGGTGCCGCACACCGGGACCAGGTCATCTCCGGCGTTGCTGGCCCAGTGCAGGGCGCCGATCGCCCCGTACACGCCCACGCCGAACTCCACCCGGTTGGGACCGGTGGCTTCGGTGTCGAGGCTCAGCGACCACATCCAGGGGATCTCCGGCCCCATGCTGTTGAGGTCGCGGATGCGTTGCACGAGGTCGACATCTGCCGGCATCGCGTTGATCTTGATGAAGGCATTGGCCAGGATGCCGAGGTTGTCGAAGCCTGTATCGGTCACTGGTCTGCGCTCCCCTCGTAGGTGTGCTGGAACGGTCGGCCGTGTGCGTCCGTGCCCAGCACGGTCAGCGAGTACCCGCGTGGCAGGAACCGCGGTAGTACATCATGGCACCCTTGCCACCGTTCCACTCCGAATCCGCAGGGAGCGTGGTTAATCACTACCTCCGCCGTGCGTGCTCCGGTCGTCAGCATCATCATGGCTACCTTCATTTCCACGTGGTTGGACAGACGCCTAACAAATTCTGGCCGATTCAACCGCTGGAAACGGCCCCTCACCTCCTCCGTCCATGTATCTTGTGCTGTTGCCGTGATTTCGCCCCAGCTTCTGCCCTCGATGATGACGTAGCCCGTCATCCGGGGAGACCTGCGGCCTTGTCCAGCCAATACCCGGGGTGGGAGGGCGTCGCAGTAGGGGACGGCGTCCGGCGGATAGCGGTCGCCGTACTGGTTGGCTACGCCATCGACCTCGGGTTTTTCCTGTTGCGGCGCCGATTCGAGCGCGCACGGGACATTCGCCGGACGTGTTGCCTCATGCTGCCTGTTGAAACTGGGCGACCAGTCCCTCAAGCTGCTCGTTGAATCGCTGGACGGCCTGCCGCGTATCGGTCAGGGAGGCGCCGACCAGCCGGTGGTACTGGCTTATCTCGGTGAGCCGCTGAGTGCCGTCAAGGCCGGCGCGCAGCGCGCGTTCCACATCCGCCAGCAATTCGGCTGCCCGGGTGAGTACCTCCACGATCTCCTGGCAGTCCGACGTTGCCATCTGGGTGTACTGAATCGTTTCACTCAATGCCGACAAAACAGTGGGTCTTCCTCTTGGATCTTGATCGAACGGGAGCAGGTTAACAGGGGGAAGGTTGTTCCCAGTATCGCTGAAACGGGTGAAGATGCCCCCACTGTCGGTAGAGTGTGCTCATGCCATCGAGGCCAACACGACTGAAGCGCCGGCTCGGATCACGGCTCCGCGCCGCGCGGGAGACCGCCGGCGTCACCCAGGCCGACGCGGCCGACGAGCTGCACACCGAGGCGACCACGGTCAGCAGGTACGAGTCGGGGCAGAACCGGTTGCCGTGGACGAGCCTCGCCGTCCTGATGGACCTCTACAAGGTCGGCGACGACGATCGGAAGGTCCTACAGGAGCTGTGGGAGGACGCGTCCCGCCCCACCCCGCAGGTCCGTCTTCCCACGGGAACTCCGGACATCGTGCGCGAACTGGTGCGGGCCGAGCGAGAGGCGTCGAGGGCGCTGGAGGTCGCGCCGACGGTGGTGCCGGTCCTGTTGCAGACGCCGGACTACGCCCGTGCCGTGCTCCTGGCGGTGGACCCTGACATGCGCATGCGGCATGTGGACGAGTTCGTGGCAGCTCGGATGGACCGCCAGCAGCTCCTGACGGACGGCCATCCGCTGGTGGAGTACCACGCGATCCTGGACGAGGCCGTGTTGCGCCGGGCCGTGGGTGGGTCCGAGGCGATGTCGGCGCAGCTGGCGCGGATCCTCGACGTGGCCACGAGGCCGAACGTGACCGTACAGGTCATCCCGGTCGCCGCCGGTGCCTACGGCATGATGACCGGCCCGTGTTCGATCTTCGTGTACGACGACCCGACCGACTCGATCGCCTACCTCGACCATCTCGCCGGCGGTAACTGGGTCACGGATGACGCCGACACGCGGCGGTTGCTGGGCATGTTCGACGCGCTGAGCAAACAGGCGTTGTCCCCGGCGGAGAGTCTCGACGTGATCATCAAGATGAAATCCGACCGGTTTTTCACACTTTGACCGGTACGGTGATGTTCGCCGAGCGCCGGGAACTAGCCAGGACGGCGGCTCGTTCAGACGGATGCAGGCGAACACCGCCAGGAGGACTACGTGCGTTCGACGAGTAACCCCGCCTTCCGCACCCTGCCGCGCAACCAACAGGGTCAGTACGCGGGTTTCTACACCAGCCCGGCCGCCCAGGGCGCCGCCTACGCGCCGGGCTATCCGGCCGCGGGCTACCCGCAGACCGGCACGGTCGAACGGCCGATGACCATCGACGACGTCATCATGCGGACCGGGATCACCCTGGCCGTGGCGTTCGCGACCGGCGCGCTGACCGTCTACTTCCACCTCTACAGCTGGGCGCTGCCGGCGCTGATCGTCGGCCTGGTCACCTCGCTGATCATCATCTTCAAGCGCACCCCGAGCGCGCCGCTGGTGCTGCTGTACTCGGCGGCCGAGGGAATCCTGCTCGGCGCGATCACCGGACTGTTCGAGATGCTCTACCCGGGCATCGCCTTCCAGGCGATCCTCGGCACCTTCGGTGTGTTCGCCGCGATGCTGGTGGTCTACAAGACCGGCGCGGTGCGGGTGACTCCGCGACTGACCAAGTGGATCATCGGTGCGACCGTCGGCGTGGTCGTGGTGATGCTGGCCGATCTGGTCATCCACCTGTTCGGCGGCGATCTCGGCATCCGGGACGGCGGACCGGTGGCCATCATCTTCAGCCTGCTGGTGATCGGCATCGCCTCGTTCAACCTGCTGCTCGACTTCGACCAGGCGGAGAACATGATCCGCGCCGGGATGCCCGCCAAGTGGGCGTGGTACGCCGCGTTCGGCCTGATGGTCACCCTGGTCTGGCTGTACCTGGAGATCCTGCGGCTGCTGTCGTACTTCCAGCGCAGCAATTAGCCGCTTCGTCCGCGTGGCCGTGACCTGCGGTCATCCACCGCGGACCGAGAGCCTTCCTGGAAGGAGAAGGGCGCCGTGCCGACTGGGCCGGCGCCCTTCGCACACTCTGTCGCACCTTCTGTCGCACCCTCTGTCGCACCCTCTGTCGCACGGTCGGATGCATGGCCTGGTCGAAGGTGCCCACCTCCCTGGTCGAAAGTGACGTTCGGCCCCTTCCGGCGCCGCCGCCGCACGTCCAATGTCTGAGTCGCCGGGGGTGGCCGTGCGTCGTTGGAGACGGCGGGAAATATGCCCGCCTGCCAGCGAGGTGTCGTTGATCGGTCGTGATGAGCCCGCCGGCAGCGAAACGGGCGGCTGTGGACGGTAATCGAGCAACCCGCATCTGGGATGCGATCGCACTCCGCGCGCAGCGCGACGGGGTGCCGCTGGCACCGGAGCACGCATGCTTGGCCTGCGTGGCGGACGTTGGCGCGAACGCGGCAGGACTGTTGCTGGCGAGTCAACCGGGGTCCCTGGAGCCCGTGTTCACCACCGGCGCCGAGGTCGCGGCGGTCGAGCAGTTGCAGGCGCTGACCGCCGAGGGGCCGGGCGTCGACGCGCTCGGGTCCGGGCGGCCGACCCTGGTCGGTGACCTGTCGACGCCGGCGAGCGCGCAGCGCTGGCCGACGTTCGCGCCCGAGGCGTCCCGGCTTGGCATGCGGGGCATGTACAGCCTGCCCCTGGCTCTGGGTGCCATCCAGGTCGGCGTGCTGGACCTGTACTGCGATGAGGGCGAGGAACTGGGTCCCGACGAACTGCTGGACGCGCTGGTCTACGCGGACACCGCGCTGTTGCTGCTGCTGAACCAGCGCAGCGGCATTACGACGCCGGCCGAGGCGCACGGCGATGACGACGCCGGCGTGCCGGCGCTGTGGAGCGCCGAACTGCACCAGGCCGCCGGCATGGTGTCGGTGCAGCTGGGCACGTCCGTGCTGGACGCGCTGGTCCGGCTACGCAGCCACGCATACCGGACCGACCAGCCGTTGACCGAGGTGGCGCGGGCCGTCGTGGAACGCCGCCTGATCTTCCGACCCGCCGAGCCACGCCTCACCGAATAGCGACCCGCACAGCCGGGTCCGCGCCCACTTGAACGGCCTTCCTGGTGGATGCGTGCCAAGGCTCCCCGCCTGCCACATACCAGACAACGGGTCGGCCGCTCGCGTTCGTCCACAGGCGAGTTGATCTGTCCACACCCCGAGGTTTCCGGCTTTGTGGCGCTGACCTGCGTCGATAGACTGGCCAAGGGGTCGCCCCCTGGGCGGGTGGGGGCTGTCTACTGGCGCTCAGGCTGCTTTGTGCCGCGCAGTGTCCGGTGTTCCAGGTTGGACATGCCCGCGGGCCGCCTGGTCTGCTGCGGATACACGAAACCCGCGCGGCCTGAGAACGTAGGCCCGCGCCACCTGGGACACCGGAACCGGGTCAGTTCAGGCGCTCCAGCACCATCGCCATCCCCTGGCCACCGCCCACGCACATGGTCTCCAGGCCGTAGCGCTTGTCGTGGAACTGCAGCGAGTTGATCAGAGTGGTCGCAATGCGCGCGCCGGTCATGCCGAACGGGTGGCCGACGGCGATCGCGCCGCCGTTCACGTTCAGCTTCTCCAGCGGGATGCCCAGCTCCTGGTAGGACGGGATCACCTGGGCCGCGAACGCCTCGTTGATCTCCACGAGGTCGATGTCGTTCATGGTGAGGCCGGCCCTGGACAGCGCGCGCCTGGACGCCTCGACCGGGCCCAGCCCCATGATCTCCGGGGACAGCGCGGACACCGCCGTGGACACCACCCGGGCCAGCGGGGTCAGGCCGAGTTCCCGCGCCTTGGTGTCGGACATGACGATCACCGCCGCGGCACCGTCGTTCAACGGGCAGCAGTTGCCGGCGTTCACCCTGCCGTCCGGCCGGAACACCGGCTTGAGCTGGGAGACCTTCTCGTAGGTCACGCCCGGGCGGGGCCCGTCGTCGGCGTCCAGGACCCGCCCGTCGGGCAGCGTGACCGGGACGATCTCGCGCGCCCAGAAGCCGTCCGCGATGGCCTTCTCCGCCAGGTTCTGCGACCGGACTCCGAACTCGTCCATCTCCTGCCGACTGATGTTCTTCAGCAGCGCCAGATTTTCGGCGGTCTGGCCCATCGCGATGTAGACGTCGGGGATCTGGCCGTCCTCGCGCGGGTCATGCCATTCCGTCGCGCCTTCCTCGGCGGCGCGTGCGCTGCGGGCGCCGGCCTCGGCCAGCAGCGGGTTGTACGTGTCGGGCCAGGAGTCCGAGCTGCCCTTGGCGTACCGGGACACCGTCTCGACGCCGGCGGCGATGAACGCGTCGCCCTCGCCGGCCCTGATCGCGTGGGCCGCCATCCGGATGGCCTGCAGGCTGGACGCGCAGTACCGGGTCAGCGTGCAGCCGGGCAGGAAGTCGTAGCCGAGCAGCACCGCGACCACCCGGCCCATGTTGAAGCCCTGCTCACCGCCGGGCAGGCCACAGCCCAGGATCAGGTCCTCGATGTCCCTCGGGTCCAGTTCGGGCACCTTGTCCAGCGCCGCACGCACCATGCTGACGGTCAGGTCGTCCGGGCGAACGTCGACAAGCGAGCCCTTGGCGGCCCGTCCGATCGGGGAACGCGCTGTTGCGACGATCACGGCCTCGGTCATCGAAACTCCTTCGTCTCGGTGGATGCGGGCTGCCAGCCCGGCACAGGCTGGCCACGAGTCAAACCTACTGGCCAGTTTGACCCGGTGTCCTGTCTGGTTTCCAGCTCGGTTTCGCGGTGGATCAGCTTGCCGCGTGAACGGTCACGCCGTCGCCGTCCTCGCCGCCGGACGCCAGGCCGGTCGCCCAGTCGGCGAGCCGGTTGAGCAGGACCCGCAGCTTGGCCGCGGTGACCGCGCGGACGCCGACGGGCGCGGGTTCGGCACCCCACAGGCCGGCCGCCGCGCACAACGGGGCCAGCAGGATCGCGGCCGCGGCCTCGTAGCCGGCCGCGTTCGGGTGGAAGCCGTCCTGGCTGAACAGGTCCGTGCGGCGGGCCAGGAACTCGGGGGACAGCAGGTCACCGAGCGGCACGGCCAGCGCGCCGGCCTGGATCGCCTCGGCCCGTTGAGCGCTGGCCAACAGCAGGCTCCAGGTGCGGGCGATGGTGCGCAGCGGCTGCGGGATGGGCTGGATCATGCCGAAGTCCGGACACGTGCCGACCACGACCCGGGTGCCGGCGTCACGCAGCCGGCACAGCTCGCCGCCGAGGATCTTCGCGGCCAGCCGGGCCGGCAGCCGGTCGCGCACGTCGTTCGCGCCGATCAGCACGATCGCCACGTCCGGCGGCCGCCGCGCCAGCGCCTGGTCGACCTGGGCGGGCAGGCCACGGGTGTTCGCGCCACTGACCGCGTAGGTGGACAGCCGCACCGGCCGCGCGGTCTCCTCGGCGAGCCCACGGGCCAACAACACACCGGGAAGCTGCTCGGCGTGATCCACGCCCACGCCGGCCGCCGACGAGTCGCCGAGCACGGCGAACCGCAGCTCATCGGGGCAGTCCGCGCCGGCATCCCGGCCCTCGGACGCACTGGTCTCGGACACCAGTGGCCCGCTACCGTCGGGCAGGTATGTGCCATCGGCGCGCAAAGGAGACTGTCGCGGCACCCCGATCACCAGCCGGGCACGCCGGGACTGCCGGGTCAACAGCCCGTACGTGGCCCCGTACAACCCGCCAAGCGCGCCGGCCAGCACCGCGGCGGCGCGAACCATACGCATTCCGGTCATACGACCCACCTCCTCTGTTTGAGGTGAACCGAGTCAGCATCTAGAAAACATCATCGGCGCGCGATTCGTTCCCGTTAGTCGGCGTTCACCCGGAAGTCGCCGGACGGCACGCTGAACACGGCAGACGGTCCGCCGACTAGGCTGCGGCCGGGAGCAGCCGCGGAAGGAAACCGTTCATGGAGTATGTCGAGCACGTGATCGACCTGGTGGGCAACACGCCGCTGGTGAAGTTGAACTCGGTGACCGGCTGGGTCGCCGGGGAGACCGGCCCGCTGGTGTTGGCCAAGGTCGAGTACGTCAACCCGGGCGGCAGCGCCAAGGACCGGATCGCGGTGCGCATGATCGCGGCCGCCGAGAAGAGCGGCGAACTGAGGCCGGGCGGCACCATCGTGGAGCCGACCTCCGGCAACACCGGCGTGGGGCTGGCGATGGTCGCCCAGCGCAGCGGTTATCACTGTGTGTTCGTCTGCCCCGACAAGGTCTCCGAGGACAAGCGCAACGTGCTCAAGGCGTACGGCGCCGAGGTCGTGGTGTGCCCGACCGCGCTGCCGCCCGAGCACCCGGAGTCCTACTACAGCGTGTCCGACCGGCTGGCCAAGGAGATCCCCAACGCCTGGAAGCCGGACCAGTACTCCAACCCGGAGAACCCGGCCAGTCACTACGAGACCACCGGCCCGGAGGTCTGGCGGCAGACGGACGGCAAGGTCACGCATTTCGTGGCCGGCGTGGGTACCGGCGGCACCATCTCCGGTACCGGCAACTACCTCAAGGACGTGTCCGGTGGCCGGGTCAAGGTGATCGGCGCGGACCCCGAGGGCTCGGTGTACTCCGGCGGCACCGGTCGGCCGTATCTGGTCGAGGGCGTCGGTGAGGACTTCTGGCCGACCGCCTACGACCGCGATGTCTGTGACCAGGTCATCGCGGTCTCCGACGCGGAGTCGTTCGACATGACACGGCGGCTGGCCCGCGAGGAGGCACTGCTGGTTGGCGGCTCCTGCGGGATGGCGGTCGCCGCGGCGCTCAAGTTGTGCCGCGACCTGAGCCCGGACGATGTCGTCGTGGTGCTTCTTCCGGACGGCGGCCGCGGTTATCTGGCCAAGGTTTTCAACGACCGTTGGATGGCGTCGCATGGTTTCCTGTCGCCCGACTCCACGGGCGCCACGGTCGCCGACGTGCTGCGCGGCAAGAGCGCGACCGGTCACAACCTGCCGGACCTCGTGCACACTCATCCCAGCGAGAGTGTCGCCGAGGCGGTGGGGATTCTCCGCGAGTTCGGTGTGTCCCAACTGGTGGTCGTGACGGCGGAACCCCCCGTGGTGGCCGGCGAAATCGTTGGCGCGGTGCTGGAACGGGATCTGCTGGACGCGTTGTTCTCCGGGCGCGCGCAGCTTTCCGACCGGGTCGACAAGCACATGTCGCCGCCGCTGCCGACCATCGGCGGAGGCCAACCGATCAGCGCGGCGATGACGGCGCTGTCCGGCGCGGACGCCGCAATGGTCCTCATCGATGGCAAACCGGCGGGCGTTGTTACCCGGCAGGACGTCCTCGGTTTCCTTGCTGGCCGTTAGCAATCCGATAATAAAGACGATCCTCGGGGTTCTGCGGACAGCGATCGACTGGATGGTCTAGCGTGAGCGCGGACTTGGTAGTGGACCTGCTGGTTGAGTGTCGCGCCGGCGGCACATCGTCTTAGGGGAGTTGGAATTCCGATGAGCACTCCGCAACCGCCCGAGAGTGCCGAGGGCGGCGGCTACCCAGCGCCGAACGCGCAGGGTGATTCCGCGCTGGCCAACCCCGGTCCGACCCAGGTGGTCCGGCCCGGCCAGCAGCCGCCTTCGGCGGGCACCCCTGCCGAACAGCCCGCGCCGGCGGCGGCGCCCTCGCCCGAGGCGACTCAGATCGTGCAGCCCGGCCAGGTGCCGCAGGGTCCGCCGGCGGCGCCCGAGGCCACCCAGATGGTGCAGCCGGGCCAGGCCATTCCGAACTATGGGCAGTACACCGGCGCCAGCCAGATTCCGCCCTACGGCCAGTCGCCGGCGGGACAGCCGGGTGCGCCGGCGTACGGCCAGCAGCCGTACGGCCAGCCGGCCGCGCCCGGTTATGGCCAGCAGCCAGCGTTCCCGGGTGCCCCGCAGCCGGCTCCGTTCGGCCAGCAGCCGCAGCAGCCGGGCCAGTTCGGCGCGCAGGCCCCGTTCGGCCAGCCGGCCTTTGGCCAGCCGTTCGGGCAGCCGATCGGGCAGCAGTCTCCCGGCATGAGCACCCCGCAGCTGCTCGGCTGGATCGCCGCCGGCCTCGCCGCGGTGTCCGGTCTGGTCACGCTGATCGTGTTGATCGCCGCGGACACCTTCACCTTCGCCGGCGACTACTCGATCTTCGACGTCGCCTCCGGATTCCAGGGCTGGACCGGCTCGGTCGGACCGCTGATCGGCTGGATCGTTCTGCTGCTGGGCAGCCTGGTGCTACTCGCCGGTGGTGTCTTCGACCTGCTGCGGCAGCTCCGCAAGCCGTTCCAGTGGGCCGGTTGGCTGTCGCTCGGCGGCGGTGTCCTGGTGATCGTCGGCTGGATCCTGATCTGGACCCTCACGCAGTCGGCCGTCGACAGCATTGCCGGTGCGGGCGCCTCGAGCGCCTACGCGAGTCGCTGGACCACCTACGTCATCTTCGGCGTGCTCGGTGCGCTCGCCGGCGCCTGGGCGATGTTCGGCGGCAAGATCCTGGGCGGCGGGCAGAAGACGGCGCCGGCCGCCTACGGCCAGGCGGGTCCGTTCGGTCAGCCGGTTCAGCCGGCGCCGTGGGGACAGCCCCAGCAGCCCCAGGCGGCGCCGCAGCCGTGGGGCCAGCAGCAGCCGCAGCAGCCGTATGGTCAGCCGCAGCAGCAACCGCAGGCACCGCAGCCGTGGGGCGCGCAGCAGCCCCAGCCCGGCCCGTACGGCCAGCCGCAGCAGCCGTGGGGCCAGCAGCCGCAGGCCGGTCAGTGGGGACAGCCGCAGGCCCCGCAGGGCCCGGGCAGCGGCGGGTTCCCCCAGCAGCCGCCCTCCGGTGGCTTCCCGCAGCAGTCGGGCACCCCGTCGGGCGGTTTCCCGCAGCAGCCGCCGTCCGGTGGATTCCCGCAGCAGCCGCAGCAACCCCAACAGCCCCAGCAACCCTATGGCCAGCAGCAACCGCCGCAGCAGTGGTGAACTGAAGATCATGCGATGGCCCCCGGACGTACTCCGGGGGCCATCGTCGTTCCGGGGCGCGCACCGTAGGCTTGGTCCATGACGGACAGTTCGGTTACCGGGGGATTCGCGACCAGAGCGATACATGCCGGGCAGGCGCCCGACGCGGCGACTGGCGCGGTGATCGTGCCGATCTATGCCACGTCCACCTTTGTTCAGGAGGGCGTCGGCGACACCCGCGGCGGATATGAGTACTCGCGCAGCGCCAATCCCACCCGGACGGCGCTGGAGGAGTGCATCGCCTCCCTGGAAGGTGGCCGGTTCGGCCGTGCCTTCGCCTCCGGGATGGCCGCCGCCGACGTGGCACTGCGCGCGATGTGCCGGCCCGGCGACCATGTGCTCATCCCCAGCGACGCCTACGGCGGCACGTTCCGCCTGCTGGACAAGGTCTTCCAGAACTGGGGTGTCGAGTACACCTCGGTCGCTCTGTCCGATGTGGATGCCGTGCGGGCGGCGATTCGGCCCAATACCAGGGTGATCTGGTGTGAGACACCGACCAACCCGCTGCTGAACATCGCCAACATCGCGGCGCTCGCGGATCTGTCGCGGGAACACGGCATCCGGTTGTTGGTCGACAATACCTTCGCCTCGCCCTACCTGCAGCAACCCCTGGCGCTCGGCGCGGACGTGGTGGTGCACTCCACCACCAAGTACCTCGGTGGCCACTCGGACGTCGTCGGCGGCGCGCTGGTGACCTCGGACGCCGAGCTCATCGACAAGGTCTCGTTCCTGCAGAACGCCACCGGTGCGGTCCCGGGCCCGTTCGACTCATGGCTGACCCTGCGTGGCATCAAGACTCTCGCGCTACGGATGGAACGGCACAGCGACAACGCCGAGCGGGTCGTGGAGTTCCTGTCCGCGCAACCGCGGGTCGGCCGGGTCTACTACCCGGGTCTGCCGGATCACCCCGGTCACGAGATCGCGCGGAAGCAGATGCGCCGGTTTGGCGGCATGGTGTCGTTCACGGTGAAGGACGGGATGGAAGCGGCGCTGCAGCTGTGCGCCAACACCACGGTGTTCACCCTCGGCGAGTCGCTCGGCGGCGTTGAGTCGCTGATCGAGCACCCGGGCAGGATGACGCATGCCAGCACCGCGGGCTCGGCCCTCGAGGTGCCGGATGACCTGATCCGGCTGTCGGTGGGTATCGAGGAGCCGGAGGACCTGATCGAGGACCTGCGCCTGGCGCTGTCCTGACCGGCCAGGACGCCTGACACACGCCGATCGGCGACGACCGCCAGAAGTTGGCTGGTCGCCGCCGATCGTGTTCGTCAGGCTTGGTTGGTCAGCTTGGACACGTCACGGCGTGGCCTGCCGGCCGTCGCCGTGGTTCGAGCCGGGCCGGTTGGTCGCCGGAGTCAGGTCATCCGGGTTCACACACCCGCCGACCAGGTGGTACTGGCCGTCGGCCAGCACATAGTGCCCCGGATCGGAGCAGCCGGCCTGGGACACCGTGAACACCGCGCCACCCGCCAGTGCGGCTGCCGCGGCGAGGGCACCGACCACCGCCATCACACCACCTGCCCGAGCCACGACGGCCACGTCACCTCCCAGGTACCAGACACCTGCCGGGTGTAACCACCACGAAGAAAAGGGGTGAGTTCCGGCGCCCCCGCGCGCACCTCACCGCAAACTCACCCTACCCGTCCCGAGCGCCGCGCGCCGGAGCTTGGCCCGCCTCGCGGGATCGCGGCGTCGGACTGACAGGATTCGAGGTATGGAACTGGTCAGCGTGGATCAAATTCGTGCGGCGGCGACCCTGCTGCACGGTGTGATCCGGGATACTCCGATGACGCATTCGCGGGTACTCGCCGCCCTGGCGGGCACCGAGGTCTACCTCAAGTGCGAGAACCTGCAGCGCACCGGCTCGTTCAAGATCCGTGGTGCATACCAGCGCATCCACGGCCTGTCCGAGGCCGATCGGGCTCGTGGTGTGGTGGCTGCCAGCGCCGGCAACCACGCCCAGGGCGTCGCGCTCGCTGCGTCGCTGCTCAACACCAAGTCGACGGTGTTCATGCCGGTGCGGGCGCCGCTGCCGAAGCTGGTCGCGACCCGCGACTACGGCGCCGAGGTCCACCTGCACGGCACCGTGCTGGAGGAGGCACTGGCCGCCGCCAAGGAGTTCGCGACGGCCACCGGGGCGGTGTTCATCCACCCCTTCGACCACCCCGACATCATCGCCGGCCAGGGCACGGTGGGTCTGGAGATCATCGAACAACTGCCGCGGGTGGCGACCGTGCTGGTGGCCACCGGGGGCGGCGGGCTGCTGTCCGGGATCGCGGTGGCGATCAAGGCGACCCGGCCCGACATCCGGGTGGTCGGTGTGCAGGCGGAGAGGGCGGCGTCGTTTCCGCCGTCACTGGCCGCCGGGACGCCGGTGAGCCTGACCGACACCCAGACGATGGCGGACGGCATCGCGGTGGGCGAACCCGGTCAGGTCACCCTGGCGCATGTCGCCAGCCTGGTGGACGACGTGGTCACGGTGTCCGAGGAGTCGCTGTCCAAGGCGGTGCTGCTGTGTCTGGAACGCGCCAAGCTGGTGGTGGAGCCCGCCGGCGCCGCACCGGTGGCCGCGCTGATGCAGTATCCGGACCGGTTCGCGGGACCGGTTGTGGCCGTGCTGTCCGGCGGCAATGTCGATCCGCTGCTGCTGTCCCGGATCATCGAACACGGCCTGACCGCCGCCGGCCGGTATCTCGGACTGCGGTTGCGTATCCCGGACGAGCCGGGCTCGCTGGCGGCACTGCTGGCCAGGGTCGGTGAACTCGGCGCGAACGTGGTGGACGTGGAGCACTCCCGGATATCCGGGGCGCTGCGGCTGGGCGAGGTCGAGGTGGCGCTCAGCCTGGAAACCCGCGGCCCGGAACATCGGGATCAACTCGTCAACGGACTCAACGCGGCCGGTTTCGTCGTGCTGAGTTGATCCGGCCAGTTGATTCGGCTGGTTGATCCGGGAAAGACATGCGGATACGCGCATGCGTCGATGGGACCGTCGATTCGACGGTCCCATCGACGCATGTCGGCTCGCGCCCCATTTGGGGCGTGTTATGGGATCAGGCTGCCGTAGATCAGCCCGCGGTTGATCCGCCAGGGATCAACTGCGATACGGCTCGGCCCTCAACAACGTGACCTTCTGGATGTTGCCATTGGGCAGGCTGTACTCCCGGGTTTCACCGTTTTTGGCGCCGAGCAGCGCCTCTCCCAACGGTGAACTCGGGGAGAACACCTCCAGGTTGCCGTGCGCGCCCTCCTCGCGGGTCGCCAACAGGAATTCCTCCGTGTCGTCGTCGCCCTCGTAACGCACGGTCAGCACCATGCCCGGGGCGGCCACGCCGGCGCTGGTCGGTGCCTGCCCGACCTTGGCCACCCGCAGCAACTCCTGCAACTGGCGAATCCGGGCCTCCTGCTTGCCCTGCTCCTCCCGGGCGGCCTGATATCCACCGTTCTCCCGAAGGTCGCCCTCTTCGCGGCGGGCGTTGATCTCCGCCGCGATGACCGGGCGATTAGCGATCAGCTCGTCAAGCTCCTGCTTGAGCCGGTCGTAGGCCTCCTGGGTAAGCCAGGTCACCTGGGTGTCGCTCACGGTCACCAACTCCTCGTCGCCAACTCCACCCCGCAGGTTGCGGAAGCAGTCGTTCCGTCCCAAGGTCTGGAACGGAAAAACACGGCCCCCGCTGGGACCGTGCCTGACTGTCGAGGTTAGCACGGGAATGACCATCTCGCCGTGACGATTTGTTTACGGAGGTCACCGAAGTGGCAGTTCACCCACTTGGCCGCATGCTCGCCGTCAGATATCCAGGCACATCATAGGAGCAGCCGTACACCTCGACGGTCATCGCACGTTTCACGGTACGCAACGTCGCGTTCACTGTCGCGGTGCTCTCACTGGGTGGAACGTAGACCTCGACCCGGCCCATCTCGGTGCCGTCCTCGGCGGGGGCGTCGACGATACAGTCCGCGGCCTGGTCGGAGTGGTCGCGATCGACGGTCAGGGTGGTCGTGACGGTGTGGTCGTCCACGATCTTGAAGGCGACGACCTGGGCGTTGATGGGGTTGTCGCCGAGGTTCACATATCCGACGGCGGCGATCACCACACCGGCGAGGATCACCACGGAAAGCAGTCCCCAGTACCACCACCGGGATCGTTTCCGGGTCGCGCGGCTGTAGCGGCCGGCCGGTCGTCCCGCCGGCGCCGCGCTGCTCGTCATCTCGCCTCCCGATCGCGGTGCGCCGCCCCGCCGAAATGTCGGAGGCCGACGCGTCGGAACATAGGGGCCATCACCGACGTTGAGTATCCCCGTCCGGGGCCGGTGATTGCCGTCAGGGCCGACGAACCCCGGACACTGAGGCTGAGACAGAAGGGACCGCGGAATCCATGGCCGATCGTTTGCGGCTGATGTCCGTGCACGCTCATCCCGACGACGAGTCCAGCAAGGGCGCGGCCACACTGGCGCGATACGCGGCCGAGGGCCACGACGTCATGGTGGTCACCTGCACCGGCGGCGAGGCCGGCAGCATTCTGAACCCGGCGATGGACAAGCCGGGCGTGCAGGAGAACATGACCGAACTGCGCCGCCGGGAGATGGCCGAGGCGGCGAGCATCCTCGGGGTCAGGCACCGCTGGCTCGGGTTCGTGGACTCAGGCCTACCCGAGGGCGACCCGAAGCCACCGCTGCCCGAGGGCTGCTTTGCCCTGGTCCCGCTGGAGAAGTCGGCGGGCGCGCTGGTCGAGGCGATCCGTGAGTTCCGCCCGCATGTGATCGTCACCTATGACGAGCACGGCGGCTACCCGCACCCAGACCACATCCGCACGCATGAGGTGACCATCGCGGCGTTCGACGCGGCCAGCGACCCGGACCAGTTCGCCGACGCCGGCGAGCCCTGGCAGCCGCTGAAGCTGTACTACTCGCACGGTTTCTCCCGGGCGAAGATGCTCGCGATGCACGAGGCACTGGTGTCGCTCGGCAAGCAGTCCCCGTACCAGGAATGGCTGGAGCACTGGGACTCGAACGCGCCGGACCCCATGGAGCGGGTGACCACCCGGGTCGAATGCGCCGACTACTTCGAGGTACGGGATCGCGCGCTGCTCGCGCACGCCACCCAGATCGACCCGGAGAGCCGCTGGTTCGCCGTGCCGGTGGAGGTGCAGCGGAAGGTCTGGCCGACCGAGGAGTACGAGTTGGCCCGGTCCCTGGTAGCCGTGACGCTGCCGGAGGACGACCTGTTCAGCGGCGTGACCGAGAAGATCGCGGCCTGAACACGCGGGACGCACGTCAGAGGGGCTGACACCGGTACCGACGTCAGTACTATGGCGGCGTGACCGTGCTGTTGGGTTGGACGACGCCGGTGCTGCTGGCGGCCAGCGCCCCTGGCGGTGGCCAGCAGGGTGGCCAGGGCCAGGAGTTCGGCGCGGCCTCGCCGATCGCGCTGCTGGTGCTGGTGTTGTTCTTCATCGCGGTGGCCTTCCTCGGCTACTCGATGAACAAGCACCTCAAGCGGGTGCCGGCGAGCTTCCCGCCGCCCGGGCGGTCCGCCGGTTCGCACGGGCCGACCGACGAGACGGCGCCGAACTCGACGGCGCAGTCCACCACGGCCACGACGTCAGCCACGACGGACCCGTCGACCACGACGGACCCGTCAGCCACGACGGACCCGTCGACCACCGCGCCGGAGGACACAACGCGGCGCGGCGCGACCGACAGGGCCGACTCGGAGCACTCCGACTAGGCAGACCAGTCGGGCTAGTCCGACAGCAGGCGTCGGCGCACCGAGCACAGCCAGTTCTGCACGGCTGCGGTGTTGGGCCGTGCCGGCAGCGGCGAGTGCCGCACGGCCTCCGCGCTGCGGTCGCGCAGCGACTCGACCCATTCGACGGTGTCCGGCCAGGGCAGTTCGCCGGCTCGCACCGCCAGCAGCAGATCCCGGTGCTCGGACATGTCCAGGCGCAGCTTCCCGGAGCGCAGCAGCGTTTCCGCGATGATCAGCAGCCGGATGACCTCGGCCACCTGCCGCCAGCGCGGCGTGCCGCCGGCCGCCATCGCGGCGGCCGCGCGGGCGAAGTCGGTGGCGGTGGCCCGCCGGTAGGCGTCCGCGACCCGCTGGGACAGGAACGCGACGGTCAGCTCCCGTAGTTCCGCGCCGATCGGCGTGCTGACCTGAACCAGCGGTGAGCCGAGCACGTCCAGCACGGCGGGATCGGCGGTCAGGCCCGCCGCGCAGAACGCCTCGACCTCCCAGCTCCACAGCTCCTGGCCGGGACCGCCGACGGTCGCGGGTGGTTTGACGAACCGCCAGAACAGCTCGGTCGGCGGCGCGAAAACCCCACGCACCGGTGATTCCTCGCTGGTCGGGCCGGTCACGCCGCCGGCCAGGCCAGCCAGGTCATGATCGGTCGGCTCGGCCAGCCCGCTGGCCACCCAGCCGACCACCACCGACAGCACGGTGTGCCGCCGCACCAGCTCGAAGGCCTCGGCCTCCGTGCCGGCCTCGGTCCCGGCGTCGTTACCCCTGGTTCCGCGCGTGATCATCGCGCCCCAGGCTACGACGGTTCGATCGCCCTAGGGTGGATGACATGGCGAATCGGCTTGCCACGGCGACCAGTCCGTATCTGCTGCAGCATGCGGACAACCCGGTGGACTGGTGGCAGTGGACGCCGGAGGCGTTCGCCGAGGCCAGCCGGCGGGACGTGCCGGTGCTGCTGTCCGTCGGATACAGCGCCTGCCACTGGTGCCATGTGATGGCGCACGAATCGTTCGAGGACGCCGAGACGGCCGCGTTCCTCAACGACCATTTCGTCAGCATCAAGGTCGATCGCGAGGAGCGTCCCGATGTGGACGCCGTATACATGGCGGCGACCGAGGCGATGTCCGGCCGTGGTGGCTGGCCGATGACCTGCTTCCTGACCCCGGACGGCGAACCGTTCCACTGTGGCACCTACTACCCGCCGGCGCCCCGGTCCGGTATGCCGTCGTTCCGCCAGTTGCTGGCGGCCGTCTCGGACGCCTGGGCCGACCGTCGTGACCAGGTGCTTCGAGCCGGCGGGCAGGTGGCGCGGGCGCTGCGCGAACAGCAGGAGGCGCTGCCGACCTCACAGGTCGATGAGGAGACGTTGTCCGGAGCCGTGGTGTCGCTGCTGGCCGAGTTCGATCGTGACCACGGGGGTTTCGGTGGCGCGCCGAAGTTTCCGCCGTCGATGGTGCTGGAGTTCCTGCTGCGCCACCATGAGCGGACCGGCTCGGTCGAGGCGCTGTCGATGGCTGGTGTTACCGGCGCGGCGATGGCCGGCGGCGGGATCCACGACCAACTCGGCGGCGGTTTCTGCCGGTACGGCGTGGACGCCAACTGGGTGGTGCCGCATTTCGAGAAGATGCTCTACGACAACGCCCTGCTGCTGCGCGGTTACGCTCACCTCGCGCGGCTGACCGGCGCGCCGTCGTTCCACCGGATCGCGACAGAGACCGCCGAGTTCCTGCTACGCGACCTGCGCACCCCGGAGGGCGGGTTCGCGGCGGCGCTGGACGCGGACGCCAACGGCGTCGAGGGCCTGACCTACGTGTGGACGCCCGACGAGTTGCGCGCGGCTCTCGGGCCGGCGGACGGCGACTGGGCCGCCGACCTGTTCCAGGTGACCGACGAGGGCAGTTTCGAGCACGGCGCGTCCACCCTGCGCCTGCCGCGGGAGCCGGTGGACATGGCCCGGTTCCAACGGGTGCGGTCCATGCTGTTCGAGGCGCGGCTTCGTCGTCCGCAACCCGCCCGGGACGACAAGGTCATCGCCGCGTGGAACGGCCTGGCGATCGGTGCGTTGGCCGAGGCCGGCGTCGTGCTCGACCAACCGAGCTGGGTCGCGGCGGCGGCCGACGCCGCCGGGTTCCTGCTCGACACGCATCTGGTGGACGGTCGGTTGCGGCGTACCTCGCGGCGGGGTGTCGTCGGCGAGTCGGCGGCCGTACTGGACGACTACGGCTGTCTGGCCGACGGTCTGCTCGCGCTTCACCAGGCGACGGCCGGGCCGCGCTGGCTGTCCGCCGTCATCGACCTGCTGGATTTCGCGCTGGACCGGTTCGCCGATCCAGACGGCCCGGGAGCGTTCTTCGACACCGCCGACGACGCCGAGCGGTTGGTGCGCCGGCCGGCGGACCCGGGCGACAACGCCAGCCCGGCAGGGGCGTCCGCACTGGCGGGTGCGCTGGTCGCCGCGTCGGCGCTGGCCGGCCCGGATCACGCGGGCCGTTACCGGGAGGCGGCCGAGCG
>DASVLX010000148.1:0-3643 GCA_036384655.1 Pseudonocardiaceae bacterium
CGGCTTCCTCGCGAAGGCGGCGGTGCGCCGCACGCCGGTCGTGCTGGACGGCATGGTGGTGACGGCCGCCGCGCTGGTCGCGGACCGGCTGGCGCCGGGCGCGCGACGCTGGTGGGTGGCCGGGCACCAGTCGGTCGAGCCGGCGCATGGCTTCGCGCTGGATCACCTGGGCCTGCGCCCGCTGCTGGATCTTCAGATGCGGCTGGGTGAGGGCTCGGGCGCGGTCGCGGCTCTGCCGCTGGTGCTGGCGGCGACCAGGATCCTGGCCGAGATGGCCACCTTCGAGGACGCCGGCGTGTCCGAAAAGGATGAAAGCTGACCGGCGAGGACCGGGCTCCGGACACCGGCAAGCACGGCCGTCTCCGGCTGCTGCCGGACGGCATGCGGCTGGCGCTGTCCTGGCTGACCGTGCTGCCGGTGCCGGCGCATCGGGTGGACCGCCGCACGGCCGCCGTGGCGATCGGGCTGGCCCCGCTGGTCGGCGCGCTGCTCGGCGCGTTCGCCGCCGCGCTGCTGGCCGGTCTGAGCCTGGCGCGTCTGCCATCGCTGGTCGTCGGGCTGCTGGTGGTGGGCGCGCTGGCGCTGGTCACCAGGGGCATGCATGTCGACGGCCTGGCCGACACCGCCGACGGCCTGGGTTGTTACGGGCCGCCCGAGCGGGCGCTGGCGGTCATGAAGGACGGCTCGGCAGGACCGTTCGCGGTGGTCACGCTGATCATCGCGCTGGGCGCGCAGGCCGCCAGCCTGGCCGCGCTGGCCGGCGATCACCGCTGGTTCGCGGTCGGCCTGGCGATCATCACCGGCCGGGCCGGGTTCGTGCTGTGCTGCTGGCGTGGCATTCCGGCCGCCCGGCCGCAGGGGCTCGGCGCGCTGGTCGCCGGCAGCCAGCCGGCGCCGGTCGTGATCGGCTGGTGGCTGGTCCTGGCCGTCCTGGGCGCGTTCGTCGCCGTGCCGGGCAGGTGGTGGGCCGGTGTGGTCGCGGTGCTGCTGGCGGGGCTGCTGGTGGCCGGGCTGGCCGCGCACACCCGCCGACGCCTCGGTGGCGTCACCGGGGACGTGCTCGGCGCGTCCAGCGAGCTGGCGGTGACCGTCGTGTTGGTGGTGTGCGCGACCGCTTGACCGACCGCCGCCCCAGGCGGCGCGGGCCGGCGTTCTCGGCCGCTCGCGTACTTCTCTGTACGCCACGCGGCCTGCGGCCTTGGCCCGCATCCACCTAGAACGCCGATTGCATTGATCGATCCAAGCGATCGATCTGACAACTGATTAAGGCATCAGGACGATCTTGCCGCGGGTATGCCGCTTCTCCAGCTCCTGATACGCCTCACGCACCTGGTCGAGCGGATAGACCTTGGCGATCGGCACCTCCAGCTCGCCGTCCGCGACGAACTTGGCCAGTTCCGCCATGACGTCGGCGGTGGCCCCGGCCGCGTTGCCCTCGGACTTGACGCCGTACTTCTCGATCGCGGCGAAGTCGATGATCGTGTCGATCCGATCCTTCGGAACGCCGAGTTGGATGGCGAGATCCACATAGCCGCCACCGAAGGTGTCGATGAACGCGTCGACCTTGCCGTGGCTGGCCTCGCGGATGCGCTCGCCGACGCCCTCGCCGTAGCGGACCGGGATCACGCCGTGGTCGGACAGCCACTGCCGGTTGGTCGCGCCGGCCAGGCCGATCACGGTCGCGCCGGCCCGCCTTGCCAACTGGACGGCGAGCGACCCGACGCCGCCGGCCGCGCCCGAGACGACCACCGTGTCGCCGGGCTTGAGCGCGACGGCCCGGACCGCCGCGTAGGCGGTGGTGCCGGCCACGAACAGCGAACCGGCGACCTCCCACGGCACCGACGGTGGCTTGGGCGTGATGTCGGTGGCCTCGACGACCACGTACTCGGCGTGGCTGGCGCGTCCATTCGTGAAGCCGATGACCTCGTCGCCGACCGAGACGCCCCGCACGCCCGGCCCGACCTCGGCCACGACTCCGGCGAGGTCGCTGCCCTCGCCGGAGGGGAAGGTGGTCGGCCACCGGGCCGCGGCGGCACCGGACCGGATGCTGACCTCGCCGGGATTGATCCCGGCGGCCCTCACCTGGACCAGAACCTCGCCGTCAGCCGGCACCGGTCGCGGGACATCGACCACCTGGAGCACGTCGATCCCGCCGTATTCGTTGAACCTCACAGCCTTGGGCATGTCAGGTGCAACGGACCGGCCTCACACACGGATTCCCCCGTGGCGGCGTGCCAACGGGGGAATCCGTGTTCTTCAGCGGGAAATCACTCAGCCGAGCGACAGCATCCAGTGGTGCGGATCGGCGGACTTGCCCTGCTGGATGTCGGTCAGAGTCTGACGCAACCTCATGGTCACCGGGCCCGGCTCGCCGCCGGACACGGTGAACTCACCCTCGGCGTGCTTGACCTTGCCCACCGGGGTGACCACCGCGGCGGTGCCGCAGGCGAACACCTCGGTCAGCTCGCCGGACAGCGCCTTCTTCTCCCACTCCTCGGTGGAGATCCGGCGCTCCTCGACGGCGTAACCAAGATCCCTGCCGAGCTCCAGCAGCGACCGCCGGGTCACTCCCGGCAGCAGTGAACCGGTCAGCGACGGGGTGACCAGCTTCGCGTCCGACCCGGTGCCGAACACGAAGTACAGGTTCATCCCACCCATTTCCTCGACCCAGCGGCGCTCGATCGCGTCCAGCCAGACCACCTGGTCACAGCCGCGCTCGACCGCCTCGGCCTGGGCGATAAAGGACGCCGCGTAGTTGCCGGCGCATTTGGCCTCGCCGGTGCCGCCCGGGGCGGCCCGGACGTACTCAGTGCTCAGCCACACGCTGACCGGGTGGATGCCGCCGGAGAAGTACGGTCCGGCGGGCGAGGCGATGAGCAGGTAGGTGTAGCTGCGGGAGGGGCTGTTGACGCCCAGACCGATCTCGGTGGCGACCATGAACGGCCGCAGGTAGAGCGACTCATCGGGAGCGCTCGGAACCCAGCGCCGGTCCGCCGCGACAAGCTCACGCAGCGAACCGAGGAACAACTCGTCGGGCAGTTCGGGCATGGCCAGCCGGTGCGCCGAGGCGCGGAACCGGGCGGCATTGGCGTCGGGACGGAAGGATGCGATGGACCCGTCGGGCTGACGGTATGCCTTCAGGCCCTCGAAGATCGCCTGGCCGTAGTGCAGCACGGCCGAGGCGGGATCAAGCTCAAGTGCCCGGTACGGGACCACGGCCGCGTCATGCCAGCCTCGGTCCACGTCCCAGTCGATGGTCACCATGTGGTCGGTGAAGTACCGGCCGAAACCGGGCGCCGCCAATACCTCCGCTACCCGCTCCGGGGTGGCCGGGCTGGGGTTCGGGGTCTTGGTGAATGGCAGCGCGATTGTCATGAGGGCACCTTAGTCGGCCAAAAGGGTGCCGTGGAAATCGCGCTCGCGACCGTCGCACTTCCGACAGTTCGGGCAGTGATCGGCCGGTGATCGGCCGGTGATCGGCCGGTGATCGGCCGTGCCGGGCCGGTGATCTACCGGGTGTGCAGGGCCACGAACGGCGGCTTCACGACCTCCGCTGGCAACGCCCGGCCGCGCACGTCCAACACGACCTCGTCGCCGAGCTTGACGCCCGCGGCGGTGTCCAGCAGCGCCAGCGCGATGCCGG
>DASVLX010000149.1:0-5379 GCA_036384655.1 Pseudonocardiaceae bacterium
ACTTGTCGGGAGCCACCACGACAGGGCCTACGACAGGGGCCACCGCATCGGCGGCCACATCGGAAACCGCATGAGGCGAGACGCGCACCACACCTCACCCTCGCACAACCACATCAGTGACAGTGAATGGCTTCAACCCCCACCGTGCTACTGCTCGGGCTCACGGCGCGCTCCCCACTCATGAGCCAGCACCACCGCGAATCGGGTCACCAACTGGTGTGGATGCACGTCCCAGCCCTGGTAGAAGCCCTGTGTCAGGGCCCGCCGAACGTTGGCGGCGTGCACCCGCCAGCCGTGACGGGTGGACTCCGGCGTTCCGACCGGCAGCACGTAGGTGGCCCCGTCGGAGATCCACACCCCGGTGCCGGCGGTGGCCACCTGGATGACATGCCGGGCGAAGTCGCAGGCCGGGTGGTCCGGTCGCTGGCTGTCCGTCGGCAGCCCGCAGGCGGCCGTGTAGTCGTACGGGCCGAAATGCAGCCCCCGGATCCGGCCGTGGCCGGCGGCCAACAGGCCCGGAATGGCGACCCTGCCCTCGCTGTCCACGATGGACTGCGGATTCTCCAGCTCGATCTCGAACGGCACCTTGCCGACCGGGAGACCAAGCCGGTCCTCCAGCACCTCCAGCAGTTGGACGCACACCTCCACCTGCGCCGCCTGGGTGACCTTGGGCAGGGTCAACACGAATCCCGGCGGCAGCGAGCCGCCAACCCCGTCCAACAGCGCGCAGAGGAAAACGTCCAGCGTGCGGATCGCCCGGTTCCGCAACTCCCGGGTGCCCAGGGACTTGATCCGCAGGCCGATGCCGGCCGGACCGGTTCCGGCCCGTTGCCGGGCCGCCAGCGCGACCGCGGCCGCCTCGGCGTCGGCGTCCTCGGTCGCCTCACCGGGCGCGCCGTAGCCGTCCTCGAAGTCGATCCGCAGGTCCTCGATGGGCTCGTTGGTCAGCTTGGCGATCAGGCTCGACTCGATCGCCTCCGCCCGGCCAACGGAAATGCCGGCGACATCGGCGAGTTCGGGCGGAGTGCCCGCGTATGCCCGCAATGCGGCCAAGGCCTGTTTTCCCCACCGCTCGACGATGTTCTCGTCAACGTCCCCCGCCGGCACATAACAGGTGTGCACCGGCTGCCGGCCCGTCGGTGCACCCGGGTAACGCCGGGCGGTCGCCGGGTCCACCGCGTCCAGCGGCGCGGTGAGGTCCAGGATCGTTGCCCCGTCCAGCGAGGTCCGAGGAGTCACGAATACCATGATCAGTCGATCTTTTCGTGGGACGCCAGAGTCATGAAGTCCACAAAATCCTGGCCCAAGGCCACTCATTCGGACAAGTCAAGAAATATCGGCATCCGTGCCGGACCAACCCCATTGGGTGGACTTCCACAAGATCCGCCTGCGACACCCATGATCACCGTGTAGATTTGGGACCTGCGTCCAGCGAGCCGCGCAATGGTTTTGGCCCCAGACCCAACCCCGTAACCAGCGCGCCGCATCGGCAGGGTTTGCCGGGCGTTTTCCGACGTCGCATCGTCGCGCATCGGGGCGCGGTCCGGTTCCCAACAAGGAGGCAGCGTGCCCATTGAACGCCTGACTGGTCTGGACACCGCGTTCCTCTCTCTGGACACCCCGGCGGCCCCGATGACCATCGGCGCGATCGCGACCTTCGCCCCGCAGCAGCCCATTCACCCCGGCCGAGTGGTGGAACTGCTGCGTACCCGCGCCGCCCTGGTGCCGAAGCTGCGCCAGCGGGTCCAGGCGACCTGGCTGCCAACGCCCGGCGCGCGCTGGGTGTCCGATTCGGACTTCGACGTCGAGAAGCACGTCTTCGCACACCATATTCCCCGTCCACATCAGACTGATCAGCTCGCCGAACAGGCCATGCGGATCATGGAAGGGCGGCTGGACCCGGAGCGGCCGCTCTGGGAACTGCACGTGATCAGCGGTCTGGCGGGTGGTGGTTTCGCGGTTCTCGCCAAGATGCACCACGCGCTCGCCGATGGCGCGGCCGCGGTGATGCTCGGGTTGGCGCTACTCGACGGGTTCACTCCGACGGCGGTCGACCAGCGGGATGAGCCGGTGGTCCCGCATCCGGTCCGGGCTGCCCTGCAATGGCTGCGCGAGCCTGCCCGGTTGATCGGCGAATCCATGACCGTGGCCGCCGACCTACCCAAGCTGGCGCGGCAGGCCCGCCAGACCGCCGGCATGGCCAGCTCCATCCTGCGCAACGCGCGCGCTCTGGAGCCGGAGTCGCCGTTGTTCGCGCCGCCGTCCGGAGAACGCCGGCTCGCGACCCTGCGACTCGACCTCGACGACATCAAGCAGATCCGCGCCCGGCACGGCGGCACCACCAACGACGTGCTGCTGGCCCTGCTGGCGGGCGCACTGCGGGACTGGATGATCGAGCGTGGCGAGAAGGTGGACGCACGCCCGGTGCGGGCGCTGATTCCGGTCAGCCAGCGCGTCCGGGCCAGTGAACGGCGCGGCTGCGGCAACCAGCTCTCCGGTTACATGTGCGAACTGCCGATCCACGAGCCCGATCCGGTCCGCCGGCTGGCCGCGGTGCGCACCACCATGGACGCCAACAAGGAGGCCGGCACGCGCAGCGGTCCCGGTGCGCTGCCGCTGTTCGCCGACCGGGTGCCGCCCGCGGTGCATCGCTTCGCCACCCCGCTGCTGTCTCGCGGCGCCAGCCTGCTGTTCGACCTGGTGGCCACCAATGTTCCGCTACCCGGCCTGCCGCTGTCCCTGGACGGCGCGCCGCTGCGGGAGATCTACCCGGTCATCCCGCTGGCCGCCGGCCACGCGCTGGGCGTGGCGTTCTGCGGATACCGGCGTGCCGTGCACATCGGCCTGCACGCCAACGCCTCCGCGCTGCCGGACGTGGACCGCCTGGCCGACGCGTTCACCGGAAATCTCGCTGAGCTCCAGGAGCTCTGCGCCTGACCGGCGGGTAAGGGGCCCCTCCCTATGCGATGAAAGGCCCCTCCCCCACCTCCACCGCCTTTGCCGTGCCGGCCACCTGGCCAGGCAGCACACAGTTGGGCAGCACCAACCGCCGCCGGTCGCGGTATGGGCTACGCGAAACCCGCGTGCTCCAGAAACCAGACCGTTCCGGTCTGCTAGGTGCATGCGACCCAATCCGCAGGCCGCCCGGCGCACGCGAGCGACCGAGAACGCCGCACCGCGCCGCCTGGGACGCCGGAACTCACTCAGCGAAGCCGGGCTGCCAACGCTCCACGATCGCTCGCATCGGCACCTCGGCGTCCAACTGGCAGAGGATGCCGGTGGCGCCGGCCGTGACCCGATGGATCATCAGGTAGTGCGCCGGCAGGTTCAGTGACCGCCCGGTGCGGAAATCCTGTCCGCGCACATCGCTGACCCGGCCCATCTGCTTCTGCATCCACTGCCGGCTGAAGTGGAACACCTCGGTCGTCAGTGGCTCGGTGAACGGCGCGAGGTAACAAAGCACGTCCTCGGCCTTCAGCTCCATGTCCGGTCGGACGAAATGCTCTCGGCGCAACAGTTCGAGCAGTTCGTCGGACCTGCCGTCGAGGGCGAGCCTGGTGATCCTGCCCAGCGGGCTGGGGATCCCGTTGGGCAGCCGGGCGCAGGCGCCGAAGTCCAGCACGGCGAGCCGGTAATCTGGCAGCAGCAGGTAGTTGCCGGGATGTGGGTCGGCGTGCAGGAGCCCGAGCCGGGCCGGAGCCGAGAAATGGAACTCGGCCAGCAACCGGCCGGTGACGTTCCGTTCTTCTCTCGTACCGTTGGCGATGATCTCCGCCATCGAGGCTCCGGTCACCCACTCGCTGACCATCACCTTCGGGGCGCTCGCCACCACCCTCGGCACCTTGATGTTGGGATCTCCGTCGAACTCGGCGGCGAACGCCCGCTGGTTGTCCGCCTCGATGCGGTAGTCCAGTTCCTCGGCCATCCGGTCCTGGAGTTCGGTGATCAGCGGCTTCACCTCGGCACCCGGCATGACGCCCTGGAACAGCCGGCTGAACCGCTGCAGCTGGCGTAGGTCCGCCAGCAGCGCCTCGTCGGCCCCCGGGTACTGCACCTTCACGGCGACCTCCCGGCCGTCGTGCCAGATCGCCCGGTGCACCTGCCCGATACTGGCGGACGCCGCCGGTTCATCCTGGAATTCCGCGAACCGCTCGGCCCAGCCGGCGCCGAGTTGTTCGGCGAGCACCCGGTGCACGGTCTTGGCCGCCATCGGCGGGGCGCCGGCCTGCAGCTTGGTCAACGCCTCGCGGTAGGGCTCGGCGAGCTCATCGGGCATGGCCGCCTCGAACACACTCAGAGCCTGGCCGAACTTCATCGCCCCGCCCTTGAGCTGACCGAGCACGGCGAACACCTGCTCGGCCGTTTTCGCCGAGATGTCGGCGCGGATGTCCTGGGAGTCCTGTCCCACCAGCCGCCTGCCCCACCCGCCCACGACTCGTCCAGCCACGCCAAGTGGCAGGCTGGCGAGCTTCGCGGTCCGGGTGACCGTCTTCCGCGGAATGTCGGCCACAGCACCATCCTTCCTCGACCGGCGCTCGGCGTTCGTGCCGGCCGGCGCGCGCGACCGGCGGCCACCACGACCGTAACCGACCTTGGTCCATTGTGGGGATTTTCCCGATCGTGTCCGGGTTACCTCGGTGGTTCTCTTCGTCCCATGCCTGGCTCACTGCTCCTCCCGCGCGTCGCTCCCGGTTTCGCGTGCACCGCCACTGCCGGCGGCAGCGGCCCGGCAGCCGCATCGAGGATGTGGCTCCCACACCGTGCGGCTGATCTGGCCGGTGAAAACGTCGATCTCGATGGACGCACCCTGGCTGTCCAGTCCGTCACTGACCGGCCCGTGCAGCAGTTGCAACACCTGGGCGACCGCGAACGCCGCAGCCACCTGGGCGGAGGCCAGATCGGCCTGCTGCCGGCCGGCCGCGAGCTGGGTGGCCAGGGCCGGCCAACAGGGATCCGAATCCGTGTGGTGCATTTCCACACATCTCAAACAGCAGGTCCGGCCGGGCCTGATCAGCGGCCCGACCACCGCGACCCCGTCGCCGGCGTGAGCCAACAGATGCGGCACCCCGGCGGCGGCCAGTCCAGCCGAGAGCCGGGGGTCGGGCACCACCGCGTCCGCCAGCACCGCCACGTCCGGCAGTCGCCGTGGCGGTAGGCGTTCGACCCTGGTCTCGCCGGCGACGCGACGGACGGCACGCGCGGCGGACAACGGCCGTGGCTCGCCAACATCCGACGCGACATAGCCGCATCCGGTGTCCTCGGGCTGGACGGTGCCGTCGGCCGCCGTGCAGACCCAGCCGACCCCGGACGCGGCGAGCATCGCCGCCACGCCGCTGGCGACCCGCCCGTTGCCGTAGACCACGACGGCGGCTTCCGCCC
>DASVLX010000150.1:0-27735 GCA_036384655.1 Pseudonocardiaceae bacterium
GGTTCGCCTGGAGTACATCGTGCCGTCGCGTGGGCTGATCGGTTTCCGGACCGAGTTCCTCACCGAGACCCGCGGCACCGGCATCGCGAACCACGTGTTCGAGGGCTATTTCCCGTGGGCCGGCGAGCTGCGCACCCGGCACACCGGGTCGCTGGTCTCGGACCGGGCCGGCATGATCACCGCCTACGCGATGACCCAGCTCGCCGACCGCGGCACGTTCTTCGTGGAACCGGGCGCGGCCGCCTACGAGGGCATGGTGGTCGGCGAGAACCCGCGGGCCGAGGACCTGGACATCAACGTCTGCCGGGAGAAGAAGCTGACCAACATGCGGTCGTCCACCGGTGACGAGCTGGAGCGGCTGGCCCGGCCACGCAAGCTCGTGCTGGAGGAGGCGCTGGAGTTCTGCGCCTCCGACGAATGTGTCGAGGTCGCGCCGCAGGTTGTCCGGGTGCGCAAGGTGACGCTGTCGGCGGCCGAGCGCGCCAAGGAGCGGTCGCGCGCGAAGACCATGCGCTGACCGTCGGCGGACGGTCACCCGGCCACCAGACAACCGAGTGGATCACTGGCCTTCAGCCTCCTGCCAGCCGGCGTGTTTCCGGTGGATGGCACGATGGCTGGTCGTGCGGAGAGCTGAGGTTGGGGGCCGCTGTCGCGCCCTCCGCCGGTCGCGCGGGTCGCATCGGACCCGACGACGAGCCGGACGTTCGCGGCTGGGCAGACTGCTCGGCCTGATACTGGTGAGCCTCGCGCTGACCGGGTGTACGGCCATGCCTCCGGTGCCGGTGGTGACCTCCTCCGGCGCCAGCACGCCGACGCCGACCGGCGGCAACGTGGTGTCCGTCGTGGTCGCGGTGGACAGCATCGCCGGCGGCTACAACCCGCACCAGCTCGCCGACCAGTCGGCGGTCACCAATGCGATGGCGGATCTCATGCTGCCGTCGGTGTTCCGCACCGCCGCCGACGGCTCACCGGTCCTCGACCGCAACGTGATGGTGTCCGCTGACGTCACCAAGGCGAGCCCGTTCACGGTGACCTACACCGTCCGCAGCGACGCGTCCTGGTCGGACGGTGCGCCGATCGACGCCACCGACTTCGTGTACCTGCGCAACCAGATGATCTCCCAGCCCGGCGTGGTGGACCCGGCCGGCTACCGGCTGATCTCCGGCATCGCCGCGCGGGACAACGACAAGGTGGTCCAGGTGACCTTCAGCCAGCCCTATCCGGGCTGGCGGTCGCTGTTCAACGACCTGCTGCCGGCGCATCTGCTCAAGGACGCACCGGGCGGCTGGGCCGGCGCGCTGGCCGAGACCTACCCGGCCACCGCCGGGCCGTTCGACATCCGGAGCATCGACACCCTCGGCGGCGAGATCACCCTGGAGCGCAGCGACCGGTACTGGGGAAAGCCGAGCGTGCTCGACCGGATCGTGCTGCGCAAGACCGCGATCCAGGACGCCGTCGACGCGCTGCGCACCGGCGCCGACCAGATGGCGTACACCCAGGCGAACGCGGCCGGGATGGGCCTGCTCGGCGATCTCGGATCGACGGTCAGCCTGTCCACCGTGCCGACCGGGTTGATCGCGTCGGTGCTGCTGCGGCCGACCAACACCGTGCTGGCCGATCCGAACGTGCGTGCCGCGGTGGTGGCCGCGTTGGACCGTGACGCGCTGATCGCGGCCGGCACCGGGGGCGGGCCGGCGCAGAGCTTCCGCGCGGACGCGCTGGTCATGCCGCCGTCCCGGACCGGCTATCGGTCGAGCCTGCCGGCCGGCCGGCCCTCCGGCGCGGATCCGGCCACCGTGAGCAGGCTGCTGACCCAGGCGGGCTACACCGAGACCGGTGGGCTGTGGAGCCGTGACGGTCAGGCCCTGCAGCTGGCGATCGCCGCGCCGGCCAACACCGAGCCGTACGTCACGATCGCGCACACGGTGCAGCAGGAGCTGACCGCCGCCGGCATCTCCGCCTCGGTGAGCACCCCGTCCGCGAGCCAGCTCTACAACCAGGAACTGGCGCCGACGAGCTCGTCTGGCGGCAGCACGTCGTCCACCGCGCCGTCCGGCGGCGGCGTCGGCGAGGTGGACATCCTGGTCGGCCCACAACCGGCGGCCGGTGATCCGGCCACCGAACTCGCCAGCTGGTTCGGCTGCACGACCGCCACCAGTTCCGGCACCACCGCGCCGGCCGGTCCGTTGGACTGGTGTGATTCGACGCTGCAACCGACGATCAGCGCGGCGTTGACCGGAACGACTGCCCTGCCGGACGCCCTGTCGAACGTGGAACCGGCGTTGTGGGGACAGAACGTGGAGATTCCGTTGTTCCAGGTGTGTGAGGAACTGGCGATAGGTCACAGTGTGACCGGCGTTTCATCCGGACCGCCGTTGGTTGGTCCCTTCGATGAAGCGGCTACCTGGGCCCGCACGAATGGGTGATACTCTACTGAGTGTTCACACCATTCAAAGTGTGAACAGCACCCTCCTGTAATCGGGCGATCGCAAGTGGCTACCGCCCGGTAACCCTTTGGTCACGATCATCCCGGGCCTGCTGTCTAAGAAGCCTTAAGGTTTCTACGGTGACGGGCTAAGCGGTGCGTAACTTCACGTGCCGTCGCGGATGTTTCGGGCGTAAACCGACCACGTTGGCCGGGACCACTCCCGTGCTAGGAGGGCACGCGTTCATGAGGAGAACCAGGCTATTCGGCGCTGCGGCGCTGACTGCCGTCGCCGCGCTCGGACTGAGCGCCTGCGGCGGCTCCAGTGGCAGCGCCAACGGACCGAGCGGTGACGTCAGCTCGTGGGCCACCGCGGTGGGCGAGTCGAACGGCAGCTACACAGCTCCCAAGGTCACCCAGTACAACGACGTGGTCAACCTGATCACCGACAAGCCGTGGAACTCGTACAACAACGCGAGCGCCAACACGGTGAGCACCTACAACGCCTTCGAGAACATCCTGACGTTGGAGACGCCGTACATGATGGACGGCAACAACAACGTCGTGCTCAACAAGGACCTGATGGACTCGGTCACGCAGACCAAGGACACCAACCCGCAGACGGTGGTCTGGAAGATCAACCCGAAGGCCGTCTGGTCCGACGGCCAGCCCGTCAGCTGCCAGGACTTCTACCTGTACTGGCTGGCCAACAACGGCGGCGGCAACACCACGGTCTTCGAGTCCGGTGGCACGACCGGTTACTCACAGATGAACGCGCCGGTCTGCTCGGACAACGGCAAGACCGTGACCACCACGTTCACCACGCCGTTCACCGACTACAAGAGCCTGTTCGACATGTCGACCAGTGGTCTGCTGCCGGCCCACGTGCTGACCAAGGCCATCGGCATCTCGGACATCACCACCCTGACCCCGAACACCCCGAAGGACCAGCTGCAGCCTGCGGCCGACTTCTGGAACAAGTCCTGGACCGGCTTCAACAAGGACTACGACCTGTCCGACGGCCCGTACCTGATCACCAACGTGGTGCCCAACCAGTCGGTGACGATGGCCCGCAACCCCAAGTGGTGGGGCAACCCCGGTGGCCCGGCCGGCTTCTTCATCAAGTTCGCTCCGGACGTCGTCTCCCAGGCGAAGTCGCTGGAGAACAAGGAGGTCAACGTCCAGTACTCGGCCCAGCCGAGCGCCGACGGGACGCAGGAACTGACCTCCGCGCGGGCCAAGTCGGACGGCATCACCTACGTCGCGACCCCGGGCCTGTCGTTCGAACACCTCGACCTGAACCTGAAGAACCCGCTGTTCCAGGACATCGCGGTGCGCAAGGCGTTCTTCCAGTGCGTTGACCGCAACCAGTTGGTGCAGAAGCTGATCGACCCGGTGCAGCCGGGTGCCAAGCCGACCGGCGCGGTGATGCCGACCGACGTCGCGCAGGGCAAGCTGGACCTCTACTCCAGTGAGTCGACCGGCAACGCGGCCCAGGCCAAGCAGACCCTGCAGGCCGACGGCTGGACGCCCAACGCCCAGGGCGTCATGACCAAGAACGGCCAGACGCTGAGCATCTCGATCAGCCACAACGACATCCCGCGACGGACCCAGACGGTGCAGCTGATCCAGAACGAGTGCCAGGCGGCCGGCTTCAAGATCACGGACCACACCGACCCGAACTTCCTGAGCGGTCCGGTCTCATCGGGCGACTACGACGTGGCGCTGTTCGCGTGGTCCAACCTGCCGTTCAACTCCTCGGCGGTCACCGTGTACCAGACCGGTGGTGGCGAGAACTGGCAGGGACTGAGTTCGGCGGCGGTCGACAAGGCTCTGAACCAGGCCCTGGCGGCGCCGACGGCCGATGCCGCTGAGCCTTACTACGAGCAGGCTGACAAGGCTCTCGCGGCCGAGTACGCCACACTTCCTCTGTTCAACACACCAAACCAGTGGGCATTCGACGGTGCCTGGAAGGGCATGTACTACCAGTCGTACAACGGCGTTCTGTGGGACGCCAACGAATGGCAGAAGACCAGTTGATGCCAATTGACAATCGGGCGTTTGTTACATTCGTATGAAATGAACGTCCGAACGGTGTGAAGGCCCCGGCGGGCCGGGTCGGTGCAACCAACCCGGCCCGCCGGCTACTGTCAATATCCGATCGGTGTGCCAGCACAGTCGGTCGGGGGGCTATGCTGCCGACCAGGCAGCGGGCCGAGCCCAGGAGTAATTCGTGATTCAGTACGTGATCCGACGATTGCTGATCTCCATTCCGATCCTGCTGATCGGCACCTTCGTCGCCTATGTGCTGGTGGCCACTTCCGGTGATCCGATCGCCGCGTTGGCCGCCCGCCCCGGTGTCACCCCGGAGGTGATTGCCAACGCCCGCCACAACCTCGGCCTGGACCAGAACATCCTGGAGCGCTACTGGCACTGGCTGGTGAACTTCGTGCACGGCGACTGGGGTGTCAGCATCGCACTGTCCCAGGGTGGCCAACCGGTGTTCAGCACCGTGATGAGTGCCCTGTGGGTCACCATCCGGCTGGTGGTCGGCGCCGAGATCATCGCGCTGATCCTGGGCATGGCGGTCGGCGCGCTGGCCGCGCTGCGGCAGTACTCGGTCTTCGACTACATCGCCACCACCCTCGCGTTCCTGCTGTTCTCCATGCCGATCTTCTGCGTGGCGATCGTGCTGGAGAACTACGGGATCGAGTTCAACAACGTGCTGCAGTCGGTTGGCCTGCCCAGATGGCTCACCCTCGCCGGACCACCGACCGCCGGCTTCACCGGCAACATCGGGCAGCAGATCTATGCCTACACCGGCACGTTCATCCTGCCGACGATCAGCATCATGGTGATCAGCTTCGCCGCGTACAGCCGGTTCCAGCGCGCCTCCATGCTGGAGGTGCTGGGTGCCGACTACGTGCGCACCGCGCGGGCGAAGGGCCTGTCCAGCGGTCGGGTGGTGTTCCGGCATGCGTTCCGCAACGCACTGATCCCGGTGACCACGCTGTTCTCACTGAACTTCGGCGCCGCGTTCACCGGCGCCATCGTCACCGAGACCGTGTTCGCCTGGCCCGGCATGGGCTCGGTGCTGGTGAGCGCGGTGCGTCAGTACGACCCGAACATGCTGATGGGCTTCCTGGTGGTCACGGCCACCCTGATCATCATCTTCAACC
Source organism: Pseudonocardiaceae bacterium (assembly GCA_036384655.1). Classification (GTDB taxonomy): domain Bacteria; phylum Actinomycetota; class Actinomycetes; order Mycobacteriales; family Pseudonocardiaceae; genus DASVLX01. Next base: position 5,605 of record DASVLX010000150.1, read on the forward strand.
TGATCGCCGACATCACGTACGGCATCCTGGACCCGAGGATCCGCCTTGGTTAGCCCGCTTCCCCCGGCCGCCGTCAGTGGTGCCGCCGGCACCGTCGCCATCAACGTCACCGAGCCACTGTCGCGCGGTTCCGGGACCGGCCACGAGTTCGACACCAAGGCCCGCAAGCAGAGCCGGGTGATCCTCAGCCGCTTCCTCCGTCACCGGCTGGCCATGATCAGCCTCGCGGTGCTGATCCTGCTGGTGTTGGCGGCGTTCGTGACGCCGCTTTTCTGGAAGTACAACTACGCGAGCACCGACAACCCCGGCTACCTGACGCCCAGCGCGGACCACCCGCTGGGCACCGACCAGGTCGGCGTCGACGTGTTCGCGCAGTTGCTCCGCGGCACCCAGCTGTCACTGCAGATCGCGCTGGTCGTGGCCATCATCTCCACCGTGGTGGGGGTGGTGATCGGTGCGGTCTCCGGCTATCTGCGCGGCTTCGCCGACAGCTTCTTCATGCGGCTGACCGACCTGTTCCTGATCTTCCCGCAGATCGTGGCCGCCGCACTGCTGGTCAACAAGGTTGGTGGCAGTTGGTACTGGGTGGCGATCATGCTGGCCGCCTGGAACTGGATGAACATCGCCCGGATCACCCGGGGTGAGACGCTGTCGTTGGCGCAGCGCGACTTCATCGAGGCGGCCAGAGCCAGCGGAGCGGGCACCGGGCGGATCATCTTCCGGCACCTGGTGCCGAACATGGTCGGCACCATCACCGTGAACGCCACGCTGACCATCGCACAGGCCGTGTTGCAGGAGGCCGCGCTGTCGTTCATCGGCCTGGGCGTGCACATCCCGGACACCTCACTGGGCCTGATCATCTCGACCGACTACTCCCAATTGCTGTACCGGCCATGGCTGTTCTGGGCGCCGTTCATCGTGATCGTGTTGATCTCGTTGACGATCAACTTCATCGGCGACGGCCTGCGGGACGCGTTCGACCCCCGACAGACGAAGGTGCGTGCCTGATGACGAGCACGACGGCGGACAAGTACGCCCCCGAGTCGTTCGACCAGGGCTTCACGGCGGACGCCGCCGAGGGCGCCCCGCTGCTGCGGGTGGAGAACCTGTCGGTGACCTTCCCCACCGACGACGGCCTGGTGCGCGCGGTGCGCAACGTGTCGTTCACCCTGCGGCACCGGGACGTGCTGGGCGTGGTCGGCGAGTCCGGGTCCGGCAAGTCGGTGTCCTCGATGGCGATCATGGGCCTGCTGCCCGGCACCGCGCGGGTCGAGGGGTCGATCCAGTTCAAGGGCCGCGAAATCGTCGGCCTGCGCAACAAGGACCTGCGCAAGATCCGCGGCAACGGCATCGCGATGATCTTCCAGGACCCGATGACCTCGCTGAACCCGGTGTTCACCGTGGGCTGGCAGTTGGCCGAGGCATACAAGGCGCACCACTCGGTTTCCAAGAAGGCCGCCTGGGCCAAGGCCGTCGAGGCACTGGAGCTGGTCGGCATTCCGCAGCCGGACCGCCGCGCCTCGCAGTATCCGCACGAGTTCTCCGGCGGCATGCGGCAGCGTGTGGTGATCGCGATGTCGATCATCAACGACCCCGAGCTGATCATCGCCGACGAGCCGACCACCGCACTGGACGTCACGGTGCAGGCGCAGATCCTGGAGACCCTGCTCAAGATCCGGGACGACACCGACGCGGCAGTGATCATGATCACGCACGATCTGGGCGTGGTCGCCGGCATGGTCGACCGCGTCGAGGTCATGTACGGCGGCACGGTGATGGAGACCGGCGAGGTCCACGACGTCTACGCCACGCCGCGGATGCCCTACACGGTCGGGCTGCTCGGCTCCATCCCCAACCCCAACACGGTCGGCAAGCGCCTGACACCGATCAAGGGATCGCCCCCCTCCCTGGTGAATCTGCCGCCCGGCTGCGCGTTCGCGCCGCGCTGCCCGCTGGCCGTGCCGGCCTGCCACGAGGCCGAACCGGAGCTGACCGAGACGGACCGGCCGGGCCATCTCGCCCGGTGCATCCGCTGGCACGATCTCGCCGCGATCGAGCAACCGCAGAAACTGTTCGCCCACGAGGAGATCGGGACCCTGGAGGAGCCGGAACTCGTCGCGGCGGGCCCGGACCTGCCGGTGGCGGTCGACACGGTCGAGGCCGAACGTCTGTCTGAGGAGTCCACGTCATGACGACTACCCACGCGCTGACCGAATCGGCCGCGGAGCGGGCGGGCGCCACCGACGAGCCGCTGCTGTCGGTGCGGGATCTCGTCAAGGAGTTCCCGGTGCGCGGCAAGGGCGTGATCCCGCGCACGGTGGCCAAGGTGCAGGCGGTGTCCGGGGTCAGCTTCGACCTGCGCGCCGGGGAAACCCTCGGTCTGGTCGGCGAGTCCGGCTGCGGCAAGTCGACCACCGGGCGGGCGATCCTGCAGCTGTACCCGCCCACCTCCGGGTCGGTGCGCTTCGAGGGACGCGAGCTGACCAAGCTGTCGGTCGCGAGGATGCGCCCGCTGCGCCGCGACATGCAGATCGTGTTCCAGGACCCGTACGCCTCGCTCGACCCGCGCTGGCAGGTCAACGAACTGATCGCCGAGCCGCTGCGCATCCACCGGGTCGGCCGCAACGACGAGGACGTGCAGAACCGGGTGAACGAGCTGATGGAGCTCGTCGGGCTGAACCCGGAGCACCGCAACCGGTACGCGCACGAGTTCTCCGGCGGACAGCGGCAGCGCATCGGCATCGCCCGCGCGCTGGCGCTGAACCCGAAGCTGATCGTGTTGGACGAGCCGGTGTCCGCGCTGGACGTCTCGGTGCAGGCCGGCGTCGTGAACCTGCTGGAGGAACTGCAGGAACGGCTCGATCTCGCGTACATCTTCATCGCGCACGACCTGTCCGTGGTCAGGCACATCTCGGACCGGGTGGCGGTGATGTACCTCGGCAAGATCGTCGAGATGGCCGACCGGGACGCGATCTACCACCAGCCCAGTCACCCGTACACGCAGGCCCTGCTGTCCGCCGTGCCGGTGCCGGACCCGGTGGTGGAGCGGCAACGGCAGCGGATCGTGCTGACCGGTGACGTGCCCAGCCCGGTGAACCCGCCGTCCGGCTGCCGGTTCCGCACCCGCTGCTGGAAGGCCCAGGACATCTGCGCCACCGAGGAACCCAAGCTGGAGTTCCACGGCGGGGCGACCCGTGCCGCCTGCCACTTCGCGGAGCCCCGCGCGATGGTGTGAGCATGTACTCCATGGACACCATGGGGCCGATATGGCTGAGTTGATATGGCTGAGTTGATATGGCTGAGTTGATATGGCGCTGACCGCCGCACCCCGGCTGTTGCTGGTGCACGCGCATCCGGACGACGAGAGCCTGTGGACCGGCGGGACGATCGCCGCCTACGCCATCCGCGGCGTCCAGGTGACACTGGTCACCTGCACCCTGGGCGAGCAGGGCGAGATCATCCCGCCGGCGCTGCTCGGGCTGGGCGCGGACGCCGCCGACCAGCTCGGCGGCTACCGCAGCGGCGAGCTGCGGGCCGCCTGTGGTGCCCTGGGCGTGACCGATCACCGGTTCCTGGGTGGCATCGGGCGCTGGCGGGACTCCGGCATGGCCGGCGACCCGGCCAACGCCAACCCGCGCGCCCTCACCCGCGGTGATCTCGACGAGCAGGCCGAGTGCCTGGCCGGGATCATCGCGGAGGTCCGGCCGCAGGTCGTGATCAGCTACGACGCGTTCGGTGGCTACGGGCATCCGGACCACATCCGCGCGCATCAGATCACCATGGCCGCAGCCGCCGCCTCGCCCGAGGTGGCCAGGATCTTCCACGCCGTGCAGTCCCGGCGGGCGGTCACGGCCGGACTGGCGGCGCTGGCCGAGATCGAGGGCCTGCCGTTCCGGATCCCGGAGCCGGGCGAACTCGCCACGGTGGACGACGAGCTGATCACCACGTCGATCGACATCAGCCAGGCGCGGGCGGCCAAGCTGCGCGCGCTGCGAGCGCACGCCACCCAGGTCAGCGTCTACGAGGACGAGGCGGGCCGGGCGGCCTACGCGCTGTCCAACGGCCTCGCCCAGCCGCTGCCGGACGCCGAGTACTACGTGCTGGCCCACGGTCCGGCGGACGGCGTGGCGAACGACCTGTTCGGCGGGCTGGGACCGACACCGGAGGCCGCCCGGTGAGCCGTCCGGACCAGGCCGGCCCGACTCCGGGCGGCACCATCGGCACCTCGCCCGGTCCGATGGCGATCACGCTCACGCTGGCCGCCGTCACGGTGGAGGCGGTGGTGCTGGTGGTGCTGGAGGTGTTCTTCCTGCCACTGCGGTTCGACGGCACCCTGCTGCCCAACATCGCCGGCAACCCGCCGTTCCCGATCACCGTGCTGCTCGCCGTGCTGACCACGCCGTGGCTGGTCGCCCGGGCCTGCGAGGTGACCAAACGCTTCGTGCTGGCCGGGCTGCCGCTGTGGGCGTGGCTGGCGGTGCTGGCCGTGCTCGGGTTGACCGGGGACAACAGCGAGGGCCAGGTGGTGCTGCAGGACTGGCGGCTGCTGCTGTTGCTGGCCGGCGGCGCGCTGCCGTCGGTCGTGGTGCTGGGCCGCAGCCTGGGACAACACCAGGCTGACCGCCGGAGGACCGGCGCGGGCCGGTGATCGGGTTGGAGCCCGGCCGACGAAGAAAGCCAAATGACGGCGAGGGATACTCACAACGGCCACAGCGTCTACTGTTGGCCTGAACCTGGTTGATGGAGCGGGAGAACGCAGTGACCTACGTGATCGCCGAGCCTTGCGTCGATGTCCTTGACAAGGCATGCGTCGAGGAGTGCCCGGTTGACTGCATCTACGAGGGCGAGCGGATGCTGTACATCCACCCCGACGAGTGCGTTGACTGTGGCGCCTGCGAGCCGGTGTGTCCCGTCGAGGCCATCTACTACGAGGACGATGTGCCCGATCAGTGGAAGGACTACACCAAGGCGAACGCCGACTTCTTCGAGGAGATCGGCTCCCCGGGTGGCGCGTCCAAGGTGGGCAAGACGACCAACGACCCTGACTTCATCAAGGCGCTGGCGCCGCAAGGCGAGTGATGCGGCTCCCGGACTTTCCCTGGGACAGCCTGGCCGCCCACGCCGAACGGGCGCGTTCGCACCCGGACGGCGTGGTTGACCTGTCGATCGGCACACCGGTCGACCCGGTGCCGGCGCTGATCCAGAAGGCCCTCGCGTCCGTCGCCGACCTGCCCGGCTATCCGGCCACCTACGGCACGCCGGAGCTGCGCCAGGCGGCGGCGGACGCGCTGTCGCGCCGGTTCGGCGTGACCGTCGAGCCGGCCGCCGTGCTCCCCACGATCGGTTCCAAGGAACTGGTGGCGTGGCTGCCGACCCTGCTCGGGCTAGGCCGCGGTGACCTGGTGGTCATCCCGGAGCTGGCGTACCCGACGTACGAGGTCGGCGCACTGCTCGCGGGTGCCGATCTGGTCCGTGCCGATCTGGTCCGTGCCGACCCGGCCGGTGCGGGCGCCGATGTCCTGGACGCGCTCGGCGCGCGCCGGCCGAAACTGCTGTGGCTGAACTCGCCGGCCAACCCGACCGGGCGGGTGTTGTCCGCCGAGGAACTTCGCGCGGTGGTCGACTGGGCGCGGGACCACGACGTCGTCGTGGCGTCCGACGAGTGCTATCTCAGCCTCGGCTGGGAGGCGGAACCGGTGTCGGTGCTGCATCCGTCGGTGTCCGGCGGCGATGCCACCGGCCTGCTCGCGGTGCACTCGCTGTCCAAGTCGTCCAACCTCGCCGGCTACCGGGCCGGCTTCATCACCGGCGATCGCGGACTGGTGCGGAAGCTCCTGGAGATCCGCAAGCATGCCGGGCTGATCGTGCCCAGGCCCGTGCAGGAGGCCATGGCGGTCGCGCTCGGCGACGACGATCACGTGCGCGAGCAACGGGACCGCTACGCGCGACGCCGGACGATCCTGCGACCGGCGCTGTGGGGCGCGGGGTTCACGATCGAACATTCCGAGGCCGGTCTGTACCTGTGGGCGACCCGGCGCGAACCCGCCTGGGACAGCGTCTCCTGGCTGGCCGAACGCGGCATCCTGGTCGCGCCGGGCACCTTCTACGGCCCGACCGGCGACCGGCACGTGCGGGTGTCGTTGACGGCCACCGACGAGCGGATCGCGGCGGCTGCCGCCCGGCTGGCAGGCTGAGCCGGCTGGTTACCGCCCGGCTGGTTACCGCCCGGCCTGCACCGCCTCCGCGCGGCGTTCCAGCCGGTGCCAGATCTTGCGCCACTCCGACTCGCGCTCGGCACGGGAGATGTACTCCCGCTCCACCAAGCGCCCGATGACCAGCGCGCCATCCGGGCTCAGGTGCTCGGCGAGTTCGCGCAGCTTCTGCTCGGCCGCCACCGTGTCATGGTGCTCACCGAGCACGTCCTGCAACTGCCTGGCGGCCTTCGCCAACTGGGTCAACCGCTTGTTCTTACTGGTCAGGCCGGCGGCCTGCTCGGCGGCGTAGCGGACCCGCTTGGCCCGGATGCGCACCTGGTGAAGTTCGGTCGCGGCCGGCGGGTCGTTCAGCCCCGCGACCTGCTTGCGCAGCTTGCGGATCGGCCGGCGCACCAGCGCGACCGGGTCGGCGTCGGGCTCCGCCTCCGGCGCCTCCCGCGTACCGGCGGCCTCCTCGTGGCCGGACTCGTCCTGCTCGCCCGTCGGCTCGGCCTGTTCGGTGTCCTGCTCAGCGGTCTTCTCGCCGGCAGGCTCGGCCGCCGGCGGACGGTGTCCGTTGGTCACGACGGCAGGATTGGGCACCGCCTCGGGTTCCTCGGCGATCTTCCGGATCAGCCGGGCCAGCGCGCGCAGCAACGCCCGGTAGCGCCGCCCGGCCAGGCCCGCGGTCAACGTCTCGCGAGTGTCGGTGCGCTCGTCCTCGATGGCGCCGTCGATCTCGGCGAACCCGGTCTGGTCGGCCTCGGACAGCGTCTCGGCCTCCAGGTGAAGCCGTTCCGACAGCACGTCAAGATCCCGGACCGGCCCCAGCAGACCGTTCAGCCAGGCCAACTCCGAACGAATGGACTCCAGTTCGGCGCGTCGCGGCTCGTCGAGCCCACCCTCGGCCGAGCGCAGGGCGACCCGCAGCCGACGGGTGGCCACCCGCATCTGGTGCACGGACTCGGGTTCGTTCGCATCGCCTGCCGTGCGCTGTTCGGTCAGCAGGATGCGCAGTTGACTGTCCAGAGTGGCCAGCAGGTGGGCGCCGAAGGTGTCCTCCGGCCGGGCCGTCCAGGGCAGTAGCGTCAGCCCCAGTTGGCTCGCGGTCAGTGGACGAGATGGACGAGCCTGCTGAGCACGGGCGGAAGGTTTCGGCTTGCTGTTCACAGCGACCGGGCTCACAGATGGATTGTAGGTGAATTCCAGGTGACCGATAGCTTGTTAGTGGCGCGGAATCCCAGTGATGAAGCAGTGACGAAATCGCCTCGATGCGCTTCTTGCGACATCGCCGCACAACAAGCACCGTGGTGTCCATGACTGCCACCGAGCGTACCGAGCCTGCCGCCCTACTCGCCATCGCTGTGACCGAGGCCAGGGCCGGCGCCGCCGAGGGCGGGGTGCCGATCGGCGCCGCGCTGTTCGACCGGAACGGGACGCTGCTCGGCCGCGGCCACAACCGCCGGGTCCAGGACGGTGATCCCTCACTGCACGCCGAGACCGCCGCCTTCCGCGCGGCCGGCCGGCGCGCCAGCTACGCCGACACGATCATGGTCACCACGCTGTCGCCCTGCTGGTACTGCAGCGGCCTGGTACGCCAGTTCGGCATCGGCGAAGTGATCATCGGCGAGGACCGCACCTTCCACGGCGGCCATGACTGGCTCGCCGAAAACGGCGTTCGGATCACCGTCCTCGACGATCCCGAATGCGTCTCCCTACTGACCGAGTTCGTCACCGCCCACCCCGACATCTGGAACGAAGACATCGGTGTCTCCCCGGAGTAACCGATCACGCTGGTGACTGGTAGCCGCGTTGCGGATAGTGCCAATCGGCTCAGCGGCTCATTGGTCGAGGACCTGGAGGTAGTCGGCGAACGATGCGGCGAGGCTGTCCAGAATGGACTGGCCCTTGGCGGCGGTGGCCAGTGAGGGGCGTCCGATGACGCCGTTGGGGGCGTATCCGGCCATTCCGCAGATGAGCAGGTATGGGCGTTGGCTGGCTTCGTGGTCGGCCGTGGTGTAGCTCGGCTTGACGAGTTCGGGGTGCGCGAACAGCAGAATGGAGGTTTCCAACTCCCCGGCGTGCATGTCGTCGTGCCCGGTGGTCTCCATGTCGGCGTGCTGGCGGTCGGAGTTCCAGTCATCGCGGCCGGGGAACAATACGACCCGCCGACCGCATACGTTGGCCTGTTGGGTGATGTTGGACAACACATAGTTGCCGCCGTGTCCGTTGACGAGCACGAGCTTGTCAACGCCGGCGCGGGCGAGGGAGGCTCGGATGTCGTCAATGATAGTGATCAATGTGCTGGCGCTGATGCTGACGGTGCCCGGAAATCCCGGCAGACCTTCGTGTTCGTGGGAGCAGGAGAAGGTGATCGGGGGCAGCAGAAACAGGTCATGGGCTTCGGCGAGACGCTGGGCGATCACGCAGGCGATCACGGTGTCGGTGGCCAGGGGAAGGTGATCGCCGTGCTGTTCGAAACTGCCGACCGGCAGCACCGCCACGCGGGCGTCGCGGCGAGCTTCCTCGGTCGAGGTGGCACCGGTGATCAGATCCATGTGCCTCTCCTGTCTGCTTGATCGACCCGCGCTACCGCAGGGCGGTGCGCACAGTGTGGCGCAGACGATGTGCCAGTTCGGGCGCTACGGTCTCTAGCAGCACAGACGCTCGATGGAGTTGCTGAGCGGTGCGCCGCGATCGCGTGTCGGCGGCGATGACCAACGCATGCTCGGCGACCGTAAGGGCTTCATCGGGCCGACCGGCCTCAGCGTGGGCAACCGCCAGCCGAGCTAGACACATCCCGAGGTCGCGGTGAAAGTCTGGCGGCCAGTTAGCCAGGCCCTGCTGCAGCGTGGCGATCGCCTTGGCTGGCTTCCGCAATTCGATCCAACAGTGAGCTGCTTCCATTTCGACATAGCTGCCCGTGCAATAGAGGGCGATGTTCGACTCACCGCAAGGTTCGTCACTGGCGTGCTGGAAAGCTTGGTCGAGTGCACGGGCACAGGCGCCATAGTTCCCGATGAGGGCGTGTCCGTGGGCTTCTGCCCGATAGGCCACCGCGCGCAGGCGCGGTGTCAGCGCACCCGGATTCCGCAAAGCACTACGGGCGAAAGCCATGGCGAGGTCCGGCCTACGGGCATCACTTGCGATGTTGCTCTTGCGCATTTTGATATAGGAGACGAGGTGGATGTCACCGGCCTCCTGAGCGAAGTCGAGTGCGGTGTTGGACCACCGCATCGCGGCGGTGAGATCGCCCGTGTCCTGATGTAGCCAGCCGGTGAACTCGGCGAACCGAGCGCACACGTAGATCATCTGGATCCGCCCCCGTCCCGAACATCCTCCCAGGACCTGCTCGGCGAAGCGCATCTGTTGCTCGGCGACAGGCAGCACCGAATACGGCCCCGCGAGGTTGTCCATGATGGCGTACTGATCAAGTGCGATCAGCAGGGATTCCGCCAACGCGGGCTCGGTTCGTGCGGTCGCCGCCGACACTGGCGGTCCGCCCGGCAGCCGGACCAGTCCATTCCCTCTTGGACGCTGGGGTTCGTCGTCGACTTCGAACCACAGTAACTCGCTTGGTATGTGCAGACGCCGTGCGTAGTTGACGAGCTTGTCCAAGTCACGGACGCTGTTACGGCCCGCCTCGATTCGACTGAGTTGGCCCTGGCTGATCCCCAGCCAGTAGGCCACGTCTGCCTGAGGCAACGGCGAGCGGCCATGAGCGGGATGGCGACGGTACGCCCGGACCACCACGCTCATGTCCTTGCTCGCCAACGCGTCTCGCATCTGATCGGTGGCCCAGAAGTCCGAGCCCAGCAGTGGCGCTTCATTGTGCAGGTTGCGGTGAGCCTGTCTACAGGGTGAGCAGAGCGGCCCCGCATTGTCGTGGGCCAACCGTGCACCGCAGCCCGCGCAGTAGCGCGTGCCGCCCCGCGGCTTGGCAAGCGTCATAGTCTCACCTTCGTGCGATAAGTCCCTCCCTGCACTGCACACCAGCCTAACGCCATCGCGGCCAGATATGCGCGTGGCGCATATCGATGTTCGTACGATCGCCGGCCGTGTTCACGTCCGCCGTAGTGCACAAGATCATGATGCGTGTGCGCATATCAAGTCCCCACCCGCGCGCATATTGAATCGCCGGACGTGGCGTCAGGATGGTTATAGGAGCTGGCGATCGGAGAGAACACCTGGTGAGACGAAGTGCGGAGGGCCCGGGAGACGCGCGAACGAGGCCGCTCGGTTATCCGGCACCACGGCCGATCTGGTTTCGGCACGGTGGTACCCGGAGTCGATCGGGCGGCGCTCACAATACCCGAACCAACCGCTCGCATGAACGCTGAATGAAGACCGCAGAAAACGATTCTTGAGGGGTGAGCATGTCCGTCTCCGAAAACGCCGTGGCCGTCCGTGGCCGCACCGACTGGGTGCGGTTGTTGGGGGTCGAACTGCGGAAGGCCCGGGATGAGCGGGGGTGGACGCGGCAGCAGGTCGTCGACCGGGCCGGGCTGGGTATGGCGGTGCAAACGTTGGCCAGTTACGAGAACGGCACCCGCGCCATGCCGACCCCGGTGCTGTTCGAGCTGGCCGAAACCCTCGGCGTCACACCGGATCAGCTGGTCGCCGACACCTACCGCCAGGCCCGCCCGGCCGACGCACTCGTGCTGGACGTCAAGGGCCTGGCCGCCGACGGCCGACCCCGACTCGCCCCCGCCCAGGCATGGGCGGCCAGCCGTCTGCACCACCAACGCCACCCAGGACCGCTGCGGCTGATCCTCACCGAACCCGCCCTCAACCACCTGGCCGCGCTCTGCGGTGTGGCACCGGCCGAGTTGAAAGCCCTGCTGGTCAACCAAACCAGCCCGGATGAGGACCAGCACGGTGACTAGCGAACGGGAGGCGCTGGCGGAGTTCCCCGAACTGCGGTGGCTGATCGACCTGAAGACCGCGGGCTGGATCTTTCTACCGACCACAGTGGACGGTGAGATCACCGAAATCCACGCCATCCGTACCTGGCCGCAGGGGTGGGCCGATGCCCTACGGGTGCGCTGGGTCACCGACGCCGCCTCGGTGCGCTGCGATCACACCGGCGCCATCACCTGGCGGGCCGAAGGAACCCTCGCCGACGTCGTGAACGGGCTCCTGTCCCTACCCACACCCGGTGATCGGCTCGCACCCCGACTCGTGATCGCCGCCAGCCCACCACGATTGAGGACATAACCCCACCCCTGACTCCCCGGCCGGTGCGGCTTCCCATCCCTCCACCCGCACCCGCCGGGGCCCCCGGCCGTGCCACCCCCGGTGTGGCAACCACGTGGCACGGCCACCGGGAGGGGAGAAGCAGAACCGAGAAAACTCGGCACTGTCTGTCACAGGACGCTTCTCCCCTCCCGGACACCTATCGGCCACCAAGGCGCGCCAGGAGCGCGACCAGACCGTCCGCGTACCACGCCCATCAGCACCGGAGTATCCAATGCGCGATCTGCGCCTGTCTTCCCGTGACCGGCTCATCCGCGCCGTGATGCATGCGACCGGCGCTATACCCACGATCGACAGTCCTGTACGGTCAGTACCGCTGACGCAGCCGGTTCGCGTCGAGGCCGCGCTCGGCGCCTGCCTGAACGGGCGAACGACGGTGGTAACCGGAACTCTTGACCGCCGCCTAGTGCTGATCGAGTGCGAACCGTGCCTTGGCTCGACTGGCCAGTGGACCATGGCTGACCTGTCCGGACAGCCACTCCGTACCCGCGTATGGCCGGCCTGGGCGGGCGATCACATCACGATCAATGAGCTCGACACTTGGCTGTCACGCGCGGAGATCACCCGACAAGGTCGGCATCGGCTGCTACGACCACGGCTGCTGCTGGTTTCCCTATATCACCCGGAGAACTTCCCGCTGCCCCGCTTCGCGCTGGCCATCTCCGATCTCGCTCGGGCTGCCCGCTCCACGCTGCTTGGCCACGTCGAGCTCATGGACATGCAACTGGGCGCGTCTGTGGAAGACATCCTCGCCCGTATCGCGACCGGCGAGATCGACATCGTGGGAGTCTCAGCGACCTTCGGCCAACACGACCTGATGACCCGCCTACTTGACGAGATCACCAGCTTGGACAAGCCGCCGATGGTCATCGCGGGTGGCAGCCTCACCATCCGGAACGAACGCTCGCTGCTCGACCGCTACTCCAACCTCATCATCAGCCGTGGAGCTGGCGAGCCCACCATCGCCGACCTGCTCGCGCACTGGCACGGCGACCTCACAATGCAGGAGATTCGAGGTGCGGGCGCGACGTACGCCGCTCGACGGCGTCGCGGCATCGTCGCGAGCCGGCAGCAGACCGACATGTGGCCCGAACTCGACCTGCTGGATCTCACGCTTCTCCATAACGGAGTCGCCCAGCTGGAAACAAGCCGCGGCTGCACCAACTACTGCTCTTTCTGCCCGCGAGGCCACAAAGGACAATGGTCGGGCGCGGATCCCGAGGCGCTGCCGTGGATTCTGGGCGAGGTCGGTGCGATCGCCAACAAGCACCCCCACTTGAGCCGGACCGTGTATCTGGTGGACGAGGAGTTTATCGGTCGCGGTCCGGACGCCGTATCCCGAGCCATCGTGGTCGCCGACAGCTTCCATCGGGCCGGATTCCGCTGGGAAACCTCCTGCCGTGTCGACCAAGCCGTGCGGACCGACCGCGACCGCGGATGGCACATCGAACGGGGCCACCTTTGGCGCGGCTTGGTCGAACGGGGGCTGCGTCGTTGTCTGTTCGGCGTCGAGTCTGGCGTGACCTCAATCCTTCAGCGGTTCAACAAAGAGACCACCGGCGCTCAGAACGCACTGGCAATCCGCACCCTCACCGCGCTGGGCGTGCCAACCCGGTTCACTTACATCACCTTCGACCAACTCATGACCCTCGACGAACTCCAGCGGACCTCCGCCTTCCAAGGGCGCAGCGATTTGCTCCTGCGGCCACAACCCGACCTGAGTGTGGAAGAGATCGTCGACGGGGTCCGGGACGATGACTGGGCAGCCGAACACAGCACTGGCCGCCCGTTCTACACCGGCATCAGCTACCTGCTCGTGACGATGGAATGCCTGACTGGCGCTGCATATACGCGCAAGGCCCGAGCCGCCGGCCTAACGGGCGGTGCCGACCCCACGATGGGCCGGGTCCAGGCCCGGTTCGCCGATTGGCGTGTCGGCGTGGCCTCACACTGGGCGCAGCTGTGGATCGATCGCAACTTCGCCCTGGACTACACCCTGAAGAGCTTCGAGAAGATCCTCGACGGGCCTCCCTACAACCTGATCCGCGAGACGCGACGCACCATCAAGACGGCCGCCTATCGCTTCCTGTGCGCCATGATTGGCGCCGCTGCCAGCACGGACATCAATGCGGATCGGGCCTTTGAGCTGGACAAACGACATGCGAGGTTGGCCGACCGACTCCTCACCGAGTTGCGGACTGAGCTCGACAGCGGCCTCGTGACCGTCATGAACAACCTGCCCGATCGACACCGGGATCTGCTGAAACGCGAATATGACAGGTGGACGGACTCAACGACCTGGCGGCTGATCAACGCCGACCACCGCCTGGAACCTGACTCACCGCCGCAAGCCGGACCTGCGCGCCACCCGATCGTAGCTCCAGTTCGACCAGATCCCACCGAATGCCATGACCGTGCGGTACAACCTGCTGAGCCTTCTCCACGCTGACGAGTTCACCGCCGTCCTCCTCTCCGCGTCGTGCGGTCAGGAGGCGATCGACAAATCACGAAGCTGTTCCGGGTCACCCACGAAAGGACGCCAGTTCGTGCAATACATCGAGGTTGAGAAGAAGTTCGCCCTACCTGATCCGACCGCGCTGAAGGCCAAACTCGATCAGCTTGGTGCCAAGCCGAGTGATCCCACTCATCAGGTCGACGCCTACTACAACGCCCCGCACCGCGACTTCCTTGCCCCCGAAGCGATCTCCGAGTGGCTGCGCATCCGTACTGAGGATCGCGGTAGCTCGATCAACTTCAAGCGCTGGCATCCCGTTGGCGCACTGGTCAAGACCCACGCGGACGAGTACGAGAGCAGGGTCGATGACGTTGAGGCCATCCGACGGCTACTGGAAGCGCTCGATTTCCGTCCGCTGATCACGGTCACCAAGACTCGTGAAGAGTACCGGCTGCCCGATGTCGAGGTTGTGTTCGACCACGTCGTGGGCGCTGGCGACTTCGTAGAGTTCGAGTACAAGGCCGACGCCGCCACCGTCGAGGACGCGACCGAGCAACTGCTGCGATTCATCGCCTCGCTTGACGTCGAGCTCGGCGATCCGATCAACCGCGGCTACCCCCATATCCTGCTCGGTCGCGAGCACTGAACCTTGACACCGCGTGCCGTGCGCAACCAGCCAGTTTCGGTCGTGCACGGCCGGCGGTGGCCACGCCATCGCGACCGATTTGGTCGCTGACGGAGCTGACCAACGTGGTCGGTCTGGTCCGCAAGAATCCAACGAAGAGAGCAGGCTGATGACGCCGTCCTTGATGGGGACGCTGCCGCTGCGCACACTGGGATCATGCGGCATCACCGTGCCCGCACTGGGCGTAGGCTGCTGGGCAATCGGTGGCCCGGACCACAATCTGGGCCTGCCGATGGGATGGGGAGCGGTAGACGAACCGGACGCAGCTGCTGGTCTGACTGCGGCATATGGCTTGGGCGCGAGGCTCTTCGACACTGCCGACGTCTACGGCCACGGCCGTTCCGAAAGGCTGATCGGTGAATTGGTGACCCAGGACCGAGTGCGGCGCGCCGAGCTGGTGCTCTCGTCAAAAGTGGGCTACTTCTCCGGCACCGCGCCGCATGGCTACGATGCCGGTCACATGCGCCGCCAGCTTGAACAGACCCTGGCCA
The DNA here is from genome assembly GCA_036384655.1 of Pseudonocardiaceae bacterium. GTDB lineage: Bacteria > Actinomycetota > Actinomycetes > Mycobacteriales > Pseudonocardiaceae > DASVLX01. Next base: position 20,686 of record DASVLX010000150.1, read on the forward strand.
ACCTGCGCACGGACTACCTGGACATCTATTTCTTCCACCACGCGGAGTTCGGCGACAACGACCACTGGCTGGAGGGCGCGATACAGGCTATGAACCAATTCCGGGATGAGGGGCTAGTACGGGCTGTCGGGATGCGGGGGCCGCACCGGTTCGCGCTGGACCGCCTCGACCACAGCCGTCCGCGCATCGACAAGGTGACCCGTTTCCGGGAATTGTTCAAGCGTATCCAGCCCGACGTGCTCGCCGTAAGGGACAACCTGCTCACCCCACAGGCACGCTCCGAAGGGATTTTCGCCTTCGCTGAGTTGCACGGCTGCGGGGTGCTGATCAACAAGCCGCTCGCCCAAGGGCTACTCACCGGCGCATACGATCCGGCGTCGCCGCGCACGTTCGGCGAAGGTGACCATCGCCGCCGCAAACGCTGGTTCACCGCACCTGCCCTAGCGGTGTTGAACGATGGCCTCGGCGAACTGCGCGAGCACGTCGGTCCCTACAGGAAGGATCTGATACGGATCGCCCTGTGGTCTTGTTTGGAGCGCTCGAACAACTCGGCTGTATTGGTGGGGTTCAGCTCGTCCGAGCAGATCAGCATGAGTCTCTCGAGTCTCGGACGGCGACCCACCGCTGCTGAGCTCACCACTGCTCGCGAGATCATGGGTCGGGTGCAGGCCCGCCTTGATGCCGACGGCGAGGTATTCATCGACGAGCAGGTGGCGATCTCGTGATTGACAGGACCGAACCGCAGCTGAGTCTTCTTTCGCCCGCCGGGGACCTCGCCGCTGAGCCTGGCGCTGTCGCGAAGCCGCCACGGGACGATGTGCGGGTGCTGACCGCGAATGTGCAGCATGCCTCGCCAGCGCGTACGCACCGTCAGGCCGTCTGGTTGGCGACCCGGCACGAGCATGACGTCCTGGTGCTGACCGAGGTCGCCGCCGGACAGTCCGGCGACCTGATGGCGGAACTGCTCGGCGAGTTCGGCTACCGGGTCCACCTGCCCGAGCCCGGCGACGATCCGTTCCGCGTGCTCGTCGCGGTGCGCGGCGGGACGCTGGACGTGGTGCATGACGTGGGTGTGGCCGTCCTGCCCCAGCGGTGCGTGGCAGTGCGGGCGAAGCTGCCGCGGGGCGACATCGGCGTCGTTGGGCTGTATGTGCCCTCGCGCGGCCCGAAGGAACGGCGCAATGTCACCAAGCGCGCCTTCCAGGAGGCGGTATCCGCCGCGCTGCCGGATATCCGGCGACGGATCGGAGTCGCGGGCCCGGTCGTGCTGACCGGGGACCTGAATGTCGTGGAACCCGACCACGAGCCGCACTATTCGGTGTTCGGCCAGTGGGAATATGACTTCTATCGGGCGTTCGCCGACAACGGGTTCGCCGACGCTTTTCGCCTGATCGCGCCCGAGGGCATGGACTATTCGTGGTATGGCCGAGCCGGCGGCGACGGCAGGCGCAACGGGTACCGGTTCGACCACATGTTCGTCACCGCCGATCACGCCAGCTCCGTGCGGAAATGCCAGTACGTGCACGCCATCCGCGAACAGGGCCTCACCGACCACTCCGCGATGGCCCTGCTGATGGGCGTGTAGCGATCAGTTGTTGATGTGGAGGGCGGCGTTGAGGGTGATGCCGGTGCCGGAGCGCTCGCGCACCTCGACCCGGCCGGTCACCGAGTTCCGCAGGAACAGCAGGCCGGAGACGCCGGACAGGTCGCGGGCCTTCAGCGCCCGGCCGTCCGGCAGGGTGACCTTGGTGCCGGCGGTGACGTAGAGGCCGGCCTCCACCACGCAGTCGTCGCCGAGCGAGATCCCGATGCCGGCCTCCGCCCCGATCAGGCAGTGCTCACCGACCGAGATCACTTCCTTGCCACCGCCGGAAAGCGTGCCCATGATCGACGATCCGCCGCCGAGGTCCGAGCCGTCGCCGACGACAACGCCGGCCGAGATACGACCCTCCACCATGGACGCACCGAGGGTGCCCGCGTTGAAGTTGACGAAGCCCTCGTGCATCACGGTGGTGCCGGTGGCCAGGTGCGCGCCCAGCCGGACCCGGTCGGCGTCGGCGATGCGCACGCCGGTGGGCAGCACGTAGTCGACCATCCGCGGGAACTTGTCCACTCCGTACACCGTGACCGGGCCACGGCCGCGCAACCGCATCCGGGTTGCCTCGAAGGACTCGACCGGGCAGGGACCGTGGTTGGTCCACACCACATTGGCCAGATGCCCGAAGATCCCGTCGAGGTTGGCGCCGTGCGGGCGGATCAGCCGCGCGGACAACAGATGCAGCCGCAGGTAGGCGTCGTGCGCGTCGACCGGCGGGTCGGCCAGCGAGGCGATGGACGTGCGCACCGCGATCACCTCGACGCCGCGCTCGGCGTCCGGGCCCAGCAGGCCGAACACCGACGGGCCGAGACTGGCGGACGCCTGCTGGGCCGACAGCCGAACCGTGCCGGCCGGCGCGCCGGCCTGCTCGCGCGCGGCGCCCAGCTTCGGGCCTGGGAACCAGGTGTCCAGCACGGTGCCATCGGTGGCCACGGTGGCCAGGCCGACGCCGTGTGCACCGGCGGGCACCGAATCGACCGAATCGGCGGAATCGCGTGACTCGACTGGCTCGCTCACGCCGACCACGGTAAACCACACCATCCAGGGTTAACTCGGCGTGGTCGAGGAGTCTTTCGCCAGCGTCACCTTCAGACCGTCCAGAGCGTGTCCGATCGCGACCAGCGCCCGCGGGCAATCGGTTCGCTGGGTCGCGGTCGGGGCGCCGGTCAGCGCGCCACAGCCGAGGCCAAGGTAGCTGTTCACGGCGTTCTGCGCGGCGGTGACATCGGCATCGCCGGGCAGTTGGGAGCGCAGCGAGCCGAGCGCACTGGACACCTCGCCGACGAACCGTCCGCAGTTGGGGAAGTCCTGACCTGCCTGCGCGCCGCGACACGGATCCAGCGAGTAGACCTCAACCTTGGTGGCAAGGTCCGTGACGTTGTTGCTGTATCCGGGCCCATTGTTGGCGTTCCCGGGCTGGTTGTTCGAGCAACCCGCCAGCACCGGCGCGGCCAGCAGTACGGCGGCCAGCACCCCGCTGGCCAGTACCCGGGTTGGCCTGCTGAACAGCGGCCTGGACAACGGCTTGGACAACGTCACTGTCGACTCCTTCGCGGCTGTGCCACCACGTTACGGAACCGGGCCGGCAGGGCAACGGCGTACCGTCACGGACCGTGCCACAGAGCGTGCGACTGGACATCACCGACGACCCGATCTCACTGACCACCGCGCTGGTCAACGTGCCCAGCGAGTCCGGGCATGAGGACGTGCTCGCCGACGCGGTGCACGAGGCACTGCTGCGCCAGGCGCCGCACCTGCAGGTCACCCGTTCGGGCAACACGGTGCTCGCCCGCACCAACCTGGGCCGCCCGACCCGGGTCGTGCTGGCCGGTCACCTGGACACCGTGCCGGTCAACGACAACCTGCCGCTGCGACGCACCGGCAGCGGCGCGGACCTGGTGCTACACGGCTGCGGCACGGTCGACATGAAGGGCGGCGACGCGGTGATGCTGCACCTGGCCGCCGCCGTGGCCAGCAGCGAACCCGCCCACGACTTGACCTTCATCCTCTACGACTGCGAGGAGATCGAGGCCGCCCGCAACGGGCTGGGTCGTGTCGAGCGCGAGCTGCCGGACTGGCTGCGCGGTGACCTGGCGATCGTGGGCGAGCCCAGTTCGGCGGTCATCGAGGCCGGCTGCCAGGGCACGATGCGCGCCGAGGTACGGACCACCGGCCACCGCGCGCACACCGCGCGCGCCTGGATGGGCAGCAACGCCATCCACGCCATGGGCGAGGTGCTGCGCCGGCTCGCGGAGTTCCAGCCGCGCACCGTGGACATCGACGGCTGCCGGTACCGGGAGGGGTTGCAGGCGGTCCGGATCCGTGGCGGTGTCGCGGGCAACGTGGTGCCGGACGAATGCGTGCTGATGGTCAACCACCGGTTCGCGCCGGACCGCACGACCGACGATGCCGAGGCCCTGCTGCGCAAGGTGTTCGACGGGTTCGAGGTGACCGTCGTCGATCGGGCGCCCGGAGCGCTACCCGGCCTGTCCGCGCCGGTCGCGGCGCAGTTGGTGGCCGCCACCGGGCAGCCGCCGGTGGCGAAGCTGGGCTGGACCGACGTGGCCAGGTTCGCCGCGCTCGGGATGCCGGCGGTGAACTTCGGGCCGGGCGACTCGACCCTCGCGCACACCCAGGGCGAACATGTCCGGGCCGCCGAGATCACCCGCTGCGCCGCCGTGCTGTGCGAGTTCGTCGGTGTGGGCTGAGGGTGTCCACTGAGACTGTCGCCTGAGCCAGCCAACTGAGACAGCCAACCGGGACACCGAGTTGGTGTCACGGGTTCATCGCTTGTTCATACCGCCATGGTCGAGCGCTATTCCCCGGGACATTCCGGGGGGAGTCCCGCGCGGACGCGACACGGCGACTACCACCTACACTCGCGCCGTGACAGAGAAAGAACCTTTGGTCGATGAGCACCCAAAGGAAAAGCTGCGTGGGCCGGTGGTGTTGCGCCGGGCACGCATCGTTGAGGCGACCACGACGGACCAGCGCCTGCTGGACTCCCGTGGGCCGACGGACTGGGTGCACACGGATCCGTGGCGAGTCATGCGGATCCAGGCGGAGTTCGTGGAAGGGTTCGGCGCACTGGCCGAGTTGCCCAAGGCGGTGACCGTGTTCGGCTCCGCCCGCACCGCCCGCCACCACGACGAATACAAGCTGGGTCAGCAGTTGGGCGCCGCGCTCGCGCATGCCGGATTCGCGGTGATCACCGGCGGCGGGCCGGGCGCGATGGAGGCGGTCAACCGAGGATGTTCGGACGCCGGCGGCATGTCCGTCGGGCTCGGCATCGAACTTCCCTTCGAGCAGGGCCTGAACCCCTGGGTCGACCTCGGTGTGAACTTCCGCTATTTCTTCGCGCGAAAAACAATGTTCGTGAAATACGCACAGGCGTTCATCTGCCTGCCCGGCGGATTCGGCACGCTGGACGAACTGTTCGAGTCGCTGACCCTGGTGCAGACGAAGAAGGTCACGAAGTTCCCGGTGGTGCTGTTGGGCACCGAATACTGGGGCGGGCTGTACCGGTGGCTGCGGGATTCGGTGCGCTACGGCGGCAAGTTGTCCGAGAAGGACCTGGACCTGCTGCATCTCACCGACGACGTCGACGAGGCCGTGCGCATGGTCGAGGACGCCTACAAGGCGTGGGAGGAAACCCACTAGAGGGCCGGACGCGGCGGCCGTCATGGCCGCCCACGCGTCCGACCCCCCGGTGCGATTCGCTGACGAATCGGCTGGCGAATCAACTGGCCCACGAGATCAGCTCCAGGGCGTGCCGCCCTTGAAGTCCGAGGACAGCGTGGAGTCCACTGAGGACAGCACCGTCTTGTCGGACAGCAGCAGGCCCAGTTCCCGGTTCTTGTTCAGCGAACTGTTCGAGAAGTTCTCCGAACCGATGAACACCTTCGCGGTCGAGGTGCCGTAGTCGGCGATGATCACCTTCGCGTGGATGTACAGCGAGGCGTCCTCGTCGTAGGTGGACACCGAAACCCCCGCCTTGGTGAGCGCGTCGAACTCGGAGGCGTATTCGTTGTCCGTGTTGGTCATCGTGACGTGCACGGTGACGCCACGCTTGGCCGCGTTCTCCAGCGCGGTGGTCACCGCCGAGTCGGCCATCTCCTCGTTCTCGATGTCCAATGACCTGCTCGCGTTGTTGATCTCGGCGAGCAACTGGGTCTGCGAGTCGGTCGGGCTCCACACCAGATCGTCGCCGTCACCGGGGGTTACCGAGTTGTCGGCGAAGTCGGCGTTGAACACCTTCTCGATCGCGGAGACGTCCTTGGAGTCGGTGTCGTAGACACCGAACTCGCGGCCGGTCTTGTAGTACCGGCTGGTCAGGTTCGCCGTGGTGATCAGCGACTCGCGGTCGTCGATCGTGATCGTCTTCTGGTGAGTGGCCGCGTAGGTCTTGTTCGCCCACACGACGCTGACACCGTGACCGGACAGGTAGTTGTAGGCGGTCGTGTTGTTGGACTTCTCCAGGTTCTGGTCGAGGATCACCCGGACCTTCACGCCCCGGGAGGCCGCGTCCGCCAGATCCTGCTCGGCGGTGGTGTCGACCAGCTCGTACATGGTCATGTCGATCGAGCTGCTCGCCGAGTTGATGAAGTCGTAGAACGTGGTGTAGCCGTTGGTGGGCTCGGTGAACACCGTGTACGTGGAGGCCGCCGACGCCGGTGCGCAGGTCGCCGCGGTGGTCGCGACCAGTGCGGCGAGCGCGACCGGAATCGTCAGTAGGCGCGCGGATAACATGAAGTGTCCCTTTCATCGCAGAACGTGGACATAGATTTTTCTAGTCAACCGCCGGTTGGGACCACAATAAATTCCCGGTAAACTCTGCGGTGATTCTTCACAGTTCACGAAACGGTGCCTGCAAACGCCTTCGGTACTCGTTCGTGTCGAGTTCAGGCCGCGTTAGGCCGCTTGTGGTACGAGTCCACATACACCTGGCCGGACAGCTCCATAATCGCGTACATAATCTCGTCGGTCACCGAACGCCGGATCGCCGCTGAACCGGCCAATCCGTCAAAACGGGAGAATTCCAACGGCTCGCCGAACCGGACGGTGACCTTCGCCAGCCTGAATCGTTTGGACCCCACCGGCTGCACGTTGTTCGTGCCGGACAGCGCCACCGGCACGACCGGGGCGCCGGTGGCCAGCGCGAGCTGGGCGACCCCGGTGTGGCCCCTGTGCAGCCTGCCGTCCAGTGACCGGGTGCCCTCCGGGTAGATGGCGAACGCGCCTCCGGTCTCCAGCACCCGGCGCCCCGCCGCCAGTGCCCGCAGGCCGGCGTGCGCGTTATCGCGCTCGACCGGTACGTAGCCCAGCGCGCTCAGGAACGCCGCGACGAACCGCCGGACCGGTCCGCGTCCGGTGAAGTACTCGGCCTTGCCCAGGAACGCCACCGGCCTGGGCGTGACTATCGAGATGACCGCCGTGTCCACCGCCGCCCGGTG
>DASVLX010000151.1:0-19004 GCA_036384655.1 Pseudonocardiaceae bacterium
TGGGCGTGCCGCTGCGGGCATGCGGCCTCGGGCCGGCGCTGGTCGACTCCGCGGGACGGGCCGCGATGGCATACGGGATCGGTGCCGACGGGGTCAGCCTGGTGCGGCCGGACGGCGTGGTGGCGTGGCGCTGTGGGACCGTCGTCGACGACCCGGAGGCGGCACTGCGCACCGTCCTCACCCGACTGCTGGACCGGCCGGCGATGTGAAACGGCGATGTGAACCGGCGGCCGCCGGCCGGCGCCGGCTCGGGAAGCTGGACGGGGCGCCCAGCGCGGCGCCACCACCATGGGGGAAATGGCGGACGCATTGTCCCGGCCCCTGCCAAGGTTCAGTGTCTGTCCACCGATCCGGGAGGCCAGGCGCCCCGTGAACCCCACTTCACCATCCGAACCTGAGTACCGGCTGAGTTCACCGTGTGAATTCCCCGCCAGCCTGAGCGTGACGGCCCGGCCGGGTTCACAGCCTTAACGAGGTCATTACCTGACACGCCGGCGACCGGGCGATATCACCGCCGCGCGGGTGCATCATCGGGTGTGGACCGACACGATCGGTCCGGCCCCGTACCCGAAAGGAAAACCGGTGAAGATCGCCGTTCCCCGAGAGATCAAGAACCACGAGTACCGCGTGGCGCTGACCCCGGCCGGAGCCCATGAGCTGACCAGCCATGGACACGACGTTTTCATTGAGGCCGGTGCCGGCCTCGGCTCGTTCATCCCGGACGAGGAATACCTGCATGCCGGCGCGAAGGTGCTCGCCACCGCCGACGATGTGTGGGCCGAGGGCGAGCTGGTCCTGAAGGTCAAGGAGCCGATCGCCGAGGAGTACCCGCGGCTGCGCGCCGGCCAGGTGCTGTTCACCTACCTGCACCTGGCCGCCGACCGGCCGCTGACCGACGCGCTGCTGGCCTCGGGCATCACCGCGATCGCCTACGAGACCGTGCAGACCAGCAACCGGACGCTGCCGTTGCTGGCGCCGATGTCCGAGGTCGCCGGGCGGCTCGCGCCGCAGGTCGGCGCGCAGGCGCTGCTGCGGCCCTCCGGAGGGCGCGGGGTGCTGCCCGGCGGCGTGCCCGGCGTGCTGCCGGCCAGCGTCGTGGTGATCGGTGGCGGTGTGGCCGGGCTGAACGCGGCCACCGTCGCCTCCGGGATGGGCGCCGAGGTGACCGTACTGGACACCAATGTGGACCGGCTGCGTCAGATCGACGGGCGGTTCCACGGCCGGGTGCGGACGATCACGTCCAGCCGCTACGCGGTCGCCGCGGCCGTGACCGAGGCCGACCTGGTGATCGGCGCGGTGCTGGTGCCCGGCGCGAAGACGCCGAAGCTGGTCGACAACGACCTCGTCTCGCGGATGCGGCCCGGCTCGGTGCTCGTGGACATCGCCATCGACCAGGGCGGCTGCTTCGCCGACTCGCACCCCACCACCCATGATGATCCGACCTACCCGGTGCACGAATCGCTGTTCTACTGCGTGGCCAACATGCCCGGCGCGGTGCCGCGCACGTCCACGTACGCGCTGACCAACGTGACCCTGCCGTACGCACTGGCCATCGCCGAATACGGCTGGCGTGCCGCGCTGCGCGCCGACCCGGCCCTGGCACTCGGCCTGAACACGCAGGGCGGCAGGCTGACGAGCGCGCCGGTCGCGGCCGCGCACGAACTGTCGCACACCCCACTGGCCGACCTGCTGTAGTCGCGGCGTTCCGGTGGCCACGGCATCGGTTGTGCTGCCGGCGCCGGGGCCACCGACGCGCGTTGGCCGCGCATTGGCCGTGATCAAAGTTGACAATTGACGTTTCGCGCCATTGACAATTGACGGTCCAGACAATTAACAATCGTGCCGCTGACCTGGGCGGCGGCCGGGCCGTCAACCAAATCGGCAACAACCCCGAAACATGATCTCATCAACACATTGTCAGGTCGTCAACAACGCTTCGTTGACCCCACGTTCGACTCCTACCAACAATGATTGATGCCGGCGAAAATCCCGGTGAAATCAACTGAACCGGCTGGTCACACGGCCGGCGAAGAGTTGTGGAGTTACAGTGCGCACATCCCAGCAGAAACACCGGCGCAAATACCTTCGTCCACTCATCGCAGCCCTGGCCCCGGTACCGATCGTGGCCAGCCTGATGTGCACGGGGACGGCGTTCGCCAGCGAAACGCCGCTGGCCGCCATTCCACACAGCACAAATCCCCAACTGACACACAGCGTCCGAATCGGAACCGTCGCGGAAAACCAGCAGATGTCCGTGGCGGTGTCGCTGAACCTCCGTGACCGGGCCGGCCTGGACCGGCTCGTCGCCGAGGTCGGTAACCCCAGTTCACCGCTGTACCGGCAGTACCTGACCGCCGATCAGTTCAGGGCACGCTACAGCCCGGCCCAGGCCGATGTCGCGAAGGTGACCGATTATCTGGCGGCCAGTGGCCTGAAGGTCACGAACATCGCCGGAAACCGTTCGGTGATCGACGCGACGGGCACCGCAACCCAGATCGAGCACGCCTTCGGCACATCGGAGAGCGTGTATCGGAACAACGCGGCGGGCGGGCGTGAGTTCTACGCCAACGACCAGGCGGTGACGCTGCCCGGTGATATCGCCGGACTGGTTTCCTCGGTGACCGGTTTGGACAATGTCGCGGTCGAGCACGCGTTGATCGCCACACCGAGCCAGCGCCATCCCAACACTCCGTCCGGATTCACTCCGTCGCAGTTGCAGACCGCCTACAACACCGGCTCACTTGGCACCGGTGGAGTTCCGGTCGCGCTCTGGGAGTTCGACGGCTACAAGTCCAGCAACATCACCACCTACGACCAGCAGTTCGGGTTCAGCTCGCCCACCCCGACAACCGTTTCCGTGGACGGCAAGAGCTACGACCGCCGGCCGGGTCAGGGCCAGCCCGAGGTCGAACTGGACATCGAGATCGTGCAGGCGCTGGCGCATTCCGCCACCACCTACGTCTACGAGGCACCCAACTCCGACCAGGGTCAGATCGACATGGCCGCGAAGATCGCCTCCGACGACCGGGTCAAGGTCACCTCGATCTCCTGGGGTGAGTGCGAGTCGGCGAGCACGCTGTCCGCGATCAACAGCACCGACGCCCAACTGGAGGCCGGTGTCGCCGAGGGCATCACGTACTACGCGGCCTCCGGTGACAGTGGCTCCGACGACTGCGGCGACGGATCGAGGGCGGTCGACTACCCGGCCTCCGACCCGTACGTGCTTGGCGTCGGCGGCACCACGCTGACCATCGGCAGCGGCGGCGCGTACCAGTCCGAGAAGGCGTGGAGCGACGGCGGTGGCGGCGTGTCCAGCGTGTTCTCGACGCCGAGCTACCAGACCGGTTCCGGTGGCCACCGCACGGTTCCGGACGTCGCCGGCGACGCCGACCCGAACACCGGCTACGCCGTCTACTCGGACGGCGCCTGGGAGGTCTACGGCGGCACGAGCTGCGCCGCGCCACTGTGGGCCGGCTTCACCGCGCTGTACGACGCGACGTACGGCACCTCGCTCGGCGACGGCCATCAGGCGCTCTACAACGTCGCCAGGAGCTCCGACTACGGCTCGGCGTTCCACGACGTGACCAGCGGTAGCAATGGTGCCTACAGCGCGGCCAGCGGATACGACGAGACGACCGGTTGGGGTTCCTTCAACGGCGCCAACCTGGCGTCCGACCTGTAACCGAAACCCTTACAACGCGACGAGTTTCGGGACCAGCTCGGACGGGCTGGGCAGGGAAGCGATCTCGGCGGCGAGCCTCCTCGCCGCCGAGATCATTTCCGTGTCGGACAGCAACGCGGACAGCCGCTCGGCGGTGAGGTCCTCGGGTTTGACGATGGCGCCGGCGCCGGCATGCTCCAGCGCGGCCGCGTTCATCGGCTGATCGGCGAAATGCGGCAGCAGCAACTGCGGCAGCCCGGCGTCCAGCGCGGTGAACGTGGTGCCGGCGCCGCCATGGTGAATCACCGCGTCGCAGGCGGGCAGCAGCGAGCCGAGCGGGATCCAGTCGACGACCTTCACGTTGGCCGGCAGCGGGCCGAGGTCGGCGGTGTCCGCACCACCGAGCGCCAGCACGAAGTCCGCGTCGACCGAGCTGGCCGCGCCAACCAGGGTGGACAGCGAGCGGACGCCGCCCATGATGGGCAGCACCGAGCCCAGGGTGACCGTGATCCGGGGACGTTGTCGCGGCCGAAGCAACCACGGTTCCAGCACCGCGCCACCGTTGTAGGGGACGTACCGCATCGACCAGCCGCGTGCCTCACCGCCGCGCAGGCTGGGCGGCGCCACGTCCAGGAACGCGGCCGGTGGCTCGTAGCTGGCGCCGAACCGCTGGTAGTCGCCGGCCATCTCGGCGGCGACCGCCGCGCTGATCTCGGGCGAGCCGACCAGCGAGATGCCGTGCAGCACCCAGGGCACCCCGGCGACGCTCGCGGCGAGCGGGCCGGCGCCCTGCATCAGGGTGGCGATCACCAGGTCGGGCCGCCAGTACCGGGCGACCTCGACGGTGTGGTCGACGAACTTGCCGCTGACCGTGGCGAACAGTTTGGCGACGAAGCCCATGTCGCCGCGCGGCAGGCCGAGCTGATGGTGTTGGGCGAAGAAGCCGCCGAAGACCTCGCGGAAGTCCACGCCGGGCGCGGTGTCGGCCACCTGGAGGCCGGCCTGCGCGGCGCGCTCGTGGTATCCGCCGGTGGCGAACAACACGTCGTGGCCGGCGGCGCGCAGCGCCCAGGCGGTCGAGACACTCGGGAAGATGTGCCCGATGCCGGGCGAGGCGACGAACAGGATGCGCACAGCGCCATGCAACCAGGCGCTAAGAGTCTCGTCAACTAAGAGAACTGTGACCCGTCACGAGTAGAGGGGAACCTGTGACGGAAAGTAGCGAGCGGCGAGTGACGAGCGGCGGGAAAAAAGGGGCGGCCGCTCAACCGGCCTGGGGGTCACCGGGAGCGGCCGCCGACGACTAGCTTAGGCGGTCTTGCGTCGCCGCGCTGCACCGGATCGGTCATTAACGCAAACTTTCTTCTCCATCGCAGGTCAAAGCCACTCGAACGGGTGAATCTGAGGACACGCCATGGAGTGTCCGGTGACGACGACCGATGAGATCAACATGCCCACCCGGCTTCCCTGGCTGATCGCCTGCCTTGACTCCTTCGGCCGCGCACGCGGGCTTGCCGTGCTGGGCAGAAACAAGAGAGTGGCACTGGTCACGCCCGCCGGTGGGACGGCGGTACTGACCGCCGGCCAGACCCGCCGTCTCAACGAGGTGATCAAGCTGGCCGCGGCGGGCGTCAGACCCCCGATCCGGTGAAGCGGCCGTAGCCCGTTCGGCGGCCTCAGCACGCCCCGAAACCCTCGCAGGTCGATGCGGCAAGATGACCCGAGCATCGCGTTGTCCATCTCAGCGCCCAGCGAGCGGGAGGTCTCTCGTGTACGGCGGCAGCCAGGACGGTAGCGGGCGCATCGTGGCGCAACAGCTCACCAAGGTGTTCGGCCCGGTGACAGCCGTGCGTGAGATGAGCTTCACGGTCGAGCCCGGCACGGTGACCGGGTTCCTCGGTCCGAACGGCGCCGGCAAGACCACCACGCTGCGGATGCTGGTCGGACTCGTCCGGCCGACCTCGGGGCTGGCCACCATCAACGGCCTGCCGTTCGACAGGCTGCGCAACCCGGCCAGGGTGGTCGGCGCGCTGCTGGAGGCCCAGGGCTTCCACCCGTCCCGGACCGCCCGCGCGCATCTGCTCGTCTACGCGGCCGCCATCGGCGTGCCGGACCAGCGCGTCGAACATGTGCTGCAACTCGTGGGCCTGGACGCGGCCGGAAACCGCAAGGTCGGCGGCTACTCGCTGGGCATGCGGCAGCGGCTCGCGCTGGCCACCGCGCTGCTCGGTGATCCGCGGGTGCTGATCCTGGATGAGCCGTCGAACGGCCTCGACCCGGAGGGAATCGCCTGGCTGCGCACGTTCATCCGCGGCTTCGCCGCCAGCGGCCGGACGGTGTTGATCTCCAGCCACATCCTCGCCGAGATCGAACAGACCATCGACCACGTCGTGATCATCAGCCAGGGCCAGAGCATGTACAACGGCCCGCTGGACGACCTGCGCCGCCGGCAGCAGGCCCGGGTTCTGGTGCGCACCAGCAATACCGAGGCGCTGGCCAGTGCGCTGCGCGAGGACGGCGTTCACAACTTCAGCGCCACCCCGGACGGCCGGCTGGCGATCAACTCGGTGACCGGCGAGCAGGTGGCCGACATCGCGCTGCGGGCCGGGATCGCGCTGTCCGGCGTGGAGGAGGAGCACGCGAGCCTGGAGCAGCTCTACTTCCAGCTCACCACGCCTCAGTTCGCGTCGGTGCCGGCCGGGTACGGCGCACCGCAGCCCGGCTACGGACCGCCTCCACAGGCTCCCGGCTACGCACCGCCCGGATACGCACCGCCCGGATACGGCCAGACGCCGCCGCCCGGTTGGGCTCCGCCGGCCGGATACACCCAGCCCGGTTACCAGCAGCCCGGGTACGCGCCGCCACAGCGGCAGACGTACGCGCCACCACCCGGTTATGCGCCACCCGGCTATGCGCCGCCACCACCGCCCCAACCGGCACCGCCGGCCGCGCCCACGCCTCCCCCGGCGGCCCAGCCGACCCAGCAGGAACCGACGCCGGGCCAGCAGTATCCGGCGCTCGGCTACACCCCGGAGGGCCTGCCCGCCCAGCCGGGATCCACCCAGCCGGGATCGACCCAGCAGGAACCCGGACCGGACGCGGAGGGCCGCGCCTGATGGACATCGAGACGATCGGGAACCTGGTCAGGGCCGAGTTCCGCAAGGTCCTCAGCACCAAGCTGTGGTGGGCGCTGTTGATCCCCACCGCGGCCCTGACGTTCCTGTACGCGTTGATCTGGTCGGCGCTCGGCGTCGGGGTGGTCGAGTCCCTGACGGACTCGCCGGTCTACGAGCAGGCCGGCGTCGACCTGCAGGACACCGCGATCTCGGTGTTCGGCCTGGCCAGGGCGATCAATATCGGCACGATCTTCCCGATGCTGCTCGGTGGCCTGGCGCTGCCGACCGAGATCCGGCACCGGACGATCACCACCAGCTATCTGACCGCGCCGACCCGGATGTCGGTGCTGACCGCCAAGCTGATCACCTACCCCATCTGGGGCCTGCTGTACGGCCTGGTCATCTCGCTGTCCGCGTCGGCGGGCATCGCGCTGGGCTCGAAGGACAACACCGGCCTGCTGCCGCCCGCCGCCGGCTGGCTGCAGATCGTCGGCACCGGCCTGCTGGAGAGCGTGCTGTGGACGCTGGTCGGCGTCGGGGTCGGGGCGTTGCTGCGCAACGTCGTGGGCACCTCGATCACACTGCTGATGTACTCGATCGCGGTGGAGAACCTGGTCGCGCTGGGCCTGCCCTGGAAGGTGGCCGGGTACCTGCCGAACCAGGCCGCCGACGGGATGACCAGCTCGCTGGCCGGTGAGGTGTTCCTGCACAGCACGACGCTGCTGGACCAGGTTGACTTCCGGAACGAGGCGATCCAGATCCTGGCGGGCGCCCGTGGGGCGCTCGACTGGTGGTTGAGTGGGCTGATCTTCCTCGGCTACGCCGCGGTGTTCGTCGTGTTCGGCTGGCTGGCGAACCGGAACCGCGACATCACCTGAGTTGTCCACATGTCCACAGGCGCCGGAACTGTCCACAGGCAAGGGAAATTCCGGCCGGGCATGTCGGTGCCCGACCTAGCCTGTGAGTCATGTCTGACTCGCCGCGCTCCAAGCCGAGCTCCAAGCCGACCGGCTGGCTTCGCCGCCTGACCGCCGAATGCTGGCGGCACCGCGGGCTGACGCTGGTGGTGCTGGTGTCCTCGGCCCTGGGCACCGGGTTGGAGGCCGCTGCGCCGCTGGTGGTGCGGTTGGGCGTCAACGACGCCGTCGCCGGCGTGACGAGTCAGATCGCCGGTCTGGTGACGCTGTTGGCCGGGCTGGCGCTGATCAGGTTCGGTGCCGCGTACGTCCGGCGCTTCCTGGCCGGCAAGCTCGCCCTGGACGTGCAGCACGACCTGCGCCGTGGGGTGTTCGCGACGGTGGCGCGGCTGGACGGCGCCAAGCAGGACGCGCTGCGCACCGGACAGGTGGTGTCCCGCGCGAACAGCGACCTGCAACTCGTCTACGGCCTGCTGTCCATGGTGCCGCTGTCGCTGGGCATGGTCGTGCTGGTGATCGTCGCGCTGGTCGCGATGGTGTGGCTGTCGCCCCTGCTCACGGTCATCGCGCTGATCATGGTGCCGCTGATCGGCGTGGTGGCGGCCCGCTCGCGTCGCCGGCTGTTCCCGGCCACCTGGTCGGCCCAGCAGCGCGCGGCGGATGTCGCCCAGCAGGTCGAGGAGACGGTCACCGGGGTACGGATCGTCAAGGGTTTCGGCCAGGAGGCACGCGAGACCGCCCGGCTGGAACGGTTGGCACGGCGACTGTTCGCCGAGCGGTTGCGGTCCGCCCGGCTCCAGACCAAGCCGAACGCGACGATGTCGGCGCTGCCGTCGCTCGGTCAGGTCGCGGTGCTGGCGCTGGGCGGCTGGCTGGCCCTACATGGCGCGGTCAGCCTCGGCACGTTCGTCGCGTTCATCAGCTATGTCGCGATGCTGTCCGGTCCGGCCCGGATGCTGTCCGGCATGGTGATCATGGGCCAGTTGGCTCGCGCCGCCGTGGAGCGCGTCTACGAGCTGATCGATTCGCAGCCGGAGATCGTGGACGCTCCCGACGCGGGCGAGGTTCCGGACGGCCCGGTCGAGATCGAGCTGGACGATGTCCGGTTCGGCTACAGCCGCAGCGAACCGGTGCTGGACGGGGTGTCGCTGGACGTACGGCCCGGCGAGACCCTCGCGCTGATCGGCAGTTCGGGTTCCGGCAAGTCCACGATCTCCCTGCTGCTGCCCCGGTTCTACGAGGTGCAGTCCGGCGCCGTGCGGATCGGGCCGCCAGGCGCCCCCATCGACGTCCGGAGGCTGAGGCTGACCTCGCTGCGCCAGACCATTGGGATGGTGTTCGAGGAGGCGTTCCTGTTCTCCACGTCCGTCCGCGACAACATCGCGTACGGCCGGCCGGACGCGACCGACGAGCAGGTGCGCGCGGCGGCGAAGGCCGCGGAGGCCGACGAGTTCATCGAGAGGCTGCCGGACGGGTACGACACGATCGTCGGTGAGCGCGGCCTGACGCTGTCCGGCGGGCAACGCCAGCGGATCGCGCTGGCACGCGCGCTGCTGTCGGATCCCCGGGTGCTCGTGCTGGACGACGCGACCTCGGCGGTGGACGCGGCCACCGAGGCGGCGATCCAACAGACCCTGCGCGTGGTGATGGCGGATCGCACCACGCTGATCATCGCGCACCGCCGGTCCACCCTGGCCCTGGCCGACCGGATCGCGGTGCTGGATCAGGGCAGGGTCGTCGACATCGGCACCGAGGACGAGCTGGCCGCGCGGTGCGCGCTGTACCGGTCGCTGCTGGCCGGTCCGGGCGAGGCGATCGAGGAACCGGTGGATGAGCCGGCGCTGGCCGCCGACCGGTTGGTACCCGGTCCGGACGGCACCACGGCCGCGCTGTGGCCGCCGGTGCCGGCGGACGCACAGGACGAGTGGACCGCGCGGACGGCCGCGTCGGCCGGCGGACACGGTACGGGTCTGGCCGGGCTGCCGCCCACCCCCGAGCTGCTGGCGGCGGTTCGCGCCCTGCCGCCGGCGACAGACACCCCTCGCCTGTCCGATATGGATATTCAGGAGGACATCGCTCCCGGCGTTCCAGGTGGATGCGGGCCAAGGCCGCAGGGAGCGTGGCGTACTGAAGGTACGCGAGCGACCGAGAACGCCGGCCCGCGCCGCCTGGGACGGCGGTTCCGGTTGGCGAACGTGCTGCGGCCGGTCCGCTGGGGACTGCTGGTGGCGCTGTTCCTGGTCGCGGTGGACGCGCTGGCCAGCGTCGCACTGCCGATCCTGATCCGGGACGGCGTCGACTCCGGCGTTACCGCGCATGCCGAGTCGGTGGTGTGGGCGGTGACGGCGGTCGCGTTCCTCGTCGTCCTCATTGACTGGCTGGCTCTTTTCGGACAGACACTCGTCGCCACCCGCGCCGGCGAGACCGTGCTCTATGGCCTGCGCGTGCGCAGTTACCGGCACCTGCAGGAGCTCGGGCTCGACTACTACGAGCGCGAGATGGGTGGCCGGATCATGACGCGGATGACCACCGACGTCGACGCACTGGCCACCTTCCTGCAGACCGGCCTGATTAGCGCGGTGATCAGCGTGCTCACCGTGGTGGGCATGGCCGTCGCCATGGTGGTGATCGATCCCCGGCTGGCCCTGATCGCACTCGCCGCCCTGCCGGTCGTGGCGGTGGCGACGGTGATCTTCCGCCGGGTGTCCTCGGCCGCCTATGCCGAGGCCCGTGAACGCATCAGCGCGGTGAACGCGAACCTGCAGGAGAACGTGTCCGGAATGCGGGTCGCCCAGGCGAACACCCAGGAGGAGCGGTCCGCGGCGAATTTCGGTCAATTGTCCGATAGCTATCGGCGTTCCCGGTTGCGCGCCCAGCGCTACATCTCGCTGTACTTCCCGTTCGTCACGTTTCTCTCCGAACTGGCGCAGGCCGTCGTGCTCGGCGTGGGGGCGCTGTGGGTGGCAGGCGGCACGCTCAGCCCCGGCGTGCTGGTGGCCTTCCTGCTGTATCTGGGCCAGTTCTTCTCGCCGGTGCAGCAGTTGTCCCAGGTGTTCGACGGCTACCAGCAGGCGGCGGTCGGGCTGCGGCGCATCGGCCAGTTGCTGCGCACGCCGACGACCGTGCCGCCGGCCGAGCGTCCGGTGCCGGCGCCGGCCCACCTGACCGGCGACGTCCAACTTGTGGACGTCAGCTTCCACTATCCGGGAACTTCCCGACCAGCGCTGGACGGAATCTCGCTGCGGGTGCCGGCCGGCCAGACGGTCGCGCTGGTGGGCGCCACCGGAGCCGGGAAGTCCACGCTGATGAAACTGCTCGCGCGCTACTACGACGTCACCTCCGGCCAGGTGCTGGTGGATGACGTCGACATCCGCCGCTACGACCTCGCCGGCTTCCGGCACCGGCTCGGTGTGGTTCCCCAGGAACCGCACCTGTTCACCGGCGACCTGGCCGACAACGTGCGGTACGGCCGGCCGGAATCCTCGGACGCGACCACCGAGAGCGCGGTTCGCGAGGTGGGCGCCCTGCCCATGGTGGCGAGCCTGCGCAACGGCTTCCGGCATCCGGTTGGCGAGCGCGGCCAGGGCCTTTCGGCTGGTCAGCGGCAGTTGGTCGCGCTGGCCCGCGCCGAGTTGGTCAACCCGGACCTGCTGCTGTTCGACGAGGCCACGGCCGCGCTGGACCCGGCGACCGAGGCGACCGTGCTGGACGCCAGTGACCGGCTGCGCCGGCAGCGGACGACCTTCGTGGTGGCCCACCGGCTGGCGACCGCGGCTCGCGCGGATCGGATCATCGTTCTGGACCAGGGCCGAATCGTTGCCGATGGCAACCATCACGACCTGTTGGCTTTGGGCGGACACTATGCTCGGTTGTGGCGATACGGACTGGCCGACGCCGGGGGCCGCACGGGCACCGGCGGCACCCCACCAGCGGAGGCGGGCACCGAAGCCAGCGTGGCCACACAGCTGGCCACGTAGTACCCGTCAGACTTGAAAACCGCAGGATTTACCATTCGACACTGCCGCCTGGCGCGGCGATCCGGACAGACCCAAGACGACGACGAGCTACGCCCTCCCAGCATGTGAGCACAGTATCGATTCTGTAATCGATCACGAGACTGACTCGCTGGTGGGCGCCCGCTCTGTGCTGTCAATGGGCGTGGCCGGGGAGCTAGCCTGGCGGAGGAGATTTTTGAGCCAGCCAGCCAAGAAGCAAGTGACAGAGAGATGGATAGAGGCGAGCGGAAGCCGTGTCCAGCAGCACTGCGTCACAATTCGGGCCGAATGAGTGGCTCGTCGAGGAGATGTACGAACAGTTCCTCGCCGACCCAACTTCGGTAGACCCGGCCTGGCACGAGTTCTTCGCCGACTACAAGCCGACGCAGCGTGCGGCCGGTGAGTCCGAGGGAACTTCGCAGGCCGCAACCAGCAGCGCGCCCACCACCACGATCGCGGCGCCACCCGCCGCACCGGCCGGTCCGCCAGGCGTCGCGGCGAACGGTCAGCCGAATGTTCGACCGGCCGCACCGGCTGTGCCGGCCGCGCCGGCCGCACCCAACGGCGCGGTGGCCAAGCCGAAGCCGGCGGCCGTGGCCAAGGCGGCCCCGGTCAAGCCGGCCGCCGATGAGCAGCTCACCACGCTGCGTGGCCCGGCGGCGGCGATCGCCAAGAACATGAACCTGTCGCTGACGGTGCCGACCGCGACGAGCGTGCGCGCGGTGCCGGCGAAGCTGCTGGCCGACAACCGCATCGTGATCAACAACCACCTCAAGCGCACCCGGGGTGGCAAGATCTCGTTCACGCACCTCATCGGCTACGCCGTGATCCGTGCGTTGAAGTCGTTCCCGAACATGAACCGGCACTACGCCGAGATCAACGGGAAGCCGACCGCGGTCACGCCGCCGCATGTCAACTTCGGTCTGGCGATCGACCTGCCCGGCAAGGACGGCCAGCGCACGCTGGTCGTCGCCGGCGTCAAGGGCTCCGAGTCGATGACCTTCACGCAGTTCTGGCAGGCCTACGAGGACATCATCCGGCGGGCCAGGGCCGGCGCCCTGACCACCGACGACTTCGCCGGCACCACCATCTCGCTGACCAACCCCGGCACCATCGGCACCGTCCACTCGGTGCCGCGCCTGCAGGCCGGCCAGGGAACGATCATCGGCGTCGGCGCCATGGAATATCCGGCGCAGTACCAGGGCACCAGCGAAGAGGCCCTGGTCGAGATGGGCATCAGCAAGATCCTGACGCTGACGTCCACCTATGACCACCGGATCATCCAGGGCGCCGAGTCCGGCGAGTTCCTGAAGCGCATCCACGAGCTGCTGCTCGGTGCGGACGGTTTCTACGACGACATCTTCACGTCGCTGCGGCTGCCCTACGAGCCGGTCCGCTGGGTCCGCGACATCCCGCGCGGCGAGGTCGACAAGACCGCCCGGGTGCTGGAGCTCATCGACGCGTACCGGACCCGCGGTCACCTGATGGCCGACATCGACCCGCTGAACTACCGCCAGCGGCGGCATGATGACCTGGACGTGCTCTCCCACGACCTGACCCTGTGGGACCTGGACCGGAAGTTCCCGGTCAGCGGTTTCGCCGGCCAGGACAAGATGAAGCTGCGCGACGTGCTCGGCGTGCTGCGCGACTCGTACTGCCGGACCGTCGGCGTCGAGTACATGCACATCCTGAACCCCAGCGAGCGCCGCTGGCTGCAGGATCGGGTCGAGATCCCGCACGAGAAGCCGGACACCGCGGTCCAGAAGTACATCCTGTCCAAGCTGAACGCGGCCGAGGCCTTCGAGACCTTCCTGCAGACCAAGTACGTCGGCCAGAAGCGGTTCTCCCTGGAGGGCGGCGAGACCGTCATCCCGCTGCTGGACGCGGTGCTGGACAAGGCCGCCGAGGAGGAGCTCGACGAGGTCGTCGTCGGCATGCCACACCGTGGCCGGCTGAACGTGCTGGCCAACATCGTCGGCAAGCCGATCTCGCAGATCTTCCGCGAGTTCGAGGGCAACATCGACCCCGGCCAGGCGCACGGCTCGGGTGACGTCAAGTACCACCTTGGCGCGGAGGGCAAGTACTTCCGGATGTTCGGCGACGGCGAGGTCAAGGTCTCGCTGACCGCGAACCCGTCGCACCTGGAGGCCGTCAACCCGGTGCTGGAAGGCATCGTCCGGGCCAAGCAGGACATCCTGGACAAGGGTGCTCAGAACGGCTACACGGTGATGGCGGTGGCGCTGCACGGTGACGCCGCGTTCGCCGGCCAGGGCGTGGTGGCCGAAACCCTGAACCTGGCGCTGCTGCGCGGCTACCGCACCGGCGGCACCGTGCACGTGGTCGTGAACAACCAGGTCGGTTTCACCACCAACCCGGAGCACTCGCGGTCGTCCAAGTACTGCACGGACGTGGCCAAGATGATCGGCTCGCCGGTCTTCCACGTCAACGGCGACGACCCGGAGGCCTGCTACTGGGTCGCCCGGCTGGCCGTCGACTACCGCCAGGCGTTCCACAAGGACGTCGTGATCGACATGGTCTGCTACCGGCGCCGTGGCCACAACGAGGGCGACGACCCGTCGATGACGCAGCCGGCGATGTACGACATCATCGACACGAAGCGCAGCGTGCGGAAGACCTACACCGAGGCGCTGATCGGTCGCGGCGACATCTCCATGGAAGAGGCCGAGACCGCGCTGAAGGACTTCTCCAGCCAGTTGGAGCACGTCTTCAACGAGGTGCGCGAGCTGGAGAAGGCCAAGATCGCGCCGAGCCCGTCCATCGAGACCGAGCAGAAGATCCCGGTCAAGCTGACCACCGCCGTGGACGAGGAGATCGTGCGGCGCATCGGCCGGGCCCAGGTCGACCTGCCCGAGGGCTTCAGCACGCACCCGAGGGTGCGGCCGGTGCTCGAACGCCGCCTGAAGATGTCCGAGCATGGCGGCATCGACTGGGCGTTCGGTGAGCTGCTCGCGTTCGGCTCGCTGGCGATCAACGGCAGGCTGGTCCGGTTGGCCGGCCAGGACAGCCGGCGCGGCACGTTCACCCAGCGGCACTCGGTGCTGATCGACCGCAAGACCGGCGTCGAGTACACCCCGCTGCAGCACCTGGCGGACAAGCAGGGCCGGTTCCTCGCCTATGACTCGGCGCTGACCGAGTTCGCCGCCCTGGGCTTCGAGTACGGCTACTCGGTGGCCAACCCCGACGCCCTGGTCATGTGGGAGGCGCAGTTCGGTGACTTCGTCAACGGCGCCCAGTCGATGATCGACGAGTTCATCTCGTCCAGCGAGGCCAAGTGGGGCCAGCGGTCCAACGTCGTGCTGCTGCTGCCGCACGGCGCGGAGGGCCAGGGCCCGGACCACACCTCGGCCCGGATCGAGCGGTGGCTCCAGTTGTGCGCCGAGGGCTCGATGACGGTCTCCCAGCCGTCGACCCCGGCGAACTACTTCCACCTGCTGCGCCGGCACGTGTTGGACGGCATCCAGCGGCCGCTGATCGTGTTCACGCCGAAGTCGATGCTGCGGAACAAGGCCGCGGTCAGCCCGGTGTCCGACTTCACCGAGGGCAAGTTCCGCTCGGTGATCGACGACCCGACCGAGCCCGACACGGCCAGGGTGACCAAGGTACTGCTGACCGCCGGCAAGCTCTACTACGAGCTGAACGCCGAGCGGGTCAAGCGGGGCATCGAGGACACCGCGATCGTCCGGCTGGAGCAGTTCTACCCGGTGCCCTACCGGCGCCTGACCGAGACGCTGCACCGCTACCCGAACGCGGTGGACATCCGCTGGGTGCAGGAGGAGCCGGCGAACCAGGGTGCCTGGCCGTTCCTCGGTCTGGCGCTGCCGGAGCTGCTGCCCGAGCTGTTCAGTGGGCTGCGCCGGGTGTCCCGGCGGGCGATGTCCGCGCCGGCCACGGGTTCCAGCAAGGTGCACGAGGTCGAGCAGCGCGAGGTCGTCGAGGGCGCCTTCGCGTAACAGCGCTCGCCCGGCCCAAGCGGCGGCCATCCAAACAAGACAGAACCTGGCGCCGGTCCCCAGAACCACGGGGGCCGGCGCCAGGCCGTTCGGATCTAGTTTGGATGTTCCACGGAGGACGGAGCCGACCCGACCCCGACGATCAATCACCCGTACGGGCCAATACGATCACGCGGTGCGTGTGACATATGTGAATCTTCACGAGTTGATTGATCGACTGACCCCAGAGCAGGCCGAGGCCCTGTGGCTGGTCGCGCGCAACTTGGCTCCGTCCGAAGCGGACGCGGCAGCACCGGCGGCACCCACCCGGGTCGTCGCGCCGGTTCAGCCCACCCGGACCATCGCGATCACCGGCTCACTGGCCGGTCCGGCGCCCAGGCCACCACACCGTGGCAGGACCGGCGATGCGGGGATCATTCGGTAGGAGTCTCCGGGAGAACACCCGGGAGACACCACCGGTGACACAGCCGACGATCACGGAAACCGGGCCGTCTCGCTTGGCGGACGGCCCGGCCGTGGATCGGGCACTGGCGTGGATCGAGTGGTGACGGTCAGTCGCCGGCGATGAATCCGACCTTGCGCACGTCGGCCGGGGCCACGTCCACATAGGCGATTCGCGAGACGGGCACGATCACTCGACGGCCCTTGTCGTCAACGAGGCTGAGCAGTCCGCTTGCGTCCTTGATCGCGTCGGAGACCAGCTTCTCGACCTCGTCCGGCGTCAACGAACTCGACACGACGAGTTCCCGCGGGCTCTCGGCGACGCCGATCTTGATCTCCACACGGACCTCCGGGTCAACAGCTTGACAGTTCCCATTCAGATTAGCTGGCCGTCAGCCCAAACCGAGTGCCGCCATCCGCTTGGAGTGCGAAAGCTGCATCCGCCGGAACAGCGCGGCCACTCCGGCGAGGTCGCCGGACCCGGCCACGATGAGCTCCGCCAGCCCATCCCGCTCGGCCAGGGCGTACTGGGCCTGGGTGACCGCCTCGCCCAGCAGCCGCCGGCCCCACAGGGTGAGCTTGTCCCGCAGCGTCGGGTCGGTCGCGCAGGCCGCCTTGACTTCGCGCTCGGCGAACGCCGAGTGGCCGGTGTCGTCCAGCACCGTGAAGATCAGGTCCCGGGTGGGGTTGTCCAGCCAGCCGCCGATCTCCCGGTACAGCTCGGCCGCCAGCCCGTCACCGACATAGGCCTTGACCAGCGACTCCAGCCAGGACTTTGGCGCGGTCAGCGCGTGGAAGTCGTCGAAAACCCGGATGAACGGACGCATCGCGTCCTCGACCCGGACGTCGTGCTCGGCCAGGTACCGCTCCAGCATCCGGTAGTGGCCGATCTCCGAGGCCGCCATCGCGGCCAGGGCCGCGTGTTCGGTCAGGGTTGGCGCCTGCTTGGCGTCCTCGGAGAGCCGATCGAATGCTGACAGTTCGCCGTAGGCGAGCACCCCCAGCAGATCGACTACTCCCTCTGGCAAGGCCGACGTTGCCACCGACCGCTGGTCAGGCTCACTCATAAGGAGAGCGTATCGGCAGCGTGGTGTCCGGCGGACACTCCGTGGGCAGGTAAACTGGGCTCGAACTCCGGCCATGTGGCCGGCCGCGGACATCTCGTGTTGGTCACGGCCCGCGGCCTCGGTGGCCCGGAGTGGCTAACCACGGCGGCCGCCACTGAGGGTGCGCCCCGTGGAGGGTGCGCGCACGTCTCGCCGGCCCTCCCGCATGCCCGTGGCGTGTTCTTCGCCACGCATCAGCGGTCGAGGGGTACGTCCGAGCAGTGCGTGCGGTGACAAGAGAGGCGACCACCACACCGTGACAAGCACCACGGACAACGACGCATACCGCGACGACACATCCGCTGGCACCACCACCGAAACACTGACTGCTGAAACCTTGACTGCTGAAACATTGACTGCCGCGACATCGAACGAGGCATCCACCACCACGGCGACACTCACCGCCGAAAAGCCGGGCACCGAACGGCCCGCTCCGGTGGAATCAACCACCGCTGAATCAACCGCCGCTGAATCAACCGCCGCGGAATCCGGCACCGCCGAATCCGGCACCGCGGAATCCATCGAGCCCGACACCGAAGGCTCCCAGCCGCTGAAGGCCACCGTGCCGCTCCGGCCCAACTCGCCCACCTTCGCGGAACTGGGCGTCTGCGACGAGATCGTCCGGGCGCTGGCCGAGTCCGGCATCGAGCACACCTTCCCGATCCAGGAGCTCACCCTCCCGATCGCGCTCGCCGGCGACGACGTGATCGGCCAGGCCCGCACCGGCACCGGCAAGACCCTGGGCTTTGGCATCCCGCTGCTGCAGCGCAGCACGATCCCCGGCGACGGCACCCCGCAGGCACTGGTCGTGGTGCCGACTCGCGAGCTGTGTCTGCAGGTCAGCCGGGACATCGCGGCGGCCGGCAGGTTCCTGGGTGTCCGGGTCGCCACCATCTACGGTGGCCGTCCCTACGAACCGCAGATCGCCACGCTGCGGGCCGGTGTCGACGTGGTCGTCGGCACCCCGGGCCGGCTGCTCGACCTTGCCGAACAGCGGCACCTGGTGCTCGGCAAGGTTCACATCCTGGTGCTGGACGAGGCCGACGAGATGCTCGACCTGGGCTTCCTGCCCGATGTCGAGCGCATTCTGCGGATGGTTCCCGACGAGCGGCAGACCATGCTGTTCTCGGCCACCATGCCGGGCCCGATCATCACGATGGCCCGTACCTTCCTCAACCGCCCGACCCACATCCGCGCCGAGCACAACGTCAGCGCGATCCACGAACGGACCAAGCAGTTCGTCTACCGGGCGCACGCGCTGAACAAAATGGAGCTGCTGGCGCGCATTCTGCAGGCCAAGGACCGTGGCCTGACGATGATCTTCGCACGCACCAAGCGGACCGCGCAGAAGATCGCCGACGACCTCACCGAGCGTGGTTTCGCGGCCGCCGCGGTGCACGGTGACCTCGGCCAGGGCGCCCGTGAGCAGGCGCTGCGCGCCTTCCGCTCCGGCAAGGTCGACGTGCTGGTGGCCACCGATGTAGCGGCCAGGGGCATCGACGTCGAGGGCGTCACGCACGTGATCAACTACCAGTGCCCCGAGGACGAGAAGACCTACATCCACCGCATCGGCCGCACCGGCCGGGCCGGCCACGCCGGCGTGGCGATCACGCTCGTCGACTGGGACGAGGAAGCCCGCTGGAAGATGGTCAGCGACGCGCTCAAGCTGGGCATGCCGGAGCCGGTCGAGACCTACTCGACCTCCGAGCATCTGTTCAACGACCTGGACATCCCCGCCGACTCCACCGGGCGGCTGCCGCTGGGCCAGCGCAAGCGGGTCGGGCTGGCGGCCGAGCC
>DASVLX010000152.1:0-9618 GCA_036384655.1 Pseudonocardiaceae bacterium
GCGGCGCGGCGACGGGCCGCACGGCCCGCCTGGCCCTGATCCGCATCAGGGTGTCGATCGCGGCCACGAACAGCAGCGGCATCAGCGGCGCGTTGTAGTGGTAGGCGGTGCCCCAGTAGTTCTCGTTGGCGGAGGCGAACCGCAACAGCAGCGGCACGACGGCGATGAGCGTGACCGGCGAGCCGAGCGCGAGAAAGACGGTCACCAACAGCAGCAGGAAAACGGTGATGAACTTGGTGTCGGCCTGGGTGAAGAACTGGTCCCACAGCGCGCCGAACGCGCCGCCCATTCCCGGATGCGAATTCGGGTCGGCGCCGCCGATCTGTTGCCAGAACCCGTACTGCCCGTTTGGGTTGAACGCCGGAATGAACACCAGAATGGCGACCGCCGAGGCGGCCAGGCCAAACACGCTCAGGCCGAGTCCCTGCCACCATTTCCGGCCGCGGATGGCGACCAGTACACCGATACCGGCGACGAAAATGCCCATGTCCTCCTTGACGAGGACCAGCGGCATCGCCCACAGGATCGCCGCGCGGTACCGGCCGTCAACCAGCGCCACCAGCGAGAACGCCAGCAGCGGCACGGCGAACGCGAGTTCGTGGAAATCGAAGTCGGCGGCGGACTGGAGCCCCCAGGAAAGGCCGTAGGCGATGCCGATCGCATAGCCGGCGCCGATGCCCAGCCTGCGGATGGCGAGCCGGGTGATCGGCACCATCGAAATGGCGAACAGCACGGCCTGCGCGACCAGCAGCGTGATCGAGCTGGGGAAAATCCGGAAGAACGGCGCGATCAGCACCAGAATGGGATGGAAATGATCACCGAGCAGGTTGAATCCAGGCCCACGGATATCCGCGATCGGCGCGCCCAGATGCGCGTATCCCTTGATCGCCTCGGTGAACATGCCGAGATCCCAGGAACCATTGTCCAGCCGTAGGAACCGGGCGATCGACATGATCGCGTACAGCCCGAACATGACCGTGGCGAGCAACAGCGGACCCTCGACGTACCAGCCGCTGCGCCGCACCGCGGAGACGGCCCGGATGCGGACGGTCTCCGCGGTGCCCACGATGTCCACTGTGTCCTGGGCGCGGTTCCGCACCCGTGGGGCATCCACCGCTGCCGGTGCCGAGCCGTGCGGCGCCGGGGGCGCTTCGGGCTCGATCGGCGCGGCAGGTCTGGCCACGATATCGGATGTCTCACCCACGCCGATACGCCTTCCGTTCGCCCGCAGATCGGGACATTAGCGTAAGGGCGCGTGATCCTCCGCGCGGACGGTTCGCACGATTGGGTCTACCGGGTGGGTCCACCGGGTAACCGGATGCTGGATTACCGGATGCGGCCAACCCCGGCGTAGACGCCCTCCTGGCTGATGTCCGCGCCCGGCTCCGGGTGCCACTTCGGCGCGCTGACCACGCCCGGCTCGACCACGTCCAGACCGTCGAACATCGCGGCGACCTCGTCGTACGTGCGGAAGTACATGGGGTCGCGGCTGTTGCGCATCGCCTCGACGACGGCGGCCATCTCGCCGGGGAACTGGTCGGCGGTCAGATGCGACAGCGCCACCAGGCTGCCCGACGGAAGCCGGTCGCGGTACTGGGCGAGGATGCCGGCGGGATCGCGGTCGTCCGGCACGAAGTGGAACACCGCGACGGTCAGCAGCCCGACGGGCTGGCTGAAGTCGATCAGCCGGCGGACCTCGTCGGCGGCCAGCACCTCGTCCGCGTGGCACATGTCGGCCTGGATGACGGCGGCCCGATCGTTGCCTTTCAGCATCAGTTCGCTGTGAGCCACGGCGACCGGCTCGTAGTCCACGTAGACGACGCGGCTCTCCGGATCGGCGTGCTGGGCGACCTCGTGCACGTTGCCGACGGTCGGGATGCCCGACCCGAGGTCGAGGAACTGCCGGATGCCGTTGTCGATCATGTAGCGCACCGCGCGGGCCAGGAACGCCCGGTTCGATCGCGCGACCTGCCGCCCGTTGGGAAGCACGCTGAGCACCTTCTCGCCGACCGCCCGGTCGGCGGGGAAGTTGTGCCCACCTCCTAACAGGTAGTCGTAGACGCGGGCGGCGCTGGGCACCGCCACGTTCACGCCCTCGGGGACCCAGTCGAACACCTCAGCGGTCATCGCGTACCTCTCGCTCGTGGTGCGTCGCAGCCTACGGTGTTGATCTTGCCCCAGCGATGCTCCGTTTGGGGGCCGTCGCTATGACGACAGTCGCTTCGTATTCGTCCGAACTGGTGATGCGCGGCAGCAACCCGTGGCCCGCGAGCACGTCGGCGGCAACGGGCGCCTGGCGATCACTCGTCTCGACCAGCAGGTGTCCGCCCGGCGCCAGCCATGGCGGTGCCTCGGCGGCGACCCGGCGCAGCACGCCCAACCCGTCGGCACCGCCGTCCAGCGCCACCCGAGGTTCGTGCAGCCGGGCCTCCGCGGGCATCAGCGCGATCTCGTCGGTCGGCACGTAGGGCACGTTGGCGGCGAGGATGTCGACCCGGCCGCGCAGTTCGTCCGGCAGTGGCTCGAACAGATCACCCTGGTAGACCCGGCCGCCGAAGCCGGCGAGGTTGCGCCGGGCGCAGCGCACCGCCGCCGACTCGATGTCGGCGGCGTGCAGTTCCACTCCGGGAAGAGCCGATCCCAGCGCGGCTCCCAGCGCACCGGAGCCACAGCACAGGTCCAGCACCACCGGCGGTGCCGTGTCGTCCCTGCTGCCGCCCGTGCCGTTTACGCCGTTCACCAGCGCGATCGCCTGCTCGACCAGGAACTCGGTGCGCCAGCGCGGCACGAACACGCCCGGATCGATGGACATCCGCAGTCCGCGGAACCGCACCCAGCCCAGGACATGCTCCAGCGGCAGACCGGCGACCCGGCGACGGACCATGTCGTCGAGCTCGTCCGGACCGCTCGCCGTGGCCACCAGCAGCCGCGCCTCTTCCTCGGCGAACACGCAGCCGGCGGCCCGCAGTCTGGCCGCGAGAGAATCGGACATAGGTCCAATCGAAACTACCGGCCGTGAGAGGCTTTCGCCGTGGAATTTGTCTACCGGGTCGTGGCCACCGCCGTCGCCGTCTGGGTGGCGACCTGGCTGCCAGGCATCTCCCTGCTCACCGCCTCCACGCCGGCGAAGGTGGGCACGCTGATCGTCATCGCACTGGTGTTCGGCGTGGTCAACCTGGTGCTCAAGCCGGTCGCGCATGTCGTGGGCTGTCTGCTGTACCTGGTCACGTTCGGGCTGATCGGCCTCGTGGTGAACGCGCTGCTGCTGATGCTGACCGGCTGGATCGCCCGTCAGGCGCATCTGCCGTTCGAGGTCAACGGCTTCTGGCCGGCGTTCTGGGGCGCGATCGTGATCGCCGTCGTCAGCTTTGTGCTCACCCTGCCGCTGCACATCGGGCATCTCGGCCGCCGCGCCGCGCGGGACTGACCACACGCCCCACGTGTGACGGTCGCCACAGAGTGGAAAACTGGTGGCGAGACCCTCGGGATCGCGGTTACGTTGGACGAAACGAAACCGTTTCGTACACCTAGTCCCCGAGGGAAGGGAGCGCCGTGCGGGCCGGCCCCGATCGACGTACGGCAATCTGTGGTGCCGTACTCGAACTACTCGGCAAGGTCGGCTACGACCGGATGACGATGGACGCCGTCGCGGCTCTGGCCAGGGCCAGCAAGGCGACCATCTACCGGCTCTGGCGGGACAAGCCCGGCCTCGTCGCCGAGGCGTTGGTGCACCAGTTCCAGCATGCCGTGGAACCCACGGACACCGGTTCGTTGCGCGGCGACCTGCTGGCCCTGACCGGAACCGCGTGCGAGTACGCCAACA
Source organism: Pseudonocardiaceae bacterium (assembly GCA_036384655.1). Taxonomy (GTDB): domain Bacteria; phylum Actinomycetota; class Actinomycetes; order Mycobacteriales; family Pseudonocardiaceae; genus DASVLX01. The sequence goes on from DASVLX010000152.1 coordinate 3,824, forward strand.
GTGCGGATGGCGGAGTGGTGGCGGGAGTGATCACCGCCGCGACCCGGGACCCGAACCTGGCTCGCGCGTTGCGTGACTGCACGTATGAGAAGAAACGCCAGCCGAGCGAGACGGTGATCAAACGGGCCGTCGAGCGCGGTGAGGTCGACGCCGGAACGAGTGCCTCTCTGTTGCACGAGGTGTTGCACTCCATGGTGCTGGCCCGGCGCCTGGTGGACTGTGCGCCGCTCGATCGGCAGTTCGCCGAGCATGTCGTCGATGACGTGCTGCTGCCCGTGTTGACCCGGCAGGTCTGAGCAGATCCGAACGGCCGGGCGCACGCGCCAAGGGAATCAGCCAAGGGATTCAACGGAACACCGACCCGTACCCAGGGGAGACGCATGTCTGAAAACACCGCGGCCACCACCACGCTCGCGGCGCCCTCCGTCCACGACAGCCGCACAGCCGACCCGAGACGGTGGCTGGCGCTGGCGGTCGTGGCGATCGCCCAGTTGATGGTGGTGCTGGACGCGACGGTGGTCAACATAGCCATGCCTGCCGCCCAGCAGGCACTCCACATCTCCGACCCCAACCGGCAGTGGATCGTCACCGCCTACACCCTCACCTTCGGTGGGTTGCTGCTGCTCGGCGGCCGGATCGCCGACTTCGTCGGACGGAAACGGATCTTCCTGATCGGTCTTGTCGGCTTCGCGGCCGCGTCCGGGCTGGGCGGTGCCGCGGTCAATGCCGAAATGCTGTTCGGCGCCCGCGCCCTGCAGGGCGCGTTCGGCGCGCTGCTCGCCCCGGCCGCCCTGTCGATCATCACCGTCACGTTCACCGAGGCCCGGGAACGGGCCAAGGCGTTCGGCGTGTTCGGCGCCATCTCCGGCGGTGGCGCGGCGATCGGCATGTTGTCCGGCGGGCTGCTCACCCAGTACGCCGACTGGCGGTGGTGCCTGTTCGTCAACGTGCCGATCGCGGTGATCGCGCTGGTCGCGGCGCTGCCGATCGTGAAGGAGAGCCGCGCGCACGGCAACACCCGCTACGACATCCCCGGCGCGGTGCTGTCCACCGGTGGCCTGGCCGCGTTGGTCTACGGGTTCACCCGGGCCGCGTCGGACGGCTGGAGCGAGGCCGGCACGGTGATCACACTGGTGATAGCGGCGTTGCTGCTGGTCGTTTTCGTGCTGTGGGAACGGCGCACCTCCCATCCGCTGCTGCCGCTGCGGGTGGTGCTGGACCACAACCGTGGCGGGGCCTTCTTGACGTCGATCCTGCTCGGCGCCGGGATGATGGGGATGTTCCTGTTCATGACCTACTACATGCAGGAGACGCTGCACTACTCGGCGATCCGCAACGGGTTGGCGTATCTGCCGTTCTCGGCGGGGATCGTGGTCAGCGCGATCATCGCCGCGCAGCTGATGCCGAGGATCAGCCCACGCATCCTGATGGGCACCGGAGCGCTGCTGGCCACCGCCGGGACGATCTGGCTGACCCAGTTGGGGCCGAACTCCGCCTACGGGACGTTCATCCTGCCGGCGTTCATCGTGATGAGCCTCGGTATGGGCCTGGTGTTCGTGCCGCTGGGCAACGTGGCGCTGACCGGCGTGGCCAGCCACGACGCCGGGGTCGCCAGCGCACTGGTGAACAGCACCCAGCAGGTCGGTGGGTCGCTCGGCACGGCGCTGCTGAACAGCATCTTCACCACCGCGATGGCCGGCTACCTGACCGCCCACGGTCTGGCCAGCATCGCCAGCGCCACCCTGCACGGCTATTCCGTCGCCTTCACGGTGAGCGCCGGCCTGATCGCCAGCAGCGCTGTGATCGTGTTCCTGCTGGTCCGGGCGAAGCGGATGCAGAGCACCAGCGTGCCCGCGCTCGCGGACTGACCCCAGTGGTGTGCTGACCGGCCGGATAGACTGCCTCGCGATGAGTTCCATGACGGCCGGTCAGCACATCTGGCGGCGCCAGCGCTCCGGTTTGCCGGTGCTGACCTGGTCCGCGTTCGACGGCTTCGATCTCGACGCGTTCGTCACCACCCGTGATGGCGGCGCGTCGACCGGTCCCTACTCCTCACTGAACCTCGGCCTGCATGTCGGCGACGACCCCGAGTCGGTGGTGCGCAACCGCGGCCTGGTCGCCGAGGCGCTCGACGCGACCCTGGACGACATGGTGTTCTGCCAGCAGTCGCATGAGGCGTCCGTGGAGGTCATCGAGAACACCGAGCGCGGCCGGGGTGCGCGGTCCGAGTCGGACGCGATCCAACGCACCGACGCCCTGGTCACCATCGTGCCGGGGATCGTGCTCGTCGTGCTGGTCGCCGACTGCGTGCCGCTGGTGCTGCACGATCCGGTGGCGGGCGTGCTGGCCTGCGTGCACGCCGGCTGGCGCGGCACCGTGCGCGGCGTGACCACGGCCGCCGTCGCGGCCATGCGCGACCTGGGCAGCGAGCCGGCCGACATCGTCGCCGGCGTCGGGCCGTCCATCGCTCCCGACCGCTACCAGGTCGGCGAGGATGTCCGGGAGGCCGCCACCGGGGCCTTCGGTGACGATGTGGACCAGGTGCTGCGCCCGGACGGCACCGGACGGTGGAACTTCGACCTGTGGCGGGCCAACACCCTGCAGTTGATGGCCGCCGGTGTGCCCGAGGAGCAGGTGCATGTGACCGGCCTGGACACCGGCCCCGGCACCCCGTTCTTCAGCCACCGGGCCCAGAATCCGTGCGGCCGGTTCGCGGCCGTCGCCCGCCTGCGTGAAAGGCAGTCCCGGTGAACAGCGACAGTGCCCGCACCGACGTCTCCCGGAGTGACATCTTCCGGTACGTCGGATACGACCTCGACCCCGCGCGCAACCTGCTGGTGTGCCGGTATCGGCTGGACGACCGCGACTTCCGGGAGGAGATCACCTTCCCCGGCGGCGGTGACTGGGACTCCCCCGCCGTGACAGAGGCGGCCCGGCTGGTGTTCCTGCTCGCCGCCGTGTCCTACTACAAGGCGGGCGCGCCGCCGGTGATCGACCTCGGCGACACGGCGGTCACCGATACCGAGCGTGCCTTCCTGCGCGAGTTCTACATCGAGGGGCTCGGCGAGTACGCCTTCAAGAACCGGCTCGACCTGACCGGGATCACCATCACCGGACCGCGCCTGGAGCGCACCACGCCGGTCGAGTACGCGCCCAAGCCGGGCCGGCCGCTGGTGCCGTTCGGCGGTGGCATGGACTCGGTCGTCAGCGTCGAGCTGATCCGGCCGCGCGCCACCGAACCCGCGCTGTTCGTGGCGAACCGGCCGGGTGACCGGTTCGAGGCGATCGAGCGGCCGGCGGCCGTGACCGGCTGGCCGGTCGTCCGGGCCGGGCGGTCGATCGACGAGCAGTTGCTGCGCTCGGCCGAACTCGGCTTCCTCAACGGCCATGTGCCGGTCACCGGCATTCTGTCCGCCATCGCGATCATGGCCGCCACCCTGGAGGGCCGGGACGCCGTGATCATGTCGAACGAGTGGTCGGCGTCGTCCGGAACGATCGAAGTGGACGGTCGGTCGATCAACCACCAGTATTCCAAGAGCGAGTCGTTCGAGGCGGGTCTGCGCACCGTGCTGCGGGACGCGCTCGGCGGCCGGCCCGCGTACTTCTCACTGCTGCGGCCGTTCAGCGAACTGTGGATCGCCAAGCGGTTCGCGGACAGCCCGCAGTATCTGGACAGTTTCCGCAGTTGCAACCGCGCCTTCTACACCAATCCGGCGAAACGCTGGGATCACTGGTGCGGGGAATGCGACAAATGCGCGTTCATCGACCTGGTGCTCGCGCCATTCGTGTCGGAAACCGAGTTGCGCGCGGTGTTCCAGGGCAACGAACCACTGTCCAACCCGGACATGCTGGACGCGTTCCGCAGTCTGCTGGCGCTGGCACCGGACAGCAAGCCGTGGGAATGTGTCGGCGACATGAGCGAATGCCGCGCGGCCGCCCGGCTGGCCGCGGCACGCCCGGATCGCGCCGGCTCGCCGGTGCTTCCCTCGCTGGTGGCGGAACTGGGTGGAATCGACCAGACGAACCTCGAAATCAGCACCGAACAACTACTCCGGCCGCTGGGCCGGAACTTCGCGGAGGAACGGTATGCGCCCGACGATCTCCTGGTCTGAACTTCCTGGACGGGCCATCGGCCTGTACGGGTTGGGCCGTGAGGGTCGGGTGAACCTGAAGAAGTGCCGCGCGCTGGGCATCGAACCGGTGCTGGTCGATGACGACCCGAGTTCGCCCACTGAGGACGGTTGTCCGGTGCTGCGCACCGAAGAGGGCGGCCGGGAGGCGTTGGCGCGCTGCGAGATCGTGGTCAAATCTCCCGGCGTGTCCCGCTACGGAGAGACCGTGCGCGGGCTGGTGGCCGCCGGGATCCCGGTGGTCGGCGGGCTCGGGCTGTGGCTGCGGGACGTCGACCCGTCGCGGGTGGTCGTCGTCGTCGGCACCAAGGGCAAGAGCACGACCACGGCGGTCACCGCGCATCTGCTGAACGGCCTGGGCCACCGCACACTGGCCGGCGGCAACCTCGGCTTCCCGCCGTACAACCCGGAACTACCGGACGACTTCGACTACTGGATCATCGAGGTGTCCAGTTATCAGGCCACCGATCTCAGCAACACGCCGCCGGTGTGCGCGGTGACCTCGCTGGCGCCCGATCATCTGCCCTGGCACGACAACGACCCCGAGACGTACTACCGGGACAAGCTGTCGGCCCTCACGCAGCCGGGCGCCGACCTGACCATCGCCAACGGTGACAGCGAACTGCTGCGCGCCCATGCCGGCCTGCTCGGACCGCGTGTCAAATGGGTGGGTGCCGACGATGATCCCGAGGCCACCTGGATGCGGCCGCTGGGCCTGCTCGGTGTGCACAACCGGCGCAACGCGCTGATCGCCCGGGAGATCCTGCGCGCGCTGGGTATCGCCGAGGCCGACGATCCCGAGGCGATGCGCGCGGCCGCCGAGGGTTTCACCGGCCTGGAATCCCGGTTGAAGCCGATCGGCACGATCGACGGCGTGTTGTTCGTGGACGACAACCTGTCCACCAATGTGCTGCCAGCATTGGCCGCCGTGCAGGCCTTTCACGACCGCCGGATCGCGCTGATCGTCGGAGGATTCGACCGGGGCATCGACTACGCGCCGCTGGCCGTCGGGTTGCGCGACCGGGCGGAGGACACCCTGTTGATCACCGTGCCCGACAACGGCCCGAAGATCCACCGGCAGGTCGCCGAGACCGGCGCCGGCCCGCATGTCACCCTCGCCGAGGCCGACGACCTGGCCAAGGCCGTGACGGAGGGCTTCCACTGGGCTCGCCCCGATGGCGTGGTGCTGCTCTCCCCCGCCGCCGCCAGCTTCGGCCGGTTCCGCGACTACCACGACCGCGGCGCCGCCTTCGCCGCCGCCATGTCCACCTGCAAAGCGGAGTAAGCCGAGGGCGTTGTCGCCACCACAGTCAGCTTGAATAGTCCGCACGCCGCATTGGCAGTGATCACCAGGCCGTTGAACAACTGTCGGATCTGGTTGAGTGTCGATGGGATCAGCCCAAAAAGGTGCCCTCGACGGCGGTCGGGCAGCCACCATAAATAGAACACCAGTTCGACATTTGGTGGTATGATCAGGTCATGAGCGACATGGGGGATCGGCGAGACGGGGACCTGGACGGTGGTGAGCCGTGGCAGTGTGGTGATGCCGATTTGATGGCAGTAGTACTTGCTGATGAGCGGGAGATTCGGCGTCGTCAGGCTCGGCAGGCTCGGTTTGTCGCGGAGATGGTGGCTCGGGGTGTGGCTTCCGATCGGGGTTATCGG
>DASVLX010000153.1:0-12659 GCA_036384655.1 Pseudonocardiaceae bacterium
AATCGCTGCGCCTCTGACCCCAGACTGTTCCGGCGTCCCAGGTGGATGCGGGCCAAGGCCGAGGGACGCGTGATCCTGTTGTGTCGGCGCTTCGCCCCGACCCAACAGTCAACAAGCTCAATCGGCTCGGAGACGCGAGCGAGCTCGCGCCCCTCTCGCCTCAATCGTGTGATCCTGTTGTGTCGGCGCTTCGCCCCGACCCAACAGTCAACAAGCTCAATCGGCTCGGAGACGCGAGCGAGCTCGCGCCCCTCTCGCCTCAATCGCTTGTGGCGTGCTTATGGCACGCGAGCGACCGAGAACGCCGGCCCGCGCCGCCTGGGACGACAGGAACGGCGGATCAGGTGCCCTTCTCGCCCTTCCACTTCGCATACCGGCCGGCCCGGTCGACCGCGCGGATGCGCCGCTCGGTGGCCTCCCGCACCGCGTCGGTGGCCACCACCAGGAGTTGGTCGCCCTGCTGCAGCCGGGTGCGGCTGTCCGGGGTGAACCCCTGGTCCTTCCGGACCACCAGGCTGACGACGGCCCCGACCGGTAGTCGCAGCTCGTAGAGGTAGACGCCGTGCAGTTTCGAGCCGGGTTGGATGCGCACCTGGAGCAGGCCGGCCCTGAGTTCGTCCAGCGGCGCGGAGTCGACCTCCAGTTCCTCCGGCTGCGAGCTCCCCTGGGCCAGGCCGAGCATTCTCGCCACCCAGGGCAGGGTGCCGCCCTGCACCAGGGTCAGCACCACCACCAGCACGAACACCGCGCTCACCAGGTGGTCGGCGTTCGGTCTGCCCTCCGACAACGGGATCAGGGCGAGCACGATCGGCACCGCGCCGCGCAATCCCGCCCAGGACAGGAACGCCTGTTGTCGCCAGGGCACCCGGAACGGCGTCGCGGCGATCAGCACCGACAGCGGCCGGGCCACGAACACCAGCACCGCGCCGGCGATCAGGCCGGGAATCAGGTCGACCACAAGCTGGCTGGGTGTCGCGAACAGACCGAGCAACACGAACAACCCGATCTGCGCCATCCAGCCCATGCCCTCGGCGAACGACAGGGTGTTGGCGCGGTGCGGCAGATGCGAGTTGCCCAGCCTCAGCGCGCACACATAGGTCGCCAGTAGACCGGAGGCGTGCGCGAGGGTCCCGCCGGTGAAGGCGAGCACGCACACCGCGAATGTCGCGAGTGGATAGAGCCCGGTGGCGGGCAGCGCGGCGTGCCGCAACAGCCAGCCGCCGCCCCAGCCCAGCGCCATGCCGATGATCGCGCCGACCACCAGCTCGTACGCGACCACCAACGGGGTCTGCCAGGTCAGCGGGTCGGTCCCGGCGAGCAGGATGACCGCCAGGTAGACCGGCGCGTCATTGAGGCCGGACTCCAGCTCCAGTGCGCCGGACAGCCGGCGACTGACGTGGACCCCGCGCAACACGCTGAACACGGCGGCCGCGTCGGTGGACGACAGCACCGAGCCCCACAGCATCGCGGTCCGCCAGTCCAGATCCAGCAACACGTGCAGCAGCAGCCCGGTGGCCAGGATGCTGACCAGCACCGCGACCGTGGACAGCACGACGCCCAGGCCCAGCGACGACCGCACGGTGGACCACCGGGTGGTCAGACCGCCCTCGGTGAGGATCAGCACCAGCGCGGCGGTGCCGAGGTACTGGGTCAGCTGGGCGTTGTCATACCGGATGCCGATGACGCCGAGGACCAGGCCGATGCCCAGGTACAGCAGCAGGGATGGCAGGCCGAGCCGCGCGGAGACACGGACCGCCCAGACGGCGACGAGCAGCACGGCGGCGGCGACCCCAAGTACAGCGGCCAGACCCGCCATCCGCGCCTCCTGTCGTGTTGTCGGCTGCCGCCGTCAGCCGTTGTCGCGCCGCGCCTTCCCGCTTTTCCCGCTGGTCGTACTGGTCCTGGTGGTCCTGATTGTCCTACTCGTCCTCATGATCTTGCTCGCCGCGTGGGCCGTCGCGGAGCTCGGTGACCCGGGCGGCCAGCTCGTCGGCCGTCCACCGTGCCGAGCTCGCCGAGATCACCTTGTCACGTCCGCGCTCGCCGGTGCGTACAGTGAGATCCTTCCGACGCACTTTCAGCGCCGTCGCCAGCACCCGCCGGACGGCCTCGTTGGCCTTCCCGTCGACGGCCGGAGCCGCGACCGAGACGATCAACGCGGGACCGCCGGGTCCGGCCCAGCACCCGCCGACGGCATCCTTTCGCGCGCCGGGCCGGACCCGCACCGCGAACCGCAGTTCCTCGGACACCGCCCTCAGCCCCGCCTCAGGCCCCGCTCTCGGCCGTGTGTTCCGTCCTGGCGACGGCGACCTTCACCGGCACACCGCCGGCGGCCGAGCCCTGGAAGACGTCGGCCGGCGCGGAGTCCAGATCGGCCCGCGTGACCGACAGGGCAAGGGTCTCGTGCGCGAGGAACTCCTCATGCTCGGCCACGGCCGCCAACACCTCCTCCGGCGCCCACACGGTCAGCGTGATCCGGTCGGACACGTCCAGGTCGGCGTCCCGGCGGGCCTGCTGAACCACCCGGACGACATCCTTGGCCAGGCCCTCCGCCGCCAGCTCCGGCGTCACGACGGTGTCCAGCACGACCAGGCCCGAGCCGTCCGGCAGTGCGGCGGTCGCGGCCGGGTCGGCAGCCACCAGCCGTCGCTCGTACTCGCCGTCCTGGAGTTCGATCCCGGCCGCCAGCACGGCACCCGAGCCGGTCACCGTCCACTCGCCAGCCTTGACCGCGCGGATCACCTTCTGGGTGTCGGCGCCCAGCCGAGGGCCGGCCGCCCGCGCGTTCACCGCCAGCTCGAACCGGCCGTACTTCGCGACATCGGTGCTCAGCTCGACCTTACGGACGTTGACCTCGTCGGTGATCAACTCGACATAGGGTTCCAGCACGGTCGCCGTGGGAGCGGCCACGACCAGCCTGGTCAGCGGCAGGCGCACCCGGAGTTGCTTGGCCTTGCGCAGCGACAGCGCGGCCGAGCAGACCTGGCGCACCTCGTCCATCGCGGACACCAGCGCGCCGTCCTCGGGCAACAGGTTGGCGTCCGGCCAGTCGGTCAGGTGCACCGACCGCCCGCCGGTCAGGCCCCGCCACACCACCTCGGTGGTCAGCGGCAGCAGCGGCGCGGCGACCCGGCAGGTCACCTCCAGCACGGTGTGCAGGGTGTCCACGGCGTCCTGGTCGCCGATCCAGAACCGGTCCCGGGAGCGGCGCACGTACCAGTTGGTCAGCACCTCCAGGAAGTCCTCGACCAGCCCACACGCCCCGGCCAGGTCGAACCGGTCCAGCGCGTCCGTCACGTCGACGACCAGATCATGCGTCTTGGCCAGCACGTACCGGTCCAGCACATGGGTGCTGTCGGTGCGGATGTGCCCGTCGAGCCCGGCCGCGCCCGCGTACAGGGCGAGGAAGTGCCACGAGTTCCACAGCGGCAGCACGGCCTGGCGCACCGAGTCGCGGATGCCGCGCTCGGTGACGATCAGGTTGCCGCCGCGCAGGATCGGGCTGGACATCAGGAACCAGCGCATCGCGTCCGAGCCGTCCCGCTCGAACACCTCGGTGACGTCCGGATAGTTGTGGCGCGACTTGGACATCTTCTGCCCGTCGTCGCCCAGCACGATCCCGTGCGCCACGCAGTTGCGGAACGCCGGCCGGTCGAACAACGCGGTCGCCAGCACATGCAGCAGGTAGAACCAGCCGCGGGTCTGGCCGTTGTACTCGACGATGAAGTCGCCCGGGTAGTGGTGCTCGAACCAGTCGGCGTTCTCGAACGGGTAGTGCACCTGCGCGAACGGCATCGAGCCCGAGTCGAACCAGCAGTCCAGCACCTCTGGAACCCGCCGCATGGTCGACCCGCCGGTCGGGTCGTCCGGGTTGGGCCGGGTCAGGTCGTCGATGGCCGGCCGGTGCAGGTCGGTCGGCCGCACGCCGAAATCGCGTTCCAGCTCGTCCAGCGAGCCGTACACGTCCACCCGCGGATGCGCGGGATCGTCCGACATCCACACCGGGATCGGCGAACCCCAGAACCGGTTGCGGGAGATCGACCAGTCCCGCGCGTTCTCCAGCCACTTGCCGAACTGGCCGTCCCGGATGTGCTCGGGCGTCCAGTTGATCTGCTGGTTCAGCTCGACCATCCGGTCCCGGAACTGGGTGACCGCGACGAACCAGGACGACACCGCGCGCTGGATCAGCGGGTTGTCGCACCGCCAGCAGTGCGGGTAGGAGTGCACGTAGCTCTCCTCGCGCAGCAGCAGGCCGCGGGCGCGCAGGTCACGGATGATCGGCCGGTTCGCCTCGAACACGTGCATGCCGGCGAACGGCGGCACCTCCGAGGTGAACAGGCCGCGCGAGTCCACCGGCACCACCACGTCGATGCCGGCGGCGTCGGTGACGACCTTGTCGTCCTCACCGAAGGCGGGCGCGATGTGCACGAGCCCGGTGCCGTCCTCGGTGGTGACGTAGTCGGCGGCGAGGACCTGGTGGGCGTTCGGCCGGCCGAGGAAGAAGTCGAACGGCGGCGTGTAGGTGCGGCCGACGAGGTCGGTGCCCTTGCAGCGGGCGACGATCTGGGCGCCCTCCAGTTCCTTGGCGTAGGCCGCCAGCCGCGCCTCGGCGAGGATGTACCGCTCGCCGTCATGCTCGACGGTCACGTAGTCGACGTCCGGGTGCACGGCGATGGCGAGGTTGGACGGCAGCGTCCACGGCGTCGTCGTCCAGATCAGTGCCTTCTCACCGGTGGACAGCGGGAAGGCGACCGTGACCGCGGGGTCCTGCCGGTCCCGGTAGACGTCGTCCATCTTGGTCTCGGTGTTGGACAGCGGCGTCTCGCAGCGCCAGCAGTACCAGAGCACCCGGAAACCCTGATAGATCAGACCCTTGTCCCACAGGGTCTTGAACGCCCACATGACGCTTTCCATGTAGCTGCGGTCAAGCGTCTTGTACTCGTGGTCGAAGTCCACCCAGCGGGCCTGCCGGGTGACGTACTCCCGCCAGTCCTGCGTGTAGCGCAACACCGAGGTCCGGCACGCCTCGTTGAACCTGGCGATGCCCATCTCGTCGATCTCGGACTTGTGCCGGATGCCCAGCTGCCGTTCGGCCTCGACCTCGGCGGGCAGGCCGTGGCAGTCCCAGCCGAACCGGCGCTCCACATGCCGGCCACGCATCGTCTGGTAGCGCGGCACGACGTCCTTGACGTAGCCGGTGAGCAGGTGCCCGTAGTGCGGCAGGCCGTTGGCGAACGGCGGCCCGTCGTAGAAGACGAACTCATTGGAGCCGTGTTCCCCGGCCGGGCGCGCGGCGATGCTGGCTGGGAAGGTCCCGTCGGCTGCCCAGTAGTCGAGTACCGCCGACTCCAGTTCGGGGAAGGCGGGCTGCGCCGGGACACCGTCACCGGCCGGCTGGCCGGTGCTCGGGAACTGCGCCCTGGGGTAGCTCATGGTGCGGTCGTGCTCCTCGCGGGTTGCCGTCGTCATCGGACGGGGACGACACGCCACCAGGCGTCCCGCGGTACCACCCCGCTTGCGCACGCCAACCAGAGCCAACCGACCAGGTCAATCGACCAAGCCAACGCACACCACTCATCAACCGGCTGTGACGGGCCGACCCGTCCGGTTCTACTGAGGCGCGGCGCCACTCAAGAGACACCGTGCCCGTTCTTCCGGAGGCTCCCCGGTGATGGCCGGATCAACGCCTGTGTATATCCAGTTTAGCCAGCGCTGGGTTCGGCACCGGACTCGGCGTTGAGTGCGGCCCCGTACGACATCTGTCAGCCGGCCTCTGCCGCGCGAGCCCCGAAGGAGTAGCCCGGTTGCGCTGACCTTCCGTCCGCCGGCGCGGCCGAGCCGCGGTCGTTGAGGTCGCGAAGACTGGACTCCAGGAAGGTCTTGAGCCTGGTGCGGTACTCGCGCTCGAACGTGCGGAGCGTCTCGATTTCCTTCTCCAGGGCCTTCTTCTCCGAGCTGATGGCGCTCATCACCTCGGTGTGCTTGCGGGTCGCCTCGCGTTCCAGCGTGGTCGCCTTGTCGCGAGCCTGCCGCTCCAGCTGCTCGGCACGGGTCCGCGCCTCGGACAGCATGGTCTCGGCCCGGGTACGCGCCTCATTGACCATCGTGTCGGCCTTGGCGCGGGCCTCGGACAGCAGCTGCTCCGACTTGGTGCGGGCCTCGGCGAGCATGCCGTCGGCCTCGGCCTTCGCCTCGCCGGTCAACCGGTCGGCCATCTCCTGGGCCAGGCCGAGCACCTTGGCGGCCTGCACATGGTGGTCGCCGCCGGCCATCGGGCCGGGCGTCGTCTCCTCCAGCGAGGACACCGGGGGCACCGGCGTCAGCCTGCGCGGCGGCTCGTCGACACGCGTCGGGGGAAGCGTGGTCGTCGTCTGCGAGCGGGCGGACTCCGCCTCCGAGCGCGCCGAGTCGAGCTGCCCCTCCAGCTGCTCGACCTGCGCGTGCAGATCGTTGTTCTCCTCGATCAGCCGGGCCAGTTCGGCCTCGATCAGGTCGAGGAAGGCGTCCACCTCGTCCTCGTTGTAGCCCCGCTTGCCAATAGGAGGCTTGCTGAACGCGACGTTATGCACGTCAGCGGGGGTCAAGCCCATCAGATCACCTCACGCACTCACGGTCTCACCCACGTCCCCGTCTCAAACAGGGTGGGCCAATCGCATCAGTATGAACACAACCAGCAGGAGCACCATAATCGATACGTCCAGTCCGACGCCCCCGATACGCACGATCGGGATGAGCCGTCGAAGCAACTTCGCTGGTGGATCGGTCACGGTAAAGATCGTCTCGATGGCGACCGCGGCCCCGCCCGCCGGACGCCAGTCCCGCGCGAAGGAGCGTACGGTCTCCACCACGACCCTGGCTATCAGCAGCAGCCAGAAGACCCAGAGGATGTAGTACAGGACCCAGCGAGCGGTTTCCACGTTGTTAACTCTGCCACCGGCCGCCCCTAGCCCGGCAACCCACCCTCGGCGAGTCGCCGCCGTTGTTCGGCGGAGACGTCCATGTTGGGCGGTGAGATAAGAAACACTCTACTGGTGATCTTGTCCATCGAGCCACGCAGGGCGAACACCAGTCCCGCCGCGAAGTCGACCAGTCGCTTGGCGTCAGCGTCTTCCATCTCGGTCATGTTCATGATGACCGGGTGGCCGTCCCGGTAGTGCTCGCCGATGGTGCGAGCCTCCAGGTAGCTGCGCAGGTGCAGCGTGGTGATCTTGTGCTGCGGGGCACCGATCTCGGTTGCCCGGACGTACGGCACCGAGTCGGCCTCCGGCTCCATCGCGAGCGCGCCGTGCACCGGCGACGACCGCCGCGCCGGCGGTTCCGCCTGCCAGTGACGCCGGCCCCGGGGACGGTCGTCCGCGGGCTCGTAGTCCGCCGACACGGGTCGAGCGGTGGCCAGTGGCCGGTTACGAGTGCCGGAGTGGCCGGGCGCGCGGTCGGCCCAACTGTCCAGCTCCTCGTCCTCGGCGTAGCCGCCCGCTCCGTCGGCGTACCGCTCGTCGTCGTACTCGTCCAGTTCGTCGGCGGGGACCATTCCGAAATAGGCCCTCAGCTTCTGCAACGCACTCATGCCGGCCCTTCCCTCCGCGCGCCCACCAGCGGACTTCATAACGAGCGCGTCGACCGCCCAGTTCCCACCACCGGTTGGCCGGTCACAACGCTAGCCGCCGGCTACCCAACAACGCGGTTCCGACACGCACACATGTGGAGCCATACCCGATCGCGGCTTCTAGGTCGCCGCTCATCCCGGCTGAGATCTCGCTGGCCTCAGGGTGATCTTCCCGCAATCTGGCCGCGACCGCAGCGAGTTTTTCAAAAGCCGCCGCCGCGGGCATGGACATGGGTGCGACACACATCACACCGTGCAACCTGAGTTCGGGATGCCCGACAACGGCGTCCGCGAGTGCCGGCAGTTCCGGCAGCGGACAGCCGCCGCGCGCCGGGTCGGCGTCGATGCTGGCCTGCACGAGCACGTCCAGCGGCGCCCGTTCGGCGTTGCGGACGGCCTTCGCGAGGGCGTCGGCGAGCCGCGCCGAATCCACCGACTGCACCTCGGCAGCCCAGTGGACGACCGAACGCGCCTTGTTGCGCTGCAACCGCCCGACCATCTGCCACCGCAGCCGCCGTGCCGGATCGGACAGCGCGTCCTCCGACAGAATGGTCGACAGCCCCGCCGCGACCTCCGCCACCTTCCCGGCGGCCTCGGCGTCCCGGTTCTCGGCGAAATCCGTCAGCCCGAGTTCGGCCAGCAACAGCACGTCCGAGGCGGGGAACGTCTTGGTCACCGCGAGCAGCGCGACCCCGTCAGGCCGGCGGCCGGCCGCTACACAGGCGGACCGGATGCGCTCGCGGACCTCGGCCAGCGCATCCGCCAGCTCATGCTTCCGTTGCGGCGCGTCCACCACGGCCGTCAACGGCGCATGAACGGTGGCACGTCCACCTCGTCGTCCGGGTCGTCCTCCACCGGGACGGCACGACCCGGCAGGCCCGAGCCGTAGCTCGACCCGCTGGTCTGCGGCAGCCCGGAGCCCGAGTAGCCGGAGTAGCCCGGCGTCGAGTGATTCGGGGACGTCGAGGACGTCGACGAGGAGGTTGACGACGGCGGCGGGTACGAACGACCCGACGACGTGCCGAACGACGTCGAGGAGGTCGAGGACGACGAGCTCGACGGCACCGCGGACGGTGTGGACGTCGTGGACGAACCGTCCGACGGCGTGCCGCTCGTGGCGGCGGCCGCACCGGACGCGCTGAGCTGGCCGGATTCCGCCGACGCGATGGTGCCCCGGGAGCTGACCACGCCACGCGGGTCAAGCTTCTTGTGCGTGGGCGTGCCGCTGTCGAAGCCGGCGGCGATCACGGTCACCCGCACCTCGTCGCCCAGCGAGTCGTCGATCACCGTACCGAAGATGATGTTCGCGTCGGGGTGCGCGGACTCCTGCACCAGTGAGGCGGCCTCGTTGATCTCGAACAGCCCGAGGTCGGAGCCACCGGCGATGGCCAGCAGCACGCCGTGCGCGCCGTCCATGGAGGCTTCCAGCAGCGGCGAGTTGATCGCCTTCTCGGCGGCCTGCACGGCACGCCCGTCGCCGCGCGACGAACCGATGCCCATCAGCGCGCTGCCCGCGCCGGACATCACGCTCTTCACATCGGCGAAGTCCAGGTTGATCAGACCGGGGGTGGTGATGAGGTCGGTGATGCCCTGAACACCGGACAGCAGCACCTCGTCGGCCGACCGGAAGGCATCCATCAGGCTCACGCCGACATCGCCGAGCTGCAGCAGCCGGTCATTCGGAATCACTATCAACGTGTCGCACTCGTTGCGTAGCGCGGTGATCCCGTCCTCGGCCTGCTTGGCCCGCCGCTTGCCCTCGAAGGAGAACGGGCGGGTGACCACGCCGATGGTCAGCGCGCCGAGCTTGCGCGCGATCGCGGCGACCACCGGGGCGCCACCGGTGCCAGTGCCGCCACCCTCGCCGGCGGTCACGAAGACCATGTCGGCGCCCTTGATGACTTCCTCGATCTCCTCGCGATGATCCTCGGCGGCCTTGTGCCCGACCTCCGGATTCGCGCCGGCGCCCAGTCCACGGGTCAGCTCGCGACCGATGTCGAGCTTGACATCGGCGTCCGACATCAGCAGAGCCTGCGCGTCGGTGTTGACCGCGATGAACTCAACGCCCTTGAGCCCTACCTCGATCATGCGGTTGACGGCGTTGACGCCGCCGCCGCCGATGCCGACGACCTTGATCACCGCAAGGTAGTTGTGCGGGGGTGTCATCGACAACCGCCTCCCTGATCGTGGCCGTCGTGGTGAGCGACGGTGTTTCTGCGCCGGGCACGATCACGAGTGACCGAACCGACCGGCATGACTCTCAAGTAACGATTGAGGGTCATGTCAACCCCGTTGTACTGCTGAGGACGGTAGGCACCGAAAAAGGCTGGGTCCAGCAGCCACGCCGGATATACCCACACGTGTCCACCGGTCTCAGGCCACCCGTCCGCCAGTTGTCTCAGGATATCGAGATGATCGCGGTCGCGCGCAGTCTCCTCGATCATGTGAATCAACAGCCACTCAGGCAACCCCAACACCCACCGTCGCGTCCGCCGCGCGCGGTGACCGGGCGGCTCACCGGGGTTTTCGTGGTCCACAGGCGGCGGACCACGGCCGGAGGGGCCGGGATGTGCCTCGGCGGCCTGGTTTCGGCCCGCGATCGTCCGGGCACGCCCCGGACATCCTGCGCGTCGTTACGGAGAGTGTGGTTCACTTTTTCGCCTGGGGGGTCGGCTTCCCAGAAAATGATCACGGGCGGATGTGGTGAAAGTCTCCAGTCGGAGATTCCGGTTCTCGCGTGTCCTGGCTGTTGTCGTGGCACCGACCATGCTGGCGATGGCGCTGATGGCAAGCCTGATCGCCGGCTGTACGACCGGCTCGACGCCGGCCGCGCCCGCGTCGCGATCCGGCGGCACCACGACCTCCGGACTACCCAGCGCGAGCGCGCCCACCTACCTGGCCGCCGACGGCGTCAAGGCGAACTGGGTGATCGCGGAGAACGCCAAGCACGGCTCGCCCGGCTGGCGGATCGCCGGCGCGCCGGCCACCGGCAGGATCGAGGGCTGGGCGAACACCACCTACGCGGACTCCGGCCAGACGGTCACGCTCTACGTGTCGACCACCGCGCCGCGCTTCCACGTCGAGGCCTACCGGGTCGGCTACTACGGCGGCGTCGGCGCGCGGCTGGTCTGGCAGTCCCGGGACGCCGCCGGGAAACAGCAGGCCGCCTGTCCACTCACGTCGGGCATCAACATGGTTTCCTGCGACAACTGGACGCCGTCGCTGACATTCACCATCACGACCGACTTCGTGCAGGGCGACTACCTGCTCAAACTGGTTGGTGCCGGCAACGAGCAGAGCTATGTGCCGCTGACCGTGTGGGACCCGGACAGCCACTCGGCCTATCTGGTCAAGAACGACGTTTTCACCTGGCAGGCGTGGAACCCCTACGGCGGCTACGACTACTACCAGGGCATCGGTTCCTGCCCGTCGAACGTGTACCCGTTGTGCTCACGGGCCCGGGTGGTCAGCTACGACCGGCCCTACGACTTCGCGGACGCGGGTGGCCAGGGCACCGGCGACTTCCTCTGGCTGGAGTCGCCGCTGGTCCGGTTCATGGAGCAGCACGGCCTGGACGTCGGCTACGCGACCGACCTGACCCTGGTCGACCACCCCGAGTTCCTGAACAACCACAGGGTGCTCATCTCGCTCGGCCATGACGAATGCTGGTCTCTGCGGGAGCGGCAGGCCGCGGTGGCGGCCGTCCAGAAGGGCATGAACGTCGCGTTCTTCGGCGCCAGCGCGGTGCTCCGGCATGTCCGCACCCAACCGTCGCCGCTGGGACCCAATCGCCAACTGGTCGACTACCGGGACTCGCGCGCCGACCCGCTCAACGGCAACGGCGACCCGCTGGAGGTCACCGGCAACACCTGGGGTTCTCCCCCGGCGAGCTGGCCGGAGAACGACTTCGTCGGTGAGGCGTACAACGGCTTCCTGGAACCCGGCGCGCCGGCCGGGAACCTGGTGGTCTCGGACGAGTCCGCGTGGATCTTCGGCGGCACCGGCCTGAAGAACGGCTCGGTGGTACCGGCCGCCATAGCCTCCGATGTGGACAGTCTGGAGCCCGGCACCGGGCACCCCGACAACGTGCAGGTGCTCGCGCACTCGCCGCTGTCCACCAACGACGCCCAGTACAACAGCCACGACGGCGGCACCTTCTACTCCGACATGACCTATTACACGGACCCGGCGAGCAAGGCCGGGGTGTGGGACAGCGGCACCAACAACTGGATTCCGGCCCTGGAGCAGTGTTCGGCCCAGTCCTGCCCGGCGCCGATGATGCAGAAGATGACCAGCAATCTGTTCTGGCTGCTCGGCCAGGGTCCGGCGGGCACCCGGAAACCATCGGTGGCGAACTGGCGGCAGATCTATCCCTGACGGCCGCCCGATGACACCGGCTCAGGACGCGGTACTGCTCAGGACACCGTATTTGCTCAGGACACCGTGCTGGCTATGACACCGTGTTGGTCAGGACACCGTGCTGGCTATGACACCGTGGGCAGCGTGGGGCTGGACACGTCGTAGACGTTGCCCGGCCGGGTGAGCAGCGCGGCCAGCACCTCCGCCTTGCGGCCGGAGTCCGTGGCGTCGCCCCACATCACGGCCTTGCCGTTGGTCAACTGGAACCGCACGCTGGCCGGGGTGTCCGCGCCGATCGAGGCGACCTGGCCGCGTAGTTGAGAGGGCAGTGCGGCCAGCACCGTCTCCACCGCCCTGGTCCGCGCATCGGCCGGCGACGCGGCCGGCAGGGTGAGCTTCGGCAGGCCGGCCGGCGCGGTCGGCACGGTGGCGAAATCGAAACCGGTGCTGTCCACCAGATGCACGCCGTCGGGGGCGTAGAGCACGGCGGTCGCGGTGCGCTCGGTGACCTCGATCCGGATCGTCCACGGCCACCCCCGGGACACGTCGGCGACCGACACCCGGGGCAGTGTCGCCACCCGCCTCGCTATGTCCGATGTGGACACCCGCAGCATCGGCGTGCCGAGGTTGATGTCGGCCGCCGCCACGACCTGGTCCGTGGACAGCGCCTTCGTCCCGGTGACGGCCACCGCGC
>DASVLX010000154.1:0-6637 GCA_036384655.1 Pseudonocardiaceae bacterium
GGACCGGCGCGAACCTACGCGACGTGGGCACGGCGATGGAGGTCTGGTGGGCGCTGCAGCGCACCCTGGTGGCCGGCCTGCCGACGGACCGGCCGCAACGTCAGGTGTCCCGACCGACGCCAGACCCGATGGCCGAACCAACGATGCAGGTCGTGCCGACCAACGAGGCCGGCTGCCCGGACGCCACCCGGCGGCAGGCCGAGTTCCTGCGCGGCCTGCTGCGCGGCACACTGCCGCGGGCCGAACTGAGCCGGGAACTGTTGGCACATGGTGTGGACGCGCGACGCCAGTACCGGGCGCTGCGGGCCCGGCCCGCGCGGGGCGTGTCGCTGGACGAGTTGGCCAGGGCGCACGGATTCGTGTTCGGCCACGCCAAGGGCGGCGGCCTCGGCGCCGTCGTGCGGGGTGACCTGGTCGGCTTCGTGCCGGCGCCGCCGTCCGCCACGGTGCCCGGGATCTCCGGCATCGGCCCGGCCGGTCCGGTGCAGTGGCTCGCCAAGTCGTTCCGGATGGCGTCACGCGCCCTGCACGTCGCGGAGAGCCGTGGCATGTCCGGGGTGTGCGAGTTCGAGAGTGTCGCCCTGGCCGCCGCGCTCCGCTCGGACGAGGCGGTGGGCCAGGCGCTGTGCCGGCGCTACCTCGATCCGTTGGGCCACAACGAGTTCGCGGTCGAGATCGTGGAGACCCTGCAGACGTACCTGGACCAGGGACGCCGGGTCTCGCAGACCGCCGAGCGTCTGTTCGTGCACCCCAACACGGTGCGCTACCGCATCGGCAGGTACGAGGAACTGACCGGCGCCAACCTGCGCCGCACACCGGTGGTCTTCGAGGTGCTCGCCGCGCTCTGGTACCGGTCGGCCCACGCGTCGGTGCCCCGGCCTCGCTCCGGCCACGCCGGCACCTGACCGCACGCCAACACGGGAACGACGAGAGGCGCCTCCGATCGGATCGGAGGCGCCTCTCGTGATCGCGGTGTCAGCTCTCCTCGGGTGGCAGGATCGCCACCACCCGGGACCAGCTCGCGTCGGCGCCGGCCAGTTTGACCGGGAAGCAACTGACCGTGAACCCGTAGGGCTTCGGCAGCGCCTCCAGGTTCGTCAGCCGTTCCAGCTGGCAGTACTCCCGCTCCCGGCCGTAGAAATGCGCCGGCCAGAGCGCCGCCTGGTCGCCGGTGCGCTGGTACTCGTCGAGCATCCGCAGGAACGGCGCGTCGAAGCTGAAGCTGTCCACGCCGATCACCCGGACTCCCCGCGCCACCAGGTACTCCGTCGCCGCCCTGGTGACCCCGCGGAACCGCTGGAAGTAACCGGGTGTGCCCAGTTCGCTGTCGCCGGCGGTGCGCAACAGCACGATGTCCAGCGGCTTGATCTGGTAGCCGATCCGGTCCAACTCCGCGCGGATCTCGGCCTCGGTGACCGCCGTGTCCGCCGGGCCGGCCGACACGTCCAGCAGCACGCCGTCGCCGTGGCACCAGTCCAGCGGGATCTCGCCGACCGTCCGCAGCGCCTCGCCGCCCGGCACGGACGTCCCGTAGTGGTACGGGGCGTCCATATGCGTGCCGGTGTGCGTGGTGAGCGTGTACTTCATCAGGGACAGCCCTTCCCCGGCGGGGAAGTCTCGGTGGGTCACGCCGCTGCCGAGGCGGTGCCGCAGCAGCTTCACCCACCGGTCGAACCGGTTGCGGGCCCGCAGGTAGGCGTAGGACCTGCCGAGCAGGTCGGCGCCCTCCTGGTGACCGACCACCGTGCGGCGCACCGGATTCGGCTCCCAGTGAGCCGGGTCCACCGTGACGGACAGGTCGACGATCGTGGGGCGTGCCGCCGCTGGCGCGGCCGGTGCCGGTGTGGTCGCCGGTGTGGTCGCCGGTGTGGTCGCCGTCATGACCGGGCCTTCAGCCGGTCGGCGAGCCAGTCGCTGAACCGCGGGATGAAGTCGCCGAAGTAGTTCGTGGCGACATGCCGCTCACCCGGGTAGCGGATCAGCCTGGTTTCGCCGGTCGCCCAGGCGAGCATGCGATCGCAGGACTCGATCGGCGTGATCGTGTCCAACTCACCATGGATGGCCAGCAGCGGGATGGTCAGCGGTGGTGTGTCCCGCAGGTTCACGGACCGCTCGCACAACCGCGCCATCGCGTCGTCGTCCGGCTCGCCGAAGACGTACCGGAAAACGCTGCGCACCAACGGGTTGATCTGCCGGTAGTTGTCGTAGTCGAAGCCACCGGAGAGATTGACGCAGGCCTTGAAACCGCCGAGCTGGGCGGCGGCGCGGGCGGCCAGGTAACCGCCGAAGCTCACGCCGAAGATGCCCATCCGGTCGGCGTCCACTTCGGACAGATCGCGGGCGGTGGCCAGCACGGCCGCCACCACGTCCTCGAAGTTCGGCACCAGCGGCAGGTGGCCTGCCAGCACGCCCTGGCCCGGGCCGTCGAACACGACCGCGGCCATGTCCCTGGCGGTCAGTTCCCTGGCGAAGGCGAACAGCTCCACCTCCTTGGCCGAGTCCAGGCCGTTGACCAGCACCACGGTCGGCCATGGCCCGTCACCGGCCGGCGGTGCGATCAGGTAACCGGGCAGGGTGTCGCCCGCTCCGTCGCCCGGGTACGGGATCGCCAGCGGCGTGACCCGCTCGCGCAGGAACGGGATGCCGCTGTCGAACACCTCGGTGACGCGCCGGCGGCTGGCGTCCTTGGCGGCCAGGTCGTCGAGGTGGAAGAACTCCGCGAAGTGGTGGCACGCGGCGGCCTTCCGCACGCAGGTCCGCGCGGTCTCCAGGTGACCGGCGGCGACCTCGGCGCCGAACCAACGCTCGTAGTGCAGGCCGAGGTCGGACCAGCGCCGGTGCCAGTCCGCCCAGTCGCCGGACGCGGTCTCGCCGAGGTGCGTCAGCACGTTCGTGATGTCGCCCCAGCCCAGCCCGGCGAGGCCGAGCCGGCTGAAGAACACCTCGTACCGCTGGAACGTCGCCGGCGAGATGCCGTTGGCCGCGGTGCGCGGTCCGGAGGTGTCCTCGACATCGCCCTCGACACCGCCCTCGACACCGCCCTCGACATCGCCCTGATCGGCCGGACCGACGAGCTCGTCCGGATGCGACCCGAGCCACGACTTCAGCGCGTCGAGCACATGCTCGTTCGTCCGGAACAGGGCCGCGCCCAGTTCGTCCGCGTCGAGCGGGCCGTCGGGCCGCGGCACGAAGTCGTGCACCATGACGAGCCGGGCGCCCTCGGGCAGCGGCTCGATCCGCCAGTGCCCGGTCATGGTCGCGATGGTCGCCGGCAGGGTCCACATCTCGAAGTCGATGCGGAACCCCGCCGGCGTGTAGTGGCGCCGGGACCGGACGGTGTTCTGGCCGAGCTCGTTGTCGACCGTCATCTCCATGATGATGTCGTCGCCGCCGAGCGGGATCCGGTGGCTGGCCAGAACCCAGGGGAAGATCTCCGGCCAGCGCTCGATCTCGGTGGCGGCACGCCAGACCCGCTCGACCGGCGTGTCGAGGTCCGCCGTGTTCACCACCGAGTGGGTGGTGTCCTGAATCGCTTGGGTGCTCATCTGGTCTCCCTCATGTCCTTCCCGGTCGCCGACCTCAGTACAGGCCCAGGCCGCCGCACACGTTCATCGCCTGGCCGGTGATGGCCTCCGCCTCGGGCACCGCGAGGAAGCCGACCAGCCGGGCGACCTCGTCCGGCCGCACGTGCCGGCCCAACTGGAACCGGGCGTTCTGCTTGGCCAGCACCTCCTCCGCAGTGATGCCCCAGGCGGCCGCGTAGCGCTCCCGCGCGCCCTGCGACAGCTCGGTCTCCACGAAGCCGGGGCACACCGCGTTGACGGTGATGTTGTGCCGCGCCACCTCGTACGACAGCGCCTTGGACAGGCCGACCACGCCGTGCTTGCTCGCGGTGTAGGCGACCGCCAACTGCACGCCCTGCTTGCCGCCGGTGGACGCGATATTGATCACGCGACCCCAGTTGCGTTCCCGGGCGCCCGACCGGATCAGCCAGGTGCGGGTGACCCGGAACGTGCCGTTGAGGTTGACGTCGATCAGCCGTTCCCACACCTCGTAGGGGATCTCGTGGGTCCAGCCGCCGCCACCGAGGCCGGCGTTGTTCACCAGCACGTCCACCCGGCCCGACTCGGCGAGCACCGCGTCGAACAGCGCGTCGATGCTGTCCTGCGAACGCACGTCGGCGATGTGCCCGGTGGCGTTCGCGATGCCGGCGTCCTTCAGCCGGCGCAGGCCCTCGTCCACGGTCTGCTGCGACGTTCCGGTGATCACGATGTCGGCGCCCAGCTCGCCGAGCTTGGTGGCGCACGCCGACCCGATGCCCCGGGTGCCGCCGGTGACCAGGGCGACCTTGCCCGAAAGCGGCGCGGTCATGAGGCGCTCCTCGTGATGAAGTAGTTCGCCAGCCCCTCCAGGTCGCGGGTGGCGTTGGAGCGGGTGGCGTCGGCGAAGAAGCGGAACGCCTCCGGGGTCGTGGTGGCGAACCGGTGGGTGAGCACGGCCCGGGTCTGGTCGCCCTCCGGGATGAACTCCCACTTGCCGGTCATCCGGACCAGCGGCTCGGTCGCGCCGATGCGGTTGAACTCGATCGTCAACGCCGTGCGGTCGATGGCCCGCCGCGACTGCCAGGTGTGCTTCTGGTCGTTGGCCTCGGCGGTGATCTCGACGATGTCCTCGTTCTCGGTGTCCTTGATGAACTCGGCGGCCGTCACGGCGGGCATGTACTCGTGCCAGCGGGTGACGTCCCGCGTCATCTCGAAGACCTCACGGGGCGCGCCGGGCACGAGCAGCTCGTGCCGGGCCTCGCCGGCGAGGTCGTCCACCTTGTTGACCTGACTCAGTACCGTGGTCACGGTTGCCTCCGGGCTTCGGTGTGATCGGTTGTGGTGTGGTCGGTTGCCGGGTGGTCGGATTCCGGGTGATCGACGGTGACGGCGTAGCCGCCACCCAGCGACACCGTCACGCCGGCGGAGCCACCACTGAGCGCCTCGTGCAGTCGCGCGGCCGCGGACAGCGTCGGCACCCAGTCGCCCGAGCCGGGATCGGTGTCATCGGTGCCGCCGAACCGCAGGTCGCGCAGCCGCGCCCGGCCGGAACCGGTGCGGCGCAACGCGAAGACGACGGCGCCCTCGGCCGGACCGGTGCTGGGCAACGGTTCCGCCGACGCCCAGTCGCGCAGCACGAAACCGTTCGCCAGCGACTCGACGGCGCCGACGACGGCCAGGTCCACCGCGTCGCGCTCCAGCGCGTCCCTACCCAGCCACAGCGCCTCGCCGAACCCGGAGATCCGGCCGGCCGCGGTCTTGGCGCTGCCACGCAGGTCAAGGCCGATGGTGACCTCGCCCTGCGCCGCCGCCGGGAACCACGCGGTCGCCTGGTAGGCGTGCATCGGCGTGGGGCCGCCGTCCACCAGCAGGCCCAACTGCGGCTCGCCGTACGACCAGCCCGCCCTGGTGTTGGCCAGGAACACGCCGATCCGCTCGCGCGGCGGCCGTTGGCCGGCCGGCAGTTCGTCCAGCAGTTCGCTGACCGCCACGTAGGCCAGGGCGGAGAACCGGTCGATCTGCCGCCGCAGCCGGGACGGCACGCCGGCTACCTGGCGCGGGTCCCGCTGGAAGATGGGCAGGTCGACGTGGTCGCCACGGCCACGCGGACCGGAGCGGCCCAGCTGAATCCGGGCCCGCTCGCCGGTGGGCAGGGTGGCCACCGACGCGGCCACCTCGATCGTGTCCAGGACCGTCCTCATGAGACCCTCCGCAGCACGGCCGCGGTGTGGATGCCGGAGAACCCGCTGCTGGTCTTCACCAGGATTTCTGGCTCCGCCATGCGCGGCTCGTCCAGCACCACGTCCAGCGGCACGTCGAGCGTTTCCTTGGTGGTGTTGGCGGTCGGCGGCAGCACGCCGGCCGGCAGGTACCGGCCGATGCCGGCGATCTCCAGCAGGTTCGACGCGCCGAGGGCGTGGCCGTTGACGCCCTTCTGCGCCACCACCGGCAGCCGGTCGGCACGGTCGCCGAACACGTCGTGGTAGGCGGCGGTCTCGCTGGCGTCGTTGAGGCGGGTGGACGTGCCGTGCGCGTCCAGCGCCTGCACGGCGTCGGCCGGCAGTTCCGCGTCGGCCAGCGCCTGGCGCACCGACGCGGCGATGTCCTCGCCGGTGGTCCGGATCCTGGTCATGTGGTAGGCGCTGGACACCGTCGCCCAGCCGAGCACCTCCACCAGCGGCGTGGCGCCACGGGCCAGGGCCAGGTCGCGGTCCTCGAGGATGACGGCGGCGGCACCCTCACCGAGCACGAAGCCGTCGCGGTTGCGCGAGAACGGGCAGGACGCCTGCTCCGGTGGCACGTCGCGGTCGGACAGCGCGCCGATCTTCTGGAACGCTCCCACCACGATCGGGCACATGGTGGCCTCGGCGGAGACGACCAGCACCCGGCCGGTGCGGCCGCCGGCGATCGCGTCGTAGCCGCTGCCCAGCGCGTCCAGGCCGGCCGTGCAGCCGGTGGACAGGGTCAGCGACCAACCGTCCTGGCCGACGCCATAGCGCGTCTTCGCCCAGGTGGTCACCAGGTCGAAGCCGAACCAGCCGGTCGGCAGTTCGCTGTCGTGCCGGTAGGCGTGCTCCAGTTCCACCGACGTGCCG